>NZ_JADEXE010000525.1 GCF_015207265.1 Nodosilinea sp. LEGE 07298 | reverse complement strand
CCCCCCACCCCCAAGCCTCGCCTCGCGATCGCCCAAGATGCCGCCTTCAGCTTCTACTACCCCGATAATCTAGACATCCTCACCGCCCTGGGAGCCGAACTGATTCCCTGGAGCCCGCTTCAGGATGCTTGTCCACCTGCCGATATTGATGGCATGTACTTTGGCGGTGGGTTCCCTGAAATGTTTGCAGCCGACCTGGCGACCAACCAGGGGTTGCGAACCGAGCTGAAAATGCTTTTGCAAGCAGGCTTACCTGCCTATGCTGAATGCGGCGGACTCATGTATTTGGCGACAACCCTGATCGACCTAAATGGCCAGCCCTGGCCAATGGTGGGGCTACTGCCTACCACCGTACGCATGGGGCCACGGCTGACTCTGGGCTACCGCCAGGCAGCGGCTCAGCAGCCTAGCCTCCTTTTGGCGCAGGGGCAAACAGTCTGGGGGCACGAGTTCCATCGCTCCCAGACTGATAAATTGCCAGAACACCCTCTATACAGGCTCAAGCGCTACGGTGCCGAGCAGCCCCACGCCACCGAGGGCTGGAGTCTACACCAGGTACAGGCCTCGTACCTGCACCTGCACTGGGGTGGCTGCCCGGAGGTGGCCCAGGCTCTGGTGGCGGCCTGTAACCAGTACCGCCAAAACCGGGTGTTGTCTGAATAAAAAAGCCTCTTTCCCGCTTTGGGAAAGAGGCCGCTGGTTCGCGTTTACCGATCGCCTTTTAGCGATCGCGATCGGCTGTGCTCTAGCTGAAGACCCTACAGATAGGCTTGGCCCATCATGGCCGAAGCTTGAATGTGGCGCTGGGCCGTCCAGCGATCGCCGTTAGCAGACTTGGCCGTTTGCATGCCGGGCATGTAGCCGCCGCCCAACGCATCGCTCATTTTCACAAGCTGTTCAGAATTCCAGGTTTTGTTGGTTTGGCTTTTCATGACGTTTCCTTTTGTTTATAGGTATACCGTAACAAAAGGTATTCTCATATACCAAATGTAGTGCTTCTGGCTTGCATGAGAGGGTTTGATGAATGATCTCTCTGAAGGATGAGGTTATTCAGATTTAGCTGTAGAGCTAGATCTAGTCACCAAAGCCTGAAATCACGGTTTTGGCCGATTCGATCGCCTCAGAGAGTAGGGTGGTGTGCTCGGTCAGTGATGCAGCCCCTGCCGCTGGGTCAGCCGAGTCTAAGGCAGTGGTGTCGGCTGATAGCAGCGCGATCGCACCAGAGACGTCTTCAAAGGCTTTTTGCAGCTCATCAAACTTGGTGCCAAGCTGAGTATCAATGGCCTCTTTAAGCTGAGCGGGGGCCAAATCTAAGGTCGACTTAAAGGTGGCTGTATTGGCAACCAGGGTATCAAAGGAGGCCGAGGCCGTATCTAATGCTGTTTTTGAGCTTTCAATGGTAGGGCTGAGAGTGGTGGCGCTGGCTGCGGTAGGGGAAGCGGCGGCTTTGCTGAGCTGCTTGGTTAAATCTTTGGTGATCGACTTGAGTGGCTTAACCGCTTCAGAAAATGAATCTTCTAGAGCGTCCGAGTAGTCGTCCAGCACAGTCTCCACAAACTCTTGGGCGGCTTCGGCCATAGTGAGATCCATGGTTTCGGTCAGGGTGCCCTTCGATGAAGCTAAGGCTTGAGACGTTGCTCCAGGCCCATTTGAAAAGACTAAAACTACCACCAAAACCCCAGCCGCCAGAGCCTTAAGCACTTGGCCAGTGAGTCGATGCAGGTGAGTCAGCATGAAACTATTCCTAAAATTCTAAAGAACCACGAAATTTGAATTGCCCATTAAATGGCCTACTAAATCGCTCATAGAGTGGGCCAAAGGCAATCTAATTTGAACAGTAGAGCGACCAAAACGGCCTCAAAGCAGTCAACCAATGTCGCTAAGGGACCATTGTCTAGGGCGATCGCCGCAGCGACACCTCAAAAATCTACAGAGAGTAATGCCACCACCACTTATTAGGGAAATGCGGGCGTTATCGCTGTATACAATCCAGAAGCACTGTACACAATCACCCAGTCTTTTTCAATCACCGCTCTAAAATCAAAAGACTCTTTAAAGAGTTTTGCGCCTTTATGCTCAGGGTTTACCGGTGTGGATAAGCTGGCCAACAAGCACTGACGCTTACAACCAATAAACTCTATTTGAGAGGGGCGATCGCCATGCCATCGGCGCTAGATACCGACGATCAGCAGGACAGTAAAACCCGCAGAAATGTCGTCCTTTCCTAACATTTGGCGATAGGCGTGAACCAAGGCTCTGATCGC
>NZ_JADEXE010000008.1 GCF_015207265.1 Nodosilinea sp. LEGE 07298 | reverse complement strand
AGCCCGCCATACCCGCGACCCCAGCGGTGCCCCCACCGAATAGTGGCATTCCCAAGCAGGCCGTTACCATTGTGATCGACCCAGGCCATGGCGGTCGCGATCCGGGGGCGATCGGCGTG
This sequence comes from Nodosilinea sp. LEGE 07298, assembly GCF_015207265.1. Classification (GTDB taxonomy): domain Bacteria; phylum Cyanobacteriota; class Cyanobacteriia; order Phormidesmidales; family Phormidesmidaceae; genus Nodosilinea. The sequence continues at coordinate 59,325 of NZ_JADEXE010000008.1, read as the reverse complement.
GGCGGCCTGCGCGAAAAAGATGTAACCTCTGCGATCGCCTACGAAGTCGCCAGAATCTTAGAACAAAGCGGTGCGCAGGTGGTGCTGACCCGCTCCGATGATCGGGAAATTGATTTGGCACCTCGGGTGCAAATTGCCGAGCGGGCCAATGCCGACCTCTTTGTTAGCATTCACGCCAACTCCATTAGCCTGAGTAGGCCCGAGGTAAACGGGCTAGAGACCTACTACCACAGCTCAGGGAATCGTCTCGCCCAGGTGATTCATCAATCTATTTTGCGTCTGGTGACCATGCCCGATCGCGGGGTGCGCCAGGCTCGTTTTCACATCCTCGTAAACACCTCTATGCCATCGGTTTTGGTCGAGACCGGGTTTGTCACTGGGGCTCAAGACGCCCGTAACTTCAACGACCCGGCCTGGCGCAGCCGCATGGCCCAAGGCATTGCCGCAGGTATTTTGCAGTACGCTCAGCGATCGCTCTAGCTCTCAACTTTCCCTGCTGCAGGGCGAACCATCGCCAGGGCGAGAGCGCAGCAACAGCTGGGCCACGAGCGCCATAATCGGCAGCTCTAGCAGCGGGCCGATTACCAGGGTTAGGGCAATCAAGGGGCGATCGCCAAAGGCTGCTGCTGCCACCGCCAGCGCCACCGGAGAGTTCCGTGCCAGGGTTGTGCAAGTCAGGCAGACTACCTCTGGATATGCCAGCCGCAACCGCCGCCCCAGCCATTGAGCCAGGGCGAAGTTAATCACAAAAAACGAACCAATGGGCAGCAGCAACCACAGCAACAGATCTAGACGCTGAAGTAACGCCTTGCCCTCGGCGGCAAAGATAGCCACAACGGCCAAGTTCAAACAGAGGAGCTGTACCATCGCCACCTGCGGCAGCTTTTGGTGGAGCCAGGTTGGCCCCTTTAGCCAGCCCATGCCGTAACGAGACAGCAGCGCCAACGCCAGTGGAATCAGCAGAACGGTGGCTATTTTGCCTGCCAGTACCCCAAGATCGAGCGAGACCAGCGCCTGGGCAAAAATGGCCAGATAAACGGGCAACAACACCATCTGCAAGACAAAATTCAGCGGTAGCAGCGCCGTTGCAAGGCTGACGTTGCCCTTGGCAATGCCGGTAAACACCAGATACCAATCGGTGCAGGGGGTCACCATCAACATCAGCAGACCCACCCGCAAATCGGGCGCATCTCGCAGAAACAGCGCCCCCAACGCCCAGGCCAGCAGGGGTGTCCAGACAAAGTTCATCGCCAGGCTGGCAACAGTCACACGGTAGTTGCCAAAGGCTCTACCCAGATGCCGTAGCGGGATAGGCAGAAACGCCGCGTACAGCATCCCCATCAACAGCGGTGTAATGAGATGGCCTGCCAGGGCAGCAACGTCGCCAATTTGAGCTAGGCCTAGCCCCAGCAGCACCGAAAGCAGAATTAACAGGGGCTGCGATCGCTCAAACCAGGTCATGGTTAGGGTATCTGTGGTTGCAATTTTGCGGTCGATTAGTGATTATGCCGCAGTGACTCCTGCATTTCTCCCGTGGGGTCATCGCAACACTCAGACCAAACTATCTTATGTAAAGGAGTCTCACCATAACGCGTAAGATTCACCATAGCAAAGAAACCTGTATACCTCATTATCATGAGCCTTGTAATATTCTCAGCGATTCTCTTTCCAAAAAGGTTAGCAACTATGTACTTCACCATGCATCTGGGACAGTATTAGTTATCCTTCGCTCTGGTTAAATCTCGAACGATTGGATCTGAATGTTATGACCTTACAGGCTGAATTTGACGCCTGGTAAACCAAATGGTGAGCGGAGGCACTAGAAACCACATTGACAATGGCACTAACCCAGTGCCTAAAATCGGAATTGTTGGCATGAACTCGGCATAAGTCCACCGATTGAGGGGGCCAGTGGCCAAGGCTTCGATAACAACGGTGATTACCACTCCTACAAAGATGAAAACACCCATTTGGCTACGGTTTGGGTGGCGCAACCATTGACGAGACTTCGATAGAGCTGCAACGGCCCAAAATGCAATCAATATAATTACGACATCTCCGACTGTAGCGAGGGTGCAATTTCTGACTATATCGAAGTGAGAGTATCCAGCTGGAATTTGATAAAACCACATTTGCTGAATTTCCCAAAAGAAAGACAGTAAAAACGAAAATATAACTATGTTGAACTCAGGCGAATTTAGCCAATTCAAGGGACTATGGCGGTTCATGATATTAGCCGCATTTAGAATAAATCAGACCTAATTTGACAGTTTCTTAAATAGCCTCTAAACGATTCAGGGTTAGGCTTACTTCTTCAATAAGACTGCAAACCTTAACATCGGATGGATTGTCTAGGGGACGGGCGGCCCAACTCGTGCGGTAGGTTTCTAGCATGGTTTTACGGGCAGTAGCTTGCTGAATTTCCTGTTCCAGGGTCGCAATTTTACAGTCGATTAGCGTTTTAACCAGGGTGCAGACCGGCTCCCCCTGCTTGCGCACATCGAACACCTGCTGAATTTCTGCCAGGGAAAACTGCAATGTCTGGGCCTGCTTAATAAATAGCAGACGAGTAACAGCTTCGTCGTCGTAATAGCGATAGCCATTCTCAGCCTTGCTCACCGGCTCTAGTAGGTGCAGCGACTCGTAGTAGCGGATGGTGGCTACCGTCACGTGAGCCTGTTTGGCCAGCTCGCCTATTTTAAGGAGTTTCTTCATTGTCTGAGCAGGCCATCCTTCTAAAAAAAGACCGATTGGGGATGCGCGACCATCGTCACTAAAGCTAGCTTAGTGCAAACTTGGGGGGTTGACTCTCAAGCCAACCTCAGGGTTTACCTTATGGAAAGTCTCGTCTAGAGACCGTTTGATTCACCATTTTTACCAAAGAGGTTAATTCCGATGCTCAAAGTTCCTCAGATCAAGAAGCTCTCCCTAGCGGCTGTTTCTGCCCTTGTTCTGACCGCTGCCGTGGCTGGCGTTGCCGCTGCCGCTCCCTGCCTGTTCCCCACCCCTGATTGCCCCCCTTCTAACTGCGGCTAAGCTAAAGACGATAAGGCTGTTTTAGAGACCAGATAGCCTCTCAAGCAGCCCGCAGGGCCTAAGCTAAAAGCGTCTTTCAAGCTTGGCAGTAGATTCACACCTGTACCAGCAACCTAGCCCACACCAGATCTAACGCGCTTGTAGCGCTCAAAAAAGGTGATGGCTAGGTTGTCTGGTTAAAATTTCACCAGCAGCGCGGTGCTGTACATCACAAGTAGCCCGGTCGTAAAGCCAGCTAAACTCAGCCCTGCCAAGCCAGAGAGTCTTGACTGATGCAGTTGCCGCTGTAGGTAGGTGCTGAGTTCTACGATTACCTGCAAAATCGACCCTGCACCGATGCCCAAGAACAAAGCCGCCCAGTGGGGAGAAAAAGCAAAAGCCCCCACCCACAACCCCACCACAGCAGGGAGTCCAGCCAGGGCGGCTAGCGCTACACAGGTCTTCCAGCGCAGTTTTTGCTTAAGCAGCGGTGCAACAATGCCCAGCCCTTCGGTCAGGTTGTGGAGGGTAAAGCCAACCACCAGAAATGAGCCCAAGGCAATTTCCCCTAGGGCAAAGGCGGTACCGATCGCCAGCCCCTCCCCCAGATTGTGCAGACCAATACCCAAAGCCATATAGGTAGACAGCGCAGAGCCTTCGGGCGGTTTGCCCCGGCGGCGGCCCACGGCAAATAAGGCTAGACAAGCCACTGTGGCTGCAAACCAAACCAGGGCTTGGCCTTGAAACGCGATCGCCGCCTTTCCAGCTAGCTCCAGCCCTTCCTGCAAGGTGTCTACCAGCAAAAACGCCAGCATGCCCAATGTCAGGGTTAAAACAAAGGTTAGTCCTCGCTGGCCCAGCACTTTCAAATAGGGGTAGCACAACATACCTAACCCCACTGGCACCAGCCCCACATAGAGCCCTAGCCAGCCGTAGCCCAGCAGCGTTGCCAGAGACAGAGCGGGTGTAGGCAGAGCCACGTCAATGGGGTGGGCAACGATAACACCCGTGTTGGTCAGGAACTGAACATGATGCGCTTCGCCCTCTACCCAGGGGTATGGAATTTGAACCGTTGCCGTTGCCAGCCGCCGGATCGGGCCAGGGGGCTGCTGGGTAAAGGCCCAATAGGCACCATCCACCTGAACCTGGGCAATGGTCATGGGGGCTGACCCCTCTGCCCGTACCTTGAGGGTGATGCCGTCTTCGTTGAGAATGGTGCGCTCAACTGTGAGCGATTCCAGCGGCGGTGCATTTAAGTTGAGCAACCGGGCCGGGTTCAGGGTGAGCAGCAGGGCAACCAACCCCGCTAATAGGAGGGGCGGCAACACCCAGCGCCAGGGCAAAGTCGTCATGCCACCACCTCAAAGGCACTCATCCAGCCCAGTTCAGCAAATTCGGCCTGATGGGCATGAAACATATAAATGCCGGGTTCAAAGTCAGCAAAGGAGCATTCGATGATGCCCCGCTGCCCCTGACAGAGCATGACGGTATCAACGGTGCGGTGGGTAGGGGTGAGGGTGGTGCCGTGGTCGTAGTAATCGAAGAAATTGGCGTGCAGGTGAAAGGAGTTGATCGGGTCAAACTCGGTCACGTTAATTAAATAGACGCGCACTGGGCGATCGCGCTCAATGCGAATCGGCTGCTTCATGTAGGCATGGGGAATGGAATTAACTGCGTAGACTTCGTTCTCCTCGTCAAAGTTGGTATCAAAAGCATTCATCACCATCAGTAACTCCTGCCAACGCTGGTTTTCTGAGGAGCCCAGCAGGCGCGATCGGGCAACCTCTACCTGGTCGGGGTGCCGCTGTGGGTCAGGATCAACAATGAAAGCGCCGTAGAGCCCTTTGTGGAGATGGCGCTTAAACGGCACAGAATGACAGTGGTAGAGGTGGCAGCCAAAGGGCTTCGCGTCAAACTCGTAGGTCACCGTTTGCCCCGGCGCAGCCTCCATCACCCCTGGAACGCCATCCTGCCTGGCTCCATGAATACCGTGAAAGTGCAGGGTGTGTGGGTGCGTACCCTGATTGGTAAAGCGAATGCGAATGCGATCGCCCTCTGTGACCCGAATCGTTGGCCCCGGCACCTGACCGTTGTATGTCCAGGCGGGATAGAACACCCCCGGAGCTACCTCAATCTCTCGCTCGACAGCAGTAATGTCGTATTCCCGCAGGCGCTGGCCAGTGGGGAACTGCGACACCTTACCGCCGTCCCACTGAGTCAGCAGTACGTAAGGGTCAAAGCCATTTCTAAGGTGATCAACCTCACCCAGCGTAGTCATGCCCTGGTGATGAAGATCCGGAGCAGTCAGGGCACGCTCTTGAGCCAGCGCTGGTTGGTTAAACCGTCTACCCAGCCAGGTGCCAGCCCCTAGAAGCCCAGCTCCAAGGAGCGATCGCCGCTGTACATGCCAATCCATTGCTTTTCATAATTACTTCATAATTAAAAGCATAATGGATAGCTAGGTCTTTTCATATTTATTTCATAATTGAGACGCCGCAGTCGCTAGGGTAGGTCTGCGGCTAGCTCTGGGTCATCGGCGATGGCTCTCTACCGCGTCCATCCTGGCATGGCAGCCCATACCGGTAGAGCCGCCAATTAGCGTCATACCAAATAGCACGACCACAACTGCCGCCGCCATCGCACCGCCCTTAGCTAGCCAAGAGAATCTGGCAGGGCGTAATGTCGCCTGAATCTGTTGTGATTGAATCTGTTGCGCTGCCTGACGAATATACTCCGGCTCAATGTTAGCCTCGGCTCCTGCGTCAACTAATTCCTCTAGGGAGTAGCTGCTCTGCTGCTCAGCCTGTAGTCGCGCTGCCAGCGCTAACACCTCTGGAGCCAGGTCTGCTGGGATTCTAAGATCTGAAGGGTTTATATCCAAAGGATCCACAATAGATGCCTCACATCAGTTACCGCATTATCCGCCATCTCAGGCTAAACCCTAAAGTCGTTAGAGAGTCAAGGGCGTTTGGTAAATTGTCATCCCGAATCGGAGTTTAGGCCCCCCTTGACCTTGAAGTTAGGTTCAAGGTTTAGAGTGAACTCAACTTTCAAGGTAATGAAATGACTCAGCGACAAGTTGAAATCTTTGTAGCTGGATGCCCTCGGTGCGACGAGGCCGTCAACCTGGTGCAGCAGATGAGCTGTACAGCCTGCCAGATTCAAGTTTGGGATGTGCGCAGTGAGCAAATCACGGCCACCGCTCGCCAAAAACTGGAGGACTACGGCATCCATCGGCTTCCCGCCGTGGTGGTCGATGGCGAATTGGTGGACTGTTGCCGTCAACAGCAGCCGATTTCCCGCGACGCTCTGGCGGCGGCGGGGATAGGGCAGGGGTAGAACCACCGTCATGTTAATTCGCGATCTGAGTCGGGCCGCTGGGGTGCCTGCTTCCACCATTCGCTATTACGAGCGGCTGGGGCTGCTGCAAGCCCCCCAGCGCAGCGCGGCTCAGTATCGCCTCTACGGAACTGCCGATGTGGAGCGGCTGCGCTTTATCCAAAAAGCCAAGCGGCTAGGGCTATCGCTGACGGAAATTGGTCAGTTGATTGCGTTGCGTGCTGGGGGCACAGCGCCCTGCCAACAGCTTAAAGCGATGGTGTCCAGCCATCTCCAGCAGCTCGATCAACAAATTGCCGAGCTGCAAGCCCTCCGCCAGGAACTAGCCACCTACCACTCTAACCTGGCGGCACAACTTACCGACGATGCTACTGCCCCGACCGAAACCTTTTGTCAGGGAACCATCTGCGGGTTTATTGAACAGGTATCCTATGACGCCTAAAAATACCTTTATCGCCAGTCTAATTGGCACCGTAGTTGTGGCCCTCTGCTGCTTTACGCCCGTGCTGGTGATTGTGCTCAGCGCCCTGGGGCTAGCCGTTTGGGTGGGTTATCTCGACATGGTCTTGCTGCCGCTGTTGGGCATTTTGATTGCGCTAACGGTGGTTACCTATCGACGGCATCGCCGCTGCTGTGCGAAGTAGATCAATCCATGAAACGTCCATTTAGGGGACCACTGATGAGCGACTGTTGTAATGACCCATTAACTACTGCCGCACAATCCCATCAACACTGCCCCGGAAATGGCGCAAAGGGCAAACCCGTGCCGCTGATTACCCTAAAAAGTTTGCTGGTGCCCGGTGCCCTGGCGCAGCTCAACGCCCAGCAGAGCTACCGATTTTGCGCCAGCTCCGATTGCCCAGTGGTGTACTTTGGTGCTAATGGCCAAACCTTTGAGGCCGATCGCCTCAAGGTGCCGGTCTTTGCCAAAGATCTTAGCCCTGAGGTGCCGGTGTGCTACTGCTTTGACTGGCGACGGCACCAGCTCCGCGATCCGGCCAATCGTCACGCCCTCGACGATATTGCCGCCCATATTCAGGCCAAGCGCTGCGGCTGTGAGGTAAATAACCCCCAGGGACGCTGCTGTCTGGCGGATGTGCGATCAACAATGGCTGTATCAAGTGAAATGGATTCTGGATAATGACAGAGTCCTGTCATTTTGCTCAGACCTATTCCATTTCACTCGCATTTCATTTTTGAGTGTCAAACTTAGAACCGACAGTTGTGCCGAGCGCGTCAGCGTGCTTGAAAGCGAGCAACCACCTTTGTGATGGAAAAGAGGTTTGACATCCGATGACTCTGAGACGACTATTAGCTTCGTGGATAGTAGTGGGCGGACTGGTGTCCCTACCTGTGATCGTGAGTGCGTGCGGCACGTCATCCTCGGCACCTAAAGCGTCAGACTCTGCCGCTACGCCCATGGGAGATGAACCCATGGCCGACCATTCGATGATGATGGATCTCGGCCCCAGTGACGAGGAGTTCGACTTACGGTTTATTGACGGCATGATTTTGCATCACCAAGGTGCAGTTATGATGGCTGAATCGGCTTTGCAAAATTCGCAGCGAGATGAAGTCAAGCAGTTGGCAGGGGAGATCATCGCCGCTCAGCAGGTCGAGATTGACCGAATGCAGCAGTGGCGGCAAACGTGGTACCCAAATGCCAGCGAAGAGCCTGTCATGTATCACGCAGCTATGGGACATTCCATGGCCATGACACCTGATATGCAGGCCACTATGATGATGAGTGGCAACTTGGGTACTGCCGATGATGAATTCGACCTACGTTTTATCAATGGCATGATTCCCCACCATGAGGGGGCATTGGCTATGGCGCAAGATGCCCTAGAGAAAAGCAGCCGACCAGAAGTTCAACAACTCGCCCAAGATATTTTATCGACCCAGCAGGTCGAAATTGATCAAATGGAGCAGTGGCGAAAAGACTGGTACGGCCAGTAATTTCATTAGCGAATAAAATTCGGCAGGCCTCAGTTTTTGAAGTGAGGCCCGTCTTTTGTGGAATATTTTCTAGCCTTAAATTTTTAGAACTCAACAAGCAGAAGAGTCTATCGATGTGACTAAATGATCAGATGCGGGAAACCTATCGCAGCACCTTATCTAGGTGCTAAGAGCCTATCCGAAAACCCCAGTTAAGCGAAATGTGATGACAGCACTGGCTAACTGGAGAAAGCCCAGGTAGTTTTCGGCTTTCTTCTCCCATCGGATCAAGAGCCGTCGGAATCGATTCATCCAGGCATGGGTTCGCTCCACCACCCAACGGCGAGCCCGATAATTTGGGATGTCGCGAATGATGAGGTCCCGGTCCTCCTTGGGCGGAATATGGCCGACATAACCCCATTCGTCCAGAATCTGCCGGATCGCCTGATAGTCGTAACCTCGGTCAAGGCAGAGATGGCGAGATCGGTCAGTCGCAAGATCTGCGGGCACCATCTGTTGGGCCTCCAGGGTCGCCTCGAATAGTTTCATGTCATGCCGATTGGCCGGGGCCACTACAATCGCGAGCGGGATGCCCTGGCCATCGGTCAGAATGGAGCGTTTAGAGCCGGACTTCCCACGGTCAGTGGGGTTAGGACCGGTATCTTTTTCCCCCCAAGGGCGCTTTGACTAGCGCACCGTCCATCGCAGTCCACTCCCAGTCGATGCCTTGTGTCTCGGCATAGGTGGCCAAGCCCGCCTGCCAAAAGCGAGCCAAGGTGCCGTTAGCCTGCCACTCCTGAAAGCGATCATGAACGGTGCTGGCGGCCCCTAGACTCCGGGGCAACGCCTTCCACTGACACCCGGTGAACAGCACGTAGAAAATGGCCTCCAGGGCTTGGCGGTCATCCATGCGAGGTCGTCCGCCCTGGGGCTTCGGGGGCTCCTCTGGAATCAACGGCTGAAGTTGCTCCCACAACGCATCGGGAACCTGATATCGGCGGTTAATCTCAGCTATCGTCATCCGCTAAACAGTCGTGGCTACGGCTTCAAGCTATAGCCGCTGTGTCCCTAGGTCATCTGTTTTCGGATAGGTTCTAAGTAGATGGGCCTAATTAAACGTAGTCCTGAATCGCTGGAAGCCCGCTGTGCCGTGATTGGGATACCGATTGCTTAGGTCTACCTACTTATCTGGCCAACAATACTAAGCTTTGTCCGTAATCGCCTTAATTTCAACGACTGGACGAGACACCTAAAAATACTTTCTAAATTGGGTAGAGTTTTCACGTTCATTTCATTTTTACTTGCCATACTGTAGCGACAAACACTGAAAGGCTAAGAAAGCTTAATGCCAAGGGTGTTAAGGAAGAGCCTATGTTCTAGCGCTTAGAATAGGCTTTGTTTTGCCCTGCTTTTTGGTGCTTTCAATTTAAAGAGTGAGGTGGGTTTATATGGCCAAACATATTCTTGTCATAGAAAATGAATCTAGCTTTTCTCGTTTAATTGAGTCAGAGCTAATCCAGGAGAGCTACCTCGTCAGTGTTTATCAAGATGGCTTTAGCGGCCTTATCAACGTTCGTCAAATTGAGCCAGACGCACTAATTATTAGCTCGTCTATTTCTGATTTAACAGCTATTGATATATGCAGAAGGCTGAGGACTACAGGCAATCCAATTCCTATTCTCTACATCGATAAAGACACTACTCCTCAAAAGCAAGCGGCTGCTCTAGAAGCAGGGGCTGATGCTTACGTCACTACACCTTTAAGTCTAGATTTAGTTTTGGCCCACATTAAAGTTTTTCTAAGGAGAAATAATAGCGAAGATGCATCGAGAATACTGGTTTTCTCTGATGTGACACTCAGCCACTACAGCCGGACGGTATATCGAGGTGGCCATGAATTAACCCTGACAGCAAAGGAGTTCGATTTACTGGCTTACTTTCTTGAGCATCCTAAGGAAGCGCTTAAAAAAACACAGATCATTGATGCTGTTTGGAGCTACGACTGCGATCTTGGGCATGAGAGCAACGTGCTTCAGTTTTACATTTGCTCTCTGCGAAAAAAGATGGAAGACGGTCAAAAAGAACGGCTAATTCACACCATTCGAGGGTTTGGATATATTCTCAAGACTGCTGCTAGGGGTCGATCTAAAAATTCCTTTTCTCTGGCTTTGGCGTAGTTTATTTGTTGATTTAAGAGCACTCATTTTGTTGTTAAACATGCGTCAAGATTTTCGGCTTTCTACATCTACCCTAGCCAGTTTGGCCATGGTGATTGCGTTAGATGTTGCTCCCCTGACCGCATCTAGAGCCCTTGCTCAATCTTTGCCTCAGCCAGAAGAAGATACCTCACGACTTGACCGTCTTTCCCCGGAGCCTAATCCGCTATTTCTGCCAACTCAGCCAGAAGTTGTTGAAATTACTACGACAGAGACTCTCTCTATAGAAGAAGCTTTTGAGCTAGCATTGCGCAACAACGAAGATCTTCAGATTGCCTTACTAGAGCTAGAACGCAGTCAGTTTGCGCTTAGAGAAGCTAGAGCAGAACTGTATCCAACCGTTGGCTTGGCATCAACATTACAAAGTAATAGCGAAGAGAATGACAACCAAACGGTTTTAAGAGGAGACCTTGAGGCCCTTTATGACTTGGGCTTGTCAGGGGGTAGACAAGCCAGAATACAAGTAGCCGAAGAGCAAATTCGGGTCGCTGAACTAGATATCAACCGGCGTAGAGCACAACTGCTGCTCGATACCGCCAATGATTATTACGCCTTACAGCTGACCGTTGAGCAAATTCGGATTAGCCAGGCCTTTTTAGATGAAGCGGAGCGCAATCTACAGGACACAATTTTAAGAGAACGTGCTGGCGTAGGCACTCAGTTTGACGTGCTCCGGGCAGAGGTGCAGGTGGCCAATGCCCGCCAAGACTTGACGCAGGTTCAAAGCCAACGACAAATTGCGCAGAGACAACTATCACGCAGGCTAAATTTACCAGCTTCAGTAAATGTTGAGACGTTGCCTGTCGAAATTGCCGGAGGCTGGCCGCTGACCTTAGAGGAGAGTATTGTACTGGCCTATCAAAGTCGCGTTGAGCTATCGCAGGTTTTGGCCCAGCGCACCATTGCCCAACGCCAGAGACAAATTGCCCTGGCAGCGGTAAGACCTAATCTTAGCTTAGTTGCCAACTATGGCCTTCAGCAGGCTTTGAGCGGCAATTCAACGGCATTGAATGATGGGTTCAGCGTGGGCGCTAGATTACAGTGGCAACTCTTTGATGGGGGTGCTGCCTCAGCATCGGCGGCTCAGCAAGATAAGGAATCTGAAATTGCAGAAACCCAGTTTTCCCAAACTCGCAACAGTATTCGCTTGGAGGTTGAGGACGCATACTTCAACTTAACGGCTAATCAGGAAAATATTACTACGGCCAATGCAGCTATAGAACAAGCGCAAGAGGCGCTTAGGTTAGCCAACTTGAGATTTGATGCAGGAGTCGGGACTCAACTTGATGTGCTAAGCGCCATAGGAGATTTAGCTGAGGCAGAAGGCAACTTAGCGAATGCAATCATAGACTACAATCGGTCGTTGGCTGCAATACAAAGAGCAACTGAGCAACCTTATCCAGAATAATTTTGCAGATTTGCTCAATTACCCGGATCAGACTTTTTCTGAATTATGAAGTGAATTAAAACCAATAAAAAGCCCATCGCGGCCTAAGTCTACGGTGGGCTTTGCAGTTTTTAGAGTGAGTAAGGTAACTTGAATCCGCCTCTGAAGACACTAAAGAGTCGTTACTCTTTCTGTTTTCCCAGAGACAATCGCCGACTATTTTCCTCTGTATTCAGAGTTGTGAAACCTAAGTTCACCAAGGGTGACAATGCCATCCCCATTTAGATCAGCAGACAGGTCATTAAGACTTGTCTGCCCTGAGGCGCTTGCTACAGGTGCTAGCACCATTGAAGCCATTACGATTGTCAGTACAGAAAGGAAGTATTTTTTCATCTTATTCTCCATGAGAGCTTATGAGTTTCGTCTTTTGTTTGTCGACGAAACTCATACCATGGTAGATCTGTTGTCGAGATAATTCCTGATAATTACCTAAGCTAATAATAAAAGTTTTATTAGAAAAATTAGAGCGAAACTCACTGACTGTCAAGCCATATGGCATTGTACTTGTTGAGTTTAATTAACCACAGCGAACCGCTCTATACTCCTCAAAAAAAGCCACCAGGCTTTTGGCAATGGTGGCTTTAGAGTCTATTGAGACGAGTGCTATCTTGGGTAAGCGATAGCACTCTAAAGATAGCACTCGTCAAAAATTTTATGAACCTCTGTAATCGCGATTGTGTTGAATAAGTTCACCGAGAGTTACAGGCCTGCCTTTTTCGGCAGCTAAACCACGAAGGCTAGTTTGGCCAGAAGCACTGGCCACAGGGGCAAAGGACATTGTAGCTAATGCGATAGTTAGTACGGAAAGAAAGTATTTTTTCATTTGCTTCTCAATGAGAACTGCTAAAGCTCGCGCTTGGCTAGCGAAGCTTTATGCAATTCATTATAGATTGAATATCAAACCATTTCCTGATAATTACCTAAGCTAAAGCTGAGCGTTTTATTAGAAGAATTAAAGGGCAATTTTCGTTTGCATTTTCACAAAAGTTGATCCTTTCAGACATTTTTTGGGGCGATTAAAGAAATCTATTCTTTCTTGATGGAGCCTTCGTTTGAGCACGTTTTTTTATAGATTGAGCTTATATTCTGGAAAAATATCCCTTGTGCAACCTGAAAATTGCCCGATTGGGGTTGGGTATTTCATCCTGATTTCATTTTTCTGTGGGATGTTTGGGGGACTGAGGGCATTTTTCTCCTAACGACTGTATTTGAGTGGATCAAGGGCACGCCTATGACAGCTATCTCCGATCGCTTGTGTGTTGTAGCCAGAGGGCGGTTGCTCCCTCGGCTGGCCTTGCTAATGCTGTTGCTAGCCCCTGCTGGCGCAGCCTTTGCCCATGCTGGACACGGAGATGAGTTTCAGGGTGGTGGTGCCGGGGCTAACCCAGCAGGGATTGCGGTTGATGCAGAGGTTGCTGACCGCATTGGTTTAATTGTCGAGCCGGTAAAGCGACAGGTGTTGGCCTTTGGGGTGAAGGCAACGGGGCAAATCGAAGCCTCGCCGGGGCGACAGGTATCGGTGACAAACCCAGTTGGCGGTACGGTGACCAAGCTGCTGGTGGAGCCGGGGCAGCAGGTGGAAGCGGGCCAGTCGCTAGCGGTGATCACCAGCGGGGAATTGGCCGAATTGCGGGTGACCGCCCTGGAAAACTCCGCTGAACGGCAAGGAGATGTGCAGCAGGCCCAGGCCGATTTGCAGCTCGCCCGGCAGACTTACGAGCAACAGCAGCAGATTGCCCTGAGGGCGATTGAAGCGGCCCGGACGGATGTGCGAGTAGCCCAAGAGCAGTACGATCGCGACTCAGAACTGGCGGCGGAAGGGGCGATCGCCCGCCGCGAACTATTGGCCTCTGAAGCGGATTTGGCAGACGCCAAGCAGGCTTTGGCAGAGGCCGAAAGTCAGTTGGAGGTTCTCAGTGCTCGCACGGGAGTGGCGCAGGCCCAGACCGCCCTCAACGTTGCTCGCTCCCGCTCTCAGCTCAGCTCACAGACCTACCAAACTCGGTTGCAGCAGCTCGGGGCCACGGCTAACGCCGACGGCACCATCACCATCAAAGCGCCGATCGCAGGTACCATTGCCGATCGCGACGTGACCCTGGGGCAATCTTCAGAAGATGCGGGCGCGGTGTTAATGACCATCGTGGATAACCGCACGGTATTGGCCACCGCAAACATTTTTGAAAAAGATCTCTCCCAGGTATCGCCTGGGCAACGGGTGCGGATCACCGTGGCCAGCCTGCCCGATCAAATCTTTGAGGGCCAAATTACCACGGTAGGTTCGGTGGTCGATGGCGAAACTCGGGTTGTACCTGTGCAGGCCGAGCTAGACAATGCTCAAGGCATCCTCAAGCCCGGCATGTTTGCGGCCCTAGAGGTCTTGACCGAGAGCACTCCAGCGGCGGTGATGGCCATTCCTCGGGCGGCGGTGGTCGAAGCCAACGGCCAAACCCTGGTGTTTGTACGCAATGGCAACGCCTTTGAACCCGTGGATGTCACTCTAGGGAGAACAGCGGGCGATCAGGTAGAGGTGCTTAGCGGTCTGTTTGAGGGCGATGAAGTGGTCACCCAGCGGGCTAATCAACTCTATGCCCAGTCGTTGCGGGGCGGGAGTGCTGAGGCAACAGAGGAAACTGCCGCACCCGTTGAGGCGGTCGCAACCCCAGGCGTTCCCTGGTGGGCGATGGGGTTGGGCAGTAGTGCGATTGCTACGACAACCTTTGCCGCCGGAATCTGGTGGGCCAAGCGACAGCGCCCGACCTACGCCCTGGCGATCGACGACGAGGCGGTTTCGCCTTCAGCACAAGGGCATCCTCGCTACGGCACTGGGCCAACCCTTGCTGCTCCCCTGGTTGAAGAAGGAGAGCCCTCGCACAAGTAGCTATAAGGATTTCTGGAAAGCGTCTTTCCAGATGGTGGGCATTGCCCACCCTATGACGGTTATGGTGAACCACCTACCCTGCCAAATTTTGAACAACAGCGATGCTAGATAACATTTTGAAGTGGTCGATCGCCCAGCGGTGGCTCGTGGTCATCGGGGCGATCGTGGTGACGTTTTTAGGCATTTACAACCTCACCCAAATGCCTCTGGACGTGTTTCCAGACTTTGCGCCCCCCCAGGTTGAAATTCAAACCGAAGCGCCGGGGTTGGCCCCCGAAGAGGTGGAGGCGCTGATTACCCTACCCATTGAGAGTGCCGTTAATGGCACCCCTGGGGTCGAAACCGTGCGGTCATCCTCGGCGGTCAGTATTTCAGTTGTCAGGGTAATCTTCCGGTGGGGTACCGATGTCTACCAGGCTCGACAGTTGGTCACCGAGCGCCTTCAGCAGGTGCAAGAAAAACTGCCCGAGGGAGTCGGCATTCCCCAGATTTCGCCGATTTCATCACCGATTGGCACAATTTTGATGTACGCCTTTACGGCGGAAACTACGCCTCTGATGGAGGTGCGGCGGTTGGTGGATCGCGATGTCACCAACCGGCTGTTGGCGGTGCCAGGTATTTCTCAAGTGATTGCCTACGGTGGCGACGTGCGGCAGTATCAGGTGCTGGTTGACCCAGACCGACTGGTGGCGTTTAATGTGTCGCTGCAAGAGGTGGCCGAGGCGACCGAGGCGGCTAACGTCAATGCCGCAGGTGGGTTTCTAAATACCCCCGATCAGGAGCTGATTATTCGGGGTGTAGGACGACTCGACTCGATTGAGCAACTGCAAGAGTCGGTGGTAGCCGCCCGAGATGGCCGCCCCGTCAAGCTGCAAGATGTCGCTGATGTTCAAATTGGAGCTGCCCTCCAGCGGGGCGACGGTAGCGTGGGGGGCCAGCGGGCGGTGGTAATGGTGGTCAACAAGCAACCGCTGAACGACACTCCTACGGTGACCCGAGCCGTGGAAGCTGCCATGGAGGAGCTAAAAGCGGCTCTACCCGAGGATGTCGTCGTCACCGAAACCTTTCGGCAAGAAAACTTTATTGAGGCGTCGGTCGAAAACGTTCTGGGTTCCCTGCGAGATGGCATCATCATCGTCTCAGTTATTATCCTGCTGTTTTTGATGAACTGGCGCACGGCAGTGATTACGCTGAGCGCCATTCCGCTCTCGATTTTGGTGGGCATGATCATTCTCAATGCCTTTGGGCAGGGCATTAACACCATGACCCTAGGCGGGTTAGCGGTGGCGATTGGCTCAGTGGTCGATGACTCGATTGTGGATATGGAGAACGCCTATCGCGGGCTGCGCAAAAACCAGCTGGCGGGCAGCCCAGAACATCCCTTTAAGGTGGTCTATGACACCTCTGTAGAGGTGCGGGTGAGCGTTATTTTTTCCACTGTAATTATTGCTGTGGTGTTTGCCCCCATCTTTAGTTTGACGGGGGTGGAGGGCCGGATTTTTGCCCCCATGGGAGTGGCCTATCTAGTGTCGATTTTTGCCTCTACTCTGGTGGCGATGACGCTCTCCCCAGCGCTGTGCGCCATCTTGCTGGCCCGCCGCCCGCTGCCCAGTGATGAAACCTGGGTAACTAGGGCGTCTCAGCGGCTATATCGACCGGCTTTGCGGTTTGTAATGGCCCGCGCCAAGCTGGTGCTGGCCATTGCTGTGGCGTCGTTGGTGGCGTCGATGGTAGTGTTTTCGAGTCTGGGACGGGTGTTTTTGCCAGAATTTCAGGAGCCCTCTCTGGTGAATGCGATGCTGCTGTATCCAGGGTCGTCGTTGGCGGCCACCAACGAGGCGGGTCTGGCGATGCAAGAGGCGCTGAAAGACGACCCCCGCTTTGCGACGGTGCAGATGAGGACGGGGCGCGCACCGGGGGATTCCGATGCTGGCGGGGTCAATTTGGGTCACGTAGATATAGAGCTGAGCCAGGAGGGGCTTCGCGATCGCGAAGCCTCCATTGAAACTATTCGAGAGGAGTTTGCCCGCATCCCTGGCATTGCCCCTAGCGTGGGCGGGTTTATCACCCACCGTATGGACGAGGTGCTCTCGGGGGTCAGAAGTGCGATCGCCGTAAAGATCTTTGGCCCCGACCTGGATCAGCTGCGCACCATTGGCAGCGATGTTGAAGCAGCAATTCGCGATATCGATGGCCTGGTGGATCTGCAACTAGAACCCCAGGTGCCTATTCGCCAGGTGCAGATTCAATTTGATCGGCCCGCTGCGGCCCGCTACGGCCTTACCGTGGGGCAGATCGCCAGCGTTGTCGAAACGGCCCTCAATGGGCGAGTGGTGTCTCAGGTGCTAGAGCAACAGCAGCTGTTTGACCTGCTGGTTTGGCTCAAAGATGACGCCCGCAACAACCTGGAGGCGATCGGCAATCTCTTGATCGATACCCCGGTGGGCCAAAAAATTCCCCTGGCCCAGGTAGCCCGTATTGACTACGGCACCGGACCAAACACCATCAACCGCGAAAATGTCTCGCGTCTAATTGTGGTGTCGGCCAACGTTGCTGGGCGCGATTTGGGGTCGGTGGTTGATGCTATTCGAGATCGCGTCAGCGCGGCTGTAGCGCTGCCATCGGGGTACTACATTCAGTACGGCGGGCAGTTTGAGTCAGAGCAGCGGGCTAGCCGTAACCTCTTAGTATTTGGGGGGCTAGCGATCGTCGTCATCTCTGTACTGATGTATTTTGCGGTTAAGTCGGTGCTGGGAATGGTAATGATTATGGTCAACCTGCCCCTGGCCCTGGTGGGGGGCATTGCCTCCATTGCCCTTGGTGGCGGTGTGGTTTCGGTGGCGTCGCTGGTTGGGTTTATCACCTTGTTTGGGGTGGCCACCCGCAATGGCCTACTGCTAGTCGATAACTACAACACCAAACTGGCACAGGGGATGCCGCTGCGCGAGGTAATTGTCGAAGGCTCCTCAGAGCGTTTGGTGGCTATTTTAATGACAGCCCTTACCTCGGCCCTGGGCATGGTGCCCCTGGTACTTGGCAGTGGGGCAGGCAAAGAAATTTTGCAGCCCCTGGCTGTGGTCGTTTTGGGTGGGCTATTCACCTCAACGGCACTGACGCTGCTGGTGCTGCCAGCGCTCTACTCTCTGTTTGGGCGGCGTCTGGTTCCCAAGGTGATGGCCCCCCTATCGTCCGCAGAGCTTGAACCTGAGCCCCGCGATCCTGCCCTGGTGCAGTAAGCCAATTCGCGGCCTCAGCGCTGCCCCCGGACAACCTGCTGTTTTCTCTTTTTAAGGAACAACGCTATGACCATTAAGAAAACCCTGACCTTTTCCGTAGTGGCCCTTGGCCTGGCTCTAACCCTAGGGGCCTGTGGCAGCAGTGGAGAGCAAAGTAGCGCTCCCGCAGAGGCTGTTGCCGAAGCACCCGCTGTTGAGACCCAAGCGGCTCCCGCCCCCTCTGCTGGAGGTGATGGGCAAATGCAGGCTTCCCAGGGAGGGCAGGTGGTTGAATCTGGCCCCTACCACCTAGAGTTGGTTACGGCCAATGAGCCGACCGGGGTTCACCTAGATTTCTTCTTACAAAAAGGCGACACCCACGAGGCGATCGCTGACGCCAAGGTCATGGCCCAAATTCAGTCCCCCGACGGAACTCAAGAGTCTATCGAGCTGACCTATGACGCCGATGGCGCACACTACACGGCCATGGTGCCTGTCACAGCCGCAGGAGACTATAACGTAGCTATTTTGTCTGATATCGGTGGGGAGAAGGTGAACGGACGCTTTACCTTTGCCAAGTAGCCCCAGACTTGTATTCAATCGCCCCGATGGCAATCTGCTTGACATCGGGGCGAAGAATTAATTGATCTGACGTTAAATTCCAAGCCAAGACAATAAAATTGTTTTTATCTCAAGCAAGAGCAATACGATGAAAACAAAAGTCAATGCTCTTGGCATGTGTTCTGATTGGAGAGTGTTAGCCGGACTGATAGCCGTTGGCATTGCCATTGCGGTACTGGCACTACAACTAACGCTGAGTGCATTACCACTGCTGTTGCTAGAAGCCTGTCCACTTTTGATGCTTTTGATGATAAGGAAATTACCATAAGGGCGTTATGAGTCAGCCAAATTCAAGCGAGGGAAAAGTTACAAAATGGCTGGCTTACGCTGTTCCGGCAACTATATTTCTCCTGATCTTGGGATGCACAGCCTGGTTATTTAGCCGTACCAGTCAGCCTACTGAGGGCAATTTATCTAGTGCTGCACCTCAATCGCCAGCGAACCAGACAGATAGCGCACCAGCACCCACTACGTTAGAAGCATCTCTAAAACCAGCCGAAAACTGGCAGGCAAATAATCACATTCACGGATTAACCGTCAGTCCTAACAATCCTCAAATTATTTATATTGCCAGTCACAGTGGGCTGTTGAAACGATCTGAGACAGGTCAGTGGTTTTGGGTGAAAGAGCAGTACGATTACATGGGATTCATCGCGCACCCCACTGATGCAAACCGCTTTTATGCCAGTGGTCATCCGCCAGAGGGTGGTAACTTGGGTTTTCAAGTGAGCCAAAATCAAGGGTTAGATTGGCAAGAAGTTTCCATGCCAGGGGTAGATTTTCATGCCATGGCGATCGCACCTAGCAACCCTGATACCATTTACGGCTTAGCTACATCTGGAAAGCAAGGCTTTTTTATATCAAACGATGCGGGTCAAACCTGGACACAACCGTCTGGCAGCGGTTTAGAAGCAATGCCCTTTAGCCTCAATGTTGATCCTCTTAATCCAGAACGGGTGTTAGCAACAACACAAGCGGGGCTATATGAAAGTCAGAATGCGGGCAAAGCATGGTCACTGATTCCCAGTACAGCTACTGCTCCAATCGCCGGATTAGCATTGCAAGCAGAGGGCGATCAAACGACTATGTTGGGATACCGTATCTCTTCTACGGATACTGGATTATACCGTAGCGTGGATGGCGGACAATCTTGGGAGCCTTGGAGCGATGAATTAGAGGGCATAGTTTTATACATGGCTGCTGCTCCCACTAATTCCCAAGTTCTCTATGCTGTCAATGAAAATAATGTCGTCTTTCAATCACAAGACGGTGGCAAAACATGGGATGAACTGAATTCGTAACCGTGAGTCAAACAATACGATCACTCTTACTGACTAGGGATATCTACAAAAGCTAGACAGCCACGATCAAACCGCTGTGAAGGCGTTATATAGTGCTCACATTGCCCGTGAACCAAAATGCCACAACGGGCAATGTCTTGGTTAGTCTTTTATGAAACTTAAGCGACTAAAGAAGCGGCAATTTTTCAACCGTCAGAATGCGATCGCCTTCAGCATTCTGTTGCTGTGTCTACTGGTTTGCGGCTGGGTGTGGGTTCAACCAGGCTTTGATATATTCTCCGCACAAGGACTGGAACAATCTATTCAAAGCTGGGGATGGTTGGGAGTACTAGCCTACATTGGCATCCTAATTTTATCTGTTGTCATTAGTCCTATTCCAAGCGCTCCCCTGGCGGTTGCGGCTGGTATGGTTTGGGAGCCAGTTTGGGCAGGAATTTATAGTGTCATTGGTGGCTTCTTAGGTGGCTTGCTGGCGTATTTTATTGGCTATACGTTGGGGCGATCGGCTGTTCGTGCGTTGACGGGTAAACTCATCTATTTTTCCAAAAATCGAGGAGAAGTTTATCTGGGTTGGGTAATCTTTATCACGCGTTTGCTTCCTGCCTTGTCATTTGATCTAATTAGCTATGGTGCCGGTATTGCAGGTCTTTCGCTGCCAATTTATGCCACTACAACCCTACTCGGCATGATTCCATCAACCTTTTTTCTAACTTTTCTAGGCTCAACTTTTACAGTGGGTCTACCGTTCGGAATTGTTCTTTCTATTTTGTTCCTGATTTTTTTAATTGGCTTACCGTATGGTATTCATCGATACAACTGGTTCAACATGAGAGACATTATTCATGTTGAATAAGTGCTTATCGTAGTATTTCAACTGATTTAGAGGCAGGACGCAGTAATCAGTAAAGAAAAGATTAAAGAGGTCGACAGGGATAGTGTATCTGTACAAGTCGCCTTCATTAATCACCTCTTCGGTATTGCTGTGTAAGCCTTGGATAGGGAAAAGGGCTCTTATACCTTACTGCAAGTCTTGTGGCAAAACCATTCTAGTAAATCATAGAGACAAGGCAGCTAAACAATACTTAGCATTTCTTATGGCAATGTTATGATTGGGCTATGAAACATCAATGAAATGTAGACAATACGAAAAAATAATTAATTGCCTGCATCTCAATACCATCAACTTATGAAATGAGGATGAAATCGCCTTAGTCAATCAGAGAGAAATTGAGCTTCCTACCCTGGAGAGGTGTAGGTGAAGGCTTTTCTACCTATAGTTTTTACTATTGATAAAAATTCAGGGAGAGCGCTTATGCTACTCAATCACGAAAAATATCAATCTAGCTTTGACAAGGCCATGGCTTGTGCAGTGGAATGTGAGCACTGTGCGGAGGCCTGTATGGGCAGGCCTGAGATGGTGAAGTGTGCTCGCATGTGTCTGGACACGGGGGAAAGCTGCCGTAGCTTAGCAACGCTGATGGTGAGAGGGTCTTACTTTATCGCGCCGATGGCCAACGCCTGCGCTGAAATTTGCGAAGCCTGCGCCAGCGAATGCGAAAAGCACGATATGGATCACTGTAAAAAGTGCGCTGAATCTTGCCGCACTGCGGCACAAGCCTATCGCAAGATTGCTAGCGTAGCCGCGTAAGTTGAAGTTGGCTAACCCTTCAATTCAATTCAATTCAACTTAGCCAGCTGAGGTCATAGCATCCCATGGAAATAGATCACGTGAAGCTGGCTAGCTTTTAGATAGAGCTTTTCGGTTTGGGAAAGCTCTGTAGAAAGCTTCTTCACTTTTTCACTTCTACATACCTCTACACAAACAGCAAGATCATGACTACTAACAAAGAAATCACCAAAGACCACGCAGATGCTGGCCATAATCAGGAAATGTCAGGTAGTTATCTCCGGTTCCTGGCAATGATTGGAACATCAATCGTTGTGATGTTCTTCCTAATGTATCTGCATTCCTATCAAATTCTCGACCATGCTTGGTTTAGTGAAACGCGGGTCTTCATGGCGCTGATCATGGGGGCTGCGATGATGGTGATTATGCTGTCTTACATGCTGCACATGTACAAGAGTCGCAGTGCTAATATTGCCATCTATGTAAGTGCCATTGTGCTATTTGGAGCTTCGCTATGGCTGGTGCGCAGCCAAGTTACGGTGAGCGACGTCGATTATATGGAAGGTATGATTCCTCACCACTCAATTGCCATCTTGACCAGCGAGCGAGCCCAGATCCAAGATCTGCGGGTGCGCGAACTGGCCGATAGCATCATCGAGGCCCAGCGCCGAGAGATCAACGAGATGGAGTGGCTAATTTCTGACATTCGAGACAACGGTTTGGTTACTGCACAAGCTGAGTTAGAAGCAAGACCGTTGCCAGACTTCACAGCAGCTCCCGAATAGAACGATTAAGCCCACTGAACCAGATAGCCATGTCTTACGATCCATTTTGTTGCCTTCCATAATGGTTACTCCTGTAATTACACATGTGGGAAGTCTTCACCTTGCCTGTCAGCGGCACCAAAATGTGGGAAAAAGGCAGGTACCCTGGCCGCATACTGAGCATATTCCTCGCCAAATTCCGTCAAGGCTTCACGCTCTTCTTGATGGGCTAAACGGACATACATCCAGACTAAAAAGGGAAACATCGGCAGCGTGAGAATAGTGGGCCATTGCAGCAAGAATCCAAACATGATCAAGACAAATGCACCATATTGAGGATGTCGTACCCTTGAGTAGGGGCCGGTGATCGCAAGCTGATGGTTTTGCTGCGCCCCATAGAGTACTCTCCAAGCAGAAGATAATAGGATGAACCCACTCAAAACTACTAAATTGCTAAGCAGGTGAATAGGGTTAAAGTGAGGGTTGCCTCCGAGTCCTAAAATTGTCCACCAGAGATGTCCGGCATCGTGGGATAGAGGGTCTAAGCTAGGATAGCGGCTCTGTAGCCAGCCTGAAAGCAGATAGACGGTGACAGGAATGCCATACATTTCGGTGAAAAGCGCGACGATGAAGGCAGAAAATACCCCAAACGATCGCCAATCACGAGCACTCTTTGGCTTCGTAAAGCTAACCGCAAAAATGATGAATACTAGAGAATTAATAATCACCAACGACCAAAGACCATAGGCAGGAGCGTTATTCATTTCTCATCTCCTTGAGGCGAATTATGACGGCTATGCCCGTGATGTCCTCCGGGGCTACCGTGCATAAAGACATGCATTAAGGGGCAGGCCAATAGAAACAGCCACGGCAACACAGGAATAATGTGAGCGAGATGCTCGGTGAATAGAAAGAATGCGGCAATTCCTAAGAATACTAGCAGCGCAATGCCAGACGGAGATCGCCACCAAAAGCTTGTCGAAGAGTCGTTAGTCATAGGTTGATTATTGCCTCACTTAATTTGATTTTCAGTCGTTCGGCATATTGATCGACTCAAGCGACAGAAGAATTCTCTACAACTTGGGTACTATATCCAGCCCCTGCCAGAGCCCTCTGCACAGTTTCCATGGTCACCAATTGAGGATCGTAAACAACCGTAGCCTGACTTTTGGAAAACTCGACTGTGCATTTTTCAATGCCAGGAATTTTTTCGGCTGCCCTCTCAATAATTTCGCCACATCCACTGCACATCATTCCTTCTATTTCGAGCGTGCTAATATGCATAAATATTCACCTTAGTAAACAATGCATTTATAATTTGACTCGGCGTAGTAACATCGCATTGATAGACACTACGACAGTTGAAACGCTCATGAAAATTGCCCCTACGGCTGGGGTTAGCAGAATGCCAAAGGGATAGGCGACTCCAGCTGCAAGCGGAATGCCAACTACGTTGTAGCCGGTTGCCCAAAACAAGTTTTGGATCATCTTGCCGTAAGTTGCTTTGGCCAGCTTTAGAGCATAGGTTGCATCGATTGGATCGCTCTTGATTAAGACCAGATTGGCAGATTCAATCGCAACGTTGGTGCCAGCCCCAATGGCGAGAGCTAAGTTGGCTTCAAGCATGGCTGGTGCATCATTGATGCCATCGCCGACAAACGCAACGGGCTTTTCTGATTTCAGTTTGCGGATGAGAGATGCCTTATCTTGCGGTAAGACTCGGGCATAGTAGCGATCGATGCCCAACTCATCGGCCACTGATTTAGCGACGGCTTCAGCATCGCCTGTGATCATGACAACCTCCAATCCCATGGCCTGTAGCTGCTCGATCGCCCGGAGAGATTGAGCACGGACTTTATCGGCTAGCCCAAACAGTGCCAGAAGCTGCTTGTCGTCCATCAGCGCGATCGCGCTTTCTCCACGCTGCTCAATGGTCACTAGCCCGGCCTGTAGCGAGTCTGCCACCGATAGCGCCAGTTCTTCGGCCCACTCAGGTCGCCCAACCCGATAGCGACGTCCGTTTACTGTACCCTCGACCCCTTTGCCAGCCACCGCTCGAAAGTCCGTGCCACCAGGCAACTTGGTTTGTCTGGCTTCTGCTTCCCGCACAATGGCTGCTCCTAGCGGATGCTCTGAAAAGGTTTCTAGTGAGGCTGCGATCGCCAGCGCATTCGGTTCGTCCACAGCGTCTGTGAAAATATGGCGAACCCCAAATTCACCCTCGGTTAAGGTGCCAGTTTTATCGAAGGCGATCACCTGAATCTTACGCGCTCGTTCAAACGCTTCACGGTTCCGCACTAAGATGCCATGCTTTGCCGATAGGGACGTAGCATTGACAATTACTAGGGGAATGGCCAAGCCTAAGGCATGGGGACAGGTGATAACGAGTACGGTTACGGCCCGATTAATCGCAAAAGTCAATGATGGGCCTACCGACAGCCAAACGACAAAGGTCAGTACGCCAACTGCGATCGCAGTCAAGGTCAGCCAATAGGCCAGTTGATCCGCTAGAGCCTGATATCGGCTGCGCGATGACTGTGCCTCTTCTACCAGACGCATGATTTGGCTCAGCGTCGTCTGCTCGCCTGTCCGAATGATTTTTAAGGTGAGTGCTCCTTCGCCATTGACAGAGCCACCTACGGCCTCATCTCCCACCTGTTTGATGACAGGACGAGACTCGCCAGTCAAAAAGGCTTCGTTAACGCTAGAGGCTCCTTCAATCACCTCGCCATCGATCGGAATTTGTTCGCCGGGTCTGACAAGAATGGTATCGCTGGGCTGCAAACTCTCGACTGAAACCTCTTCGAGCTTGCCTGCCCTAAAACGATGGGCTGTTGTTGGCACCAGATTTGCTAGGTGCTCTAGGGCGCGGCTAGCCCCTTGCACCGAGGCCATTTCTATCCAATGGCCTAGCAACATGATGGTGACTAAGGTAGCTAGCTCCCAGTAGAATGGCTCACCCTCTAACCCAAAAGAAACAGCCACACTGTAGACAAATGCAACTGTAATGGCTAAAGCAACCAGGGTCATCATCCCGATTTTGCTCTGTAGCTCAATCCAGGCACCCTTTAAAAATACCCAGCCGCCATAGCCATAGATCACCACACTTAAAAGAGGGCTCACTAATTCAGAGCCAGTAAACCGAATGGCCTGATAGCCAAACCACTGCTGAAAAGAAGGCGAAAAATACAGAACTGGTAGGGTCAGCACCAGGCAGACAAAAAACCGTCTGCGGAAAATCTCAGGGCTATGACCAGCATGCTTATCATGGACAGAGGAAGAGCCGTGGCCTACATGGCCATGATGTGTTTTAGAGTGATGCGTATGATCTTGGGCCATTTTGTGTCTCTCTATACTCGATTGTGCGATACGCCATCGATTAGAAGTGCCTAGGCCTTTTTCCTTATGAGTAGAAGGATGGAATCCCTTTACAAAGCTCAGCCCAGCTCAGAAATGAAGCTTTGTCTGTAGGAAAACCACAGATCTCGATCTGAACTTGGTATAGCTATAGCCTGACGAATGAATATGAAACCAGGATGAAAAGTATTACTTCTTTAGATCCTGGCGATGCCTAACATCCCTCCGACTCAATAGCCAGAGAAGGCTAACTTGAGAGCGCAGAAAAATCACCACAATAATGCGGTCGAGGCCTAACCTAGCGAAGCTGGCCTAGGGGCATGCCCGCACTGGTGAGGGGAAGCTTAATGGTAAAGGTGCTGCCCTTTGAGACGGCACTTTTGACGTGAATGCTGCCGCCATGGGCCTGGGCGATAGCCAGCGCGATCGACAGACCCAGCCCCGCCCCGCCGCTCTGGCGCGATCGATCTTTTTCGATACGGTAAAAGCGATCAAAAATTCGGGGTTGATCGTCGGGGTGAATGCCCACCCCAGTATCTTCTACGGTAATCAGGGCGTACTTATCTACGGCTCTGAGGCGGATAACGACTTTGCCGTCAGCAGGGGTGTGCTGTAGGGCATTGCTGACCACATTCAGCACCAGGCGGTAGAGCTGCTCTTCGTGACCAATTACTACCAGGGGCGGGGTTGCAGGCTGATCGAGCAGTAGGTCAATGCCCTTGGCCATAGACAACGCCGCCATCTCCTCCTCAATATCGCTCAGCACGTCCTGTAAGCAGCAGGCCAAGCCGGGCGTTGAGGTTTGGAGATCGAGCCGCGATAGCAGCAGCAGATCGCTGACTAAGAGGGTTAGGCGATGGTTTTGGCGAGCAACCACCTGGAGCGTATCGCGGGCCTCGGCATCGGAAATATCTGGTAATCGAATCACCGACTCGGTGGTGGCCTGAACAGCAGCCAGCGGGGTTCTCAACTCGTGGGCGGCATCCGCCGTAAACTGCTGGATGTTGCGGTACGACATTCGCACCGGCTCTAGCGCCACCCCCGCCAGCCACCAGCCAGCGACCGCCACCAGCGCCAGCGCCAGGGGTAAACCCAGGGCCATGTTCCAGCGAACCGTGGCGAGGTAGGCGGCAAAGTCATTGAGCGAACGGCCCACCACGACCCGACCCACCAGTTGCTGATCATCGAGGGCATACAGGGGCAGAATAACCTGGCGATAGGGCTGACCCGACCCATCGCGCAGGGTTTGCCAGAGTGAAGAAACATCAGGGTTGGGTAGTCCTGGAGAGTAGTCGCCAGCGGTCGCAACTAACGCCCCATTGGTGCCTAGCACTCGGATATAGTAGTTGCCGGAGTATAGGTCGTCGGGGTGATAGTGGTTCTTGCTGTGCTCAAAGGGGGCCAGGCAGGGATCCCCAGTTAGACAAAGGCTCGGCAGCAGTTCAGAGGAACCGCTCTCAATCTGATCGCCAGAGGTGAGAGATTTCTCTAGGTTGTCGTGAACGGCTTCGGCGACCGACTTTAGCTCGCGATCGGCGGCTACCCGATGGGCGTGGGCAATGGCCTCATACATCCCCAAAGCACTGATCGCCAGCACAACGGCCATGACACCGGTATACCAACCGGTGAGCTGCCATCGGCTGCGGCGAAACAGTCTATTCAGTTTTGAACCGGTATCCCATGCCATAGACGGTTTCGATCATGGAGTCATAGCCATATTGCCCCAGCTTACGGCGCAGCAGCCGCACCTGGGCCGCCACCACGTTGCTGATCGGTTCAGAGCCAAATTCCCACAGCTGGTTGAGCACCTGCTCTTGAGTGAGAATTTGATCGGGGTGCTCCATCAAATATTGCAGGAGCTGAAACTCTTTTTGGGTCAGTTCAATCGCCTGCTCGGAGGCGGTATCACTGTGCAGCAGGGCAATTCTGCGATCGCAGTCCAGCGTCAGCGGCCCAACTTGAATTTGGGCTGGCCTAAAATCAGCGGGGCGGCGTCTCAATGCTCGCAATCGGGCTAGCAGCTCATCCATGCTAAAGGGTTTGACCAGATAGTCATCGGCCCCGGCATCGAGCCCCGCAATGCGATCTTCGATGCGATCGTTAGCAGTCAGCATAAGAATCGGGAGAGCATTCTGCCGCGCCCGTAGCCAGCGACAGATTTCCAGCCCCGTTAGCCCTGGCAGCATCCAGTCCAGCACTCCCAGCACGTAGGTGACACTGCTGCTCTCCAGATAGGTCAGGGCTTCATCCCCGGACTGCACCCAGTCCACTACGTAGGCTTCTTGGGTCAGCGTGCGCTTTATTGCTCGCCCTAGATCTGGCTCATCTTCAACCAACAAAATACGCATTGATAGTTGCTCAGGCTAACGGAAGGCGCGATCGCAGCAAGTCGTTGCACCACATCGCTACCAGAAAATACCACCTGATAATGAAACCACAATGAAATTGAAATTGATCACGGCACAGCCGTTACCACCATCAATCCCCAGATCAGTCCAAAGCGTCCCTTCGTTGCTTGCTGAATCTTAAAGCCTGTAGCATTGAGTGAATGATGAAATTCAGCTTGGGTGTAACACTGTTGATGGGCTGGGTCGAAGCGCTGAAGCAGGGCATCACACACCCGACAAACAAAATAATCTTTACACCAATCTAAAATAACTACCCTGCCCCCCGGCGTCACAACGCGCTTTATTTCTTTTAGGGCAAGCTCAGGATTATCAAAGTAATGAAACGAGTTGGCGGAAACGATGACATCAAAGCTGCGGTCAGCGAAGGGGAGATCTGAAGCAGTAGCGAGTTGCAGGGAGACATTGGGATAGGGTTTGAGCTTTTGATGGGCGATCGCTAGCATCTGCTCGGAAATATCTATCCCCGTGATCAGCTGGTCTGGGCTGTCTTGCAATAGCAATCGCTCAAATTCTCCTGTCCCGCAGGCTAGGTCAAGCACCCTGGCTTCCGCTGGAATCATGGCCCATTGCTTTAGAAACCGCAACATTTTCGCGATGTAATGCTGCCAGCGGCGATCGTATACTGACGCCAATTCATTGTATTGCTGTCTGACAGTTGATTCACTCATCCATATATCCTCAGCATTACCTTGGGCTTCTTAGAGACATTAGACTTGATAGAAGCCGGGTCACGATATTACCGCTCCAGTAAGTGAAGGGACGCTTAAAGAAACCCGGCTCTCTAACAATTTCCTTGGATTAGGCAGTAGCATGGACAGGAGTTTTGCCATTGAGGAAGCCTGCCCCAGGGCGCACCTCAATAGTGCCAAAGTTCATTTTCATGCCGCACATAAACTCGTAATCGCCTGGTTGGGTAGGCGTGAATTCCACTGGCACCGTTTTGCCTTCGGGGAGATCCACCGCAATGCCAAAGTCAGGAATCAGCAGTTCGCTGTAGCAGCCGCTGGGGGTATCGCGCCGAAAGTCGAGCCGCACAGGCCGACCCGCTTCGACAACAATACGGTTGGGTTGGTAGCCCTTCGCCGCCGTCACCGTAGCGGTTTGAATGCCCTCTGGGGTGAGCGTCTCCGCCGTTCCATCGTCAGAAGCAACGGCGGCTGTGGTGGTGGTTGCCTCTGAAGGATGGTGCTGATGGTCGGTAGGTTCTGCTGTGGCTGTAGCTACAGGGGAAATTGCGTCTCCGTCCTCGGCCACCACTTCGACGGTGCCGCGAAACATATTCATGCCGCAGGCAAACTCGTAACGACCGGGCTGAGTGGGGGTGAACTCGATCGCTGTCGTCTGGTTCACTGGCAGCGCCTGAGCAATGCGAAAGTCTGGGAAGCGCACTTCTTCTAAGCAACTGCTGGGGTCTTTGCGGTAGAAGTTGAGCCGCACTGGCTGCCCGGTCTGCACCACGATGTAGCTAGGGTCGTAACCGCCATCGACGGTAACAGTCACCTCTTGCACCCCGCCGGTGACCGTGGCTTGGCGTGACTTAGGCTTGCTGAGCAGGAACCACCACAGCTCTAGCCCAATGAGGCTTAAGCCCGCTCCAGTAACGGCGACTCTAGACCACAGCGGTTGCTCAATGCGCTGAAACTGCCCGGTTGGCTCTGAAGCGTGATCGGTCATGGTGTCATGGTTGACCTGGGCCGAGGTGCCGCTCGCGAGGGTAGCGACCATCGCCAAGCTGGCCAAACTGGTGAGGGTAAGGTGTCTTATTTTCATGGGGATGCTCCTAAGCAAAGACGTTAACAACAAGTCCTGACAGTGCGCCCACTAAGAAACCGAATCCGGTGAGTAGGGCGAAGGAAGAAGAAGAGAAGTGGGTCATCATGGGAGAAGTCCTTTTATGAGCGGTGAAGGGCAGGGATGAGGGGGTAAGAGGAGCAAGGGAGTTTTGCGTTCTCGATGACTCAAACACCTCATCCCCCCGTTACTCCATCACCCTTGCAACTTCGGGCGAAAGTTCCGCAACCTAAGCGCGTTCGTCACCACCGACACCGAGCTCAGAGCCATCGCTGCCCCAGCGATAATTGGGCTGAGCAGCCAGCCAAAGAAGGGGTAGAGAATGCCCGCTGCGATCGGGATGCCCGCGACGTTGTAGATGAAAGCAAAGAACAGGTTTTGGCGAATGTTGGCCATGGTGGCGCGGGAGAGCTGAATGGCGGTGACGATGCCGTGCAGGTCGCCGGAGATCAGGGTGATGTCGCTGGCGGCGATCGCCACATCGGTGCCTGTACCAATGGCCATACCCACATCCGCCTGGGCTAGGGCGGGGGCATCGTTGATGCCGTCACCCACCATCGCCACAATCTTGCCTTCCTGCTGTAAGCTTTCGACCTGGGCAGCCTTTTGGTCGGGGCGTACTTCGGCAAAGACGCGGCGTATGCCGACTTCGCGGGCGATCGCCTCGGCGGTGCGGCGGTTATCGCCGGTCAGCATCACCACTTCCAGCCCCATCCGTTGCAGGGTGGCAATAGCGGCAACAGAGGAGGGCTTGACGGCATCGGCGATCGCCAGTAGCGCTTCGACCTGACCATCCACCGCCAGCCACACCACGGTGCGACCGAGGGATTCTAGTCTGTCCCACTGGGTTTGCAGGCGATCGGTAGCAATGCCCAATTCGGCCATCCAGCGGTGGGTGCCAATCTGAACTCTGCGACCTTCTACCAAACCCTGAACCCCACTGCCCGCAACGGCTTCAAAGTTTTTGGCATCGGTCAGCGTTGCGCCCTGGGCCTGGGCATACTGGGCCACGGCCTCGGCCAGGGGATGCTCAGAGTTGCGTTCCAGCGAGCCCGCCAGCGTCAGCAGGTGCAGTTCGGTGGCGGTGCCGTTGAGGGTCACGTAATCCGTCACAGTGGGTTTGCCCTGGGTGATGGTGCCCGTTTTATCCAGCACAATGGTTTGGATTTTGTGGGCCAGCTCTAGGCTGTCGGCCCCTTTAATCAGAATGCCGTTCTCGGCCCCTTTGCCTGTGCCCACCATAATTGAGGTCGGCGTGGCTAATCCTAAAGCACAGGGGCAGGCAATAATCAGCACGCCTACGGTGGTAATTAGCGCCATCGTGACATTGCCCATGACGTTGTACCAGACGATGAAGGTGAGAATCGCGATCGCAATCACCGCCGGTACAAACCACGCCGTCACTTGGTCGGCCAGCTTTTGAATCGGGGCTTTCGACGCCTGGGCCTGCTGCACCAGCTTGACGATCTGCGCCAGGAACGTGTCTTTGCCGATGCGGGTGGCGCGGAACTTAAAGCTGCCGGTTTTATTCAGCGTTGCGCCGATCACCTCATCGCCGACGGTTTTCTGCACGGGCACGCTTTCGCCCGTCACCATCGCTTCATCCAGGGTGGACGCGCCGTCAATAATTTCGCCATCGACGGGAATTTTCTCCCCAGGCCGCACCAAAATCACGTCGCCCAGAACTACTTCGGCAATGGGAATGTCGTACTCGCGGCCCTCGCGAATGACTCGGGCGGTTTTGGCCTGCAAGCCCATCAGCTTACGAATCGCCTCGGAGGTCTGGCCCTTAGCGCGGTTCTCCAGCAGTCGCCCTAGCAAAATCAGGGCAACAATCACCGCCGCTGCTTCAAAATACACGTCGGGGTTCAGCCCCTGGGCAATGAACCACTGGGGGTAAATCGTGGGAAACAGCGAGTAGAGAAACGCCGTACCCGTGCCCACCGCTACCAGGGTATCCATGCTGGCGGAGTGACGCTTCAAAGCCTTCCAGGCGTTGATAAAAAAGGAATTTCCGGCCCAAAACAGCACCGGGGCCGTCAGCACCAGCTGCAACCAGGGGTTGTGCAGCCACATCGGAATAAACGGAATCGGCAGGCCCAGCATCATCGGCAGCGAGCCGACGACCAGAATGCCGCCAATGATTAGGCTAAAGACGGCTTTGCGGGTAAGCTGGCGGTTTTCGGCCTCGCGCTCCCGCCGCTCGGCATCGTCCTCGGCGGCGAGGGGGTCTTCGCTCATGGGCTGGGCGGTGTAGCCCGCCTCATCCACCGCTGCCTGAATGTGGGTGAGGTTGGTCTGGTGGGGGTCGTAGGTGACGGCGGCCTGCTCAGCGCCAAAATTCACGCTGCACGCCTCGACACCGGGGACGCTGCGAATGGCATCTTCAATGGTGCTGGCACAGGCGGCGCAGCTCATGCCCCGCAGCTTTAAGAGTTGGTTTTGCATCGATATCCTCCTTATCGGGATCAATGGCTGGTCAGAATCAATGACTGAACGGCAGAACTAGGCCACGGTATAGCCAGCGTCGATAATGGCCTGCTTAATGACCGCCTCGGTGGCGGCAGTGGTAACGTTGACCTGCTTGGTTTTGGGATCGGCGTTGACCTGAGCGGTGCGGTCAATCGTTTGAATGGCTTGGGTTACAGCCTTGACACAGGAAGAACAAGCCAGGTTGGGAACGGTGAAGGAAAGGGACATAACAAACCTCTAAATGCTGTATGGATTTATCTTGGAGGCTCCAGTGCGCTGGAGAGTCAAGGGGGGAGTCAAGGTTTTTGCTGCTGCACCTTTAAATCAGGTGAATCCCAAGGTTGCAGATGTCATTCTGAAGCCAGCAACGACATCTGCCTTCTATGGGTCAGTTAAAGTAGGGCGCAGCCGGTCAATCGAGGTCAATATCCATAGATTTGGATGCGGCCATACCCCAAGAACTGACCCACACCGTCATCTTCATCGGGATAGGCTGTTACGCCAAAGAGGTAGACTCCATCCGTAGGATTGCTGGTCGTTTCTAAGGTCACCGTTACGGTTTCACCAGGGGCTACTGGCTGATCAAAAACGACCCAGATCTCCTCAGAATTTTCAGCCTCACCTCCTAGACTAACTAAGTTAAGACGCTCACCATTGGCATAGGCACCTCCTCGGTGGACGGTGGTAGCATTCAGGTCAAAATCAATTTGGGCTGCGCGGTCTTGAGGGGCAATGAGAATAGCCTTAAGGGCTTCGCCAGCATGATCAGGAACATGAATAACAAAATGGTAACGACCTCCTTGAAACGGTGTCTGATCCATAGTCGTCACTTCAGCTAAATGGGGGCTATGGTCAAACGAAACCTCTGCAATATCAAAAGTCTCTGCCCGTGCAGACACATTTAATGCGACTGCGCTGAGTACAGACAAAGCGCTAATAGACAGGGTATTTACGATGCGTTTCATAATGCTATTTCCTAGCTCGACTCTACAACCTTACAGTTTCCAGCTTGGTGGAATGTCAAGCATTTTCGGAAAATAAAATCGAGATCATGAGTTTCAGTAAGATGTGCCATGGACAAAGGGCTTAAGCCCCTTATTCTTTAGCGAATAGAGGTATAAAACCAATCGGATATTCGCCAAATAAAAGCTATGG
The DNA here is from genome assembly GCF_015207265.1 of Nodosilinea sp. LEGE 07298. Taxonomy (GTDB): domain Bacteria; phylum Cyanobacteriota; class Cyanobacteriia; order Phormidesmidales; family Phormidesmidaceae; genus Nodosilinea. The sequence goes on along the minus strand of NZ_JADEXE010000008.1, from coordinate 25,781 downwards.
CTATCAGTTATTTCCCTTTAAAATGAATGACTTCCTATGGCATCAAAAATACGCCATAGGAAGTCAATAATGTTATGAATTAGGTGCAAGGATGACAGCTTGGCCTATCCCCGCTCAGGCAACAGGCCAGCCCCGTAGCAGGAATGAGCTAAATCAGCGACTCTTATCCAGCATTTGGCCATTACCGAATCCGCAAACTAACCAGCGATCGCACCGTTCCGAGAAACGTTTACGGGGATTATCGTCCTCGAAAACGCCAGACGGCGTTGCCCACGCCGTATTGCACAATCAGCAAAAGTCCTCCCGCCATGGCCAAATTTTTCATGAACATAACCTGCTCTAGGGGGTCACCAAAATTGCTGTGGAAGATAAAGCCAGTCAGCAGGGTAAAGAATGCTAGTGCAGCGGCCCCCAATCGAGGATAAATGCCCAGTAGAACAGACATAGCGCCGAGCAATTCTAAAACAATTGCAGCGGGCAAAAACAGCCAGGTCAGCGGCATACCGAAAGCAGCCATATAGGCCTGGGTGTCTGCTGGATGGAGGATTTTATTGGCACCAGACAACAGGAAGATAGCGACTAGTAGAATGCGAGCAACCAACGGCAATAGATTACGAGTAGCGTGTAGCCCTGTTGCTATAGCTCGTTGGTCAGCGTTTGGCTCAAAGGGAAATGAACGAGAAGAAGGTTGCTTCATGACAAATAATCCAATGCGGTAATCGGTATCAGAGAATGTGATTGGCTCTAGTTGCGATACTTGCAAGGCCAATGAATTGGGTATCAGAAATATAGCGTTTCCCTGGCTAATGAGATGGACCTTGCCGAGGAAAGTCTTTCGATAATAAGGGACTTAAGCCCCTTGCCTACATCTCACTAGATCGAGAAACGCTAAAGGGTTCTGCTACCTGTTGTCCAAAGACGTGAGAAACACTATAGAAAAGCGAAAGGTCAGAGCTACCAAGTTTTGGCTAGTTCCATTAGGCGGGCAATCGAGGCTTCAGTGGCTTTTTGCTGCTGATCATCGCCCATCCCTTGATAGGGAACCTCAACGTACTCCACATCCTGAATGCCCAAAAAGCTCAAGATGAACTGTAGATAGGGTACGCAAAAATCCATTGCACTCTCTGGTGTTTCAGGGGTATATTTTCCAGCCCGAGAGCTAATAATGATGGCCTTCTTATCGGTGAGGCGACCCTCAAAGGTTTGTGTGTCGCGATTGTAGTCTACGGTATGGCCAACCCGAATTATCTGATCGAAGTAAGCTTTCAAGTGTGCGGGAATACCAAAGTTATACATTGGGACTCCCAGCACCAGGCGATCGGACGCAAATAGCTCAGCAATTAAGGTATCTGAGGTGGCTAACAATGCCCTAGTTTCGTCGGTCTGGTCGGATGCTGGAGTTAAGTTAGCGGCTACCCAGTCATTGGTAATTAAGGCAGGGGGTTGTGCCCCCAAGTCCCGCAGGTAATGCTGAGCTTTGGGATGATAGGCCTGCCATTGGTAAATAAATTTGGATGCTAGGGTGCGAGTTACTGATCGATCCTGACGAACGCTGGTCTGAATTTCTAGCAGTTTCATGGGGCTTCTCTGATAGGTTGACTGAGGATGATGAGAAGGGAAGACTGGGCTCTAATGTGAATGCCTATGATCAAGGGGAGCTAGGGGAGTAGAACAGGCTAGATCTGGAACAGTAAATAGAATGCTCATGGCAAATCTCTCAATGTGTATGGGTCTATCTTGGGGGCTCCAGTATGCTGGAGAGTCAAGGGGTCTAGATCAAACAATTTGTAAGGCGGTTAATTATTATTTTTATTGCGTCTTGAAACAACAATGAGGGGCATAAAGACTATGCCCCTCACTGCGTTAGCGGTTAGATTTTATGGCTTGTACCTGTGCTGCGTGGACAAGTCTAAAGCCAGCCTAGATTAGGCCATTGCCATGCTCATGCGGCGGCAAGTTTCTGCACAGCGGCGGCACATCTCGGCGCAGGCCTGCATTTGGGTATCGTCGCCCATGCTGGCGCAGTCCTCGGCGCAGCGATCGCACACCTCCGCACAGGCCCCGCAAAAATGAGCATGCAGGTCAGAGCCGCGCAACATGAAATTGGCGCTGGTTTGGCAGCTCTCCACGCAGTCCATCATCAGGCGAATGTGGGACGGCTCGGCGTGGTGACCGCCCTGCTCTAGGCAGTAGGTGATGGTGTTGAGACAGATGCTGTGGCAATCGAGGCAGTTTTGAATGCACTGCTGCATCTCGTCATTTAGGTTGTGTAATTTGAGGGTTTGAATCGGCATAATTTACCTCTCTAGCCTTTACAAGATCCTGATCATTTCGGTCTTCTCTCTAACTTAAAGAGAGACTAGAAACCACCAAATCTAGCTATTGAGAGAGATTACCAAATTCAATATTTCATACCGTCAACAGCTCACATTTCATCCTGATTTCATTTTTGCGTGGCACGCTGCCGTAGTGGTAAATGCGCACCATGCCAGCGAAAGAGGTACTGAAATGACACTGAAACTAGCTGCGATCGCCCTGCTCGGCCTTACCGCCGCCGTTGGTCTGCCCGCCTGCGCTAACTCCCGCGACGCGGCAGTTGAGCCATCTACCGAAACCGCCCAGATGGATCACGGCGGCATGGGCCAGATGGAGGGTAGCGGCATGATGGATCACGGCAGCATGGATCTCGGCCCCGCCGACGAAAGCTTTGACCTGCGCTTCATCGACGCCATGATCATGCACCACCAGGGCGCGGTCGTAATGGCAGAGGACGCCCAGCAAAACTCTACCCGTCCCGAAATTCAAACCCTGGCTAGCGAGATTATTGCGGCTCAACAGACCGAAATTGCTGAAATGCAGGCCTGGCGGCAAGCCTGGTACCCTGACGCTCCGGCAGACCCGGTCATGTATCACGCCGAGATGGGTCACATGATGCCCATGAGTGCAGATATGATGTCAGCCATGATGATGAATATGGATCTCGGTGCCGCTGACGATGAGTACGACCTACGCTTTATCAACGCCATGATTCCCCACCATGAGGGGGCGTTGACTATGGCGCAAGAAGCGCTAGCTAAGAGCAGCCGTTCTGAAGTCCAGGCGTTGGCGGAAGCCATTATCGCCAGCCAGCAGGTCGAAATCGACCAGATGACCCAGTGGCGGCAAGGCTGGTACGGCCAGTAGGGCGATCGCCCTCCCGCAGTAGCGCTAAAAACCCGGTTTCTTCGTCACTGCTCCCAGGGCATACCCGCATTCTGGGCAAGAAGCCGGGTTTCTGAACCGGTGCCCTAAGCCGAAATTTGCAGGTTGCCCATCATGCCCAAGTCCTCGTGGTCGAGGATGTGGCAGTGGTAGACCGTCTTGCCCGCAAAGGTGCGGAAAGGCACGCGAATCCGTACTGTTTCGCCGCCCTTCACCAACACCGTATCTTTCCAGGCGCGGTAGGGTTCAGGCTGCCCACTGCGACTCACCACCTGGAACGGGTTGACGTGTAAATGGAAGGGGTGATCCATCAAGTCAGGATCAACGTTAGCAAGTTCCCACTCTTCCACGGTGCCGAGCTGGGCTTCAATGTCGATGCGCTTTTCGTCGTAGGGCTGGCCGTTAAACCAAAATTCCATGCCCATCCCTTGACCCATGCCGTGCCCCATGGTCATGGAAAGCTCGATGCGGCGGGTGACAGTCGGTTCCGGCAGCGTTTCCACGGTGCCTAGCTGACGGGGTAGCGGTAGCGCCGCGACGGAGCCACTGTAGGCCAGGGTGGCGAGGGGTTGAGCGTCACCGGAGGAACCCCTGCCACCGTGCATCATGCCGCCCATGCCATGGCCGCCGCCCATCATGCCACCCATGCCGCCCATCATGCCGATGCCATTGCGGTTATAGGGCAGGTTGAGCAGGCGGTAGGTGTCCGGTTGTCGGTTGCCCTGCACCAGAACTTCGGCCCGTTCGCCGGGAGCGAGGAGGAGTTCTTGAATTTGGACGGGGGATGCGATCGCACCCCCATCCGTAGCAATTAACTGGAACGGGTGCCCCTCTAGCTGCAACTTATAGAACCGCGAGGCCGACGCATTTAGCAAACGCAGCCGCAGCAACCCGCCTTGGGGAACGCTCAAGCTGGGATTAAGCTGACCGTTTACCGTGACCAGCGACCCTTCGCGCCCCATCATCAGCGCCATGTGATCGGCGGGTGGAACGTTGCCCGCTCGGTCAATTTCATAATCTCTGAGAACAATAAATTCCTCCTGGGCAGCTTTCACCTCAGGAATCTCATCCAGTTCGCCGCGAATGACGAATAGCCCTGCCAATCCGCCAAAGAGCTGTTCTGCCGCGTGGTGGTGGTGATGGGGGTGATACCAGAATGTGCCCGCTGGGTGATCGGCGGGAATGGTGAATTCGTAGGTGAAGGTTTCGCCTGGTGCCACGCTGACAAACACGTTATCGCCTGTGCCCTCGGGGGTGATGTGCAGCCCGTGGTAGTGCAGGTTGGTGGGCTGATCGAGCTGGTTGTGCAGGCGAATGCGAACGGTATCGCCGGGGCGGGCCTCTAGCCGGGGGCCGGGGCTTTGGCTGTTGTAGCTGAGCAGGTTGGCGGTGCGATCGCCCACTTGTACTGGGCTCACCGCAGCGGTTAAATCGACCTCTAGCAGGCCATCTTGGCTGGTGTAAATAGTGGGGGCAGCGATCGCAGAAAATCCATCAGCAACAGGACGATTCCCAGCCCAATGGAGGGTTGCCGCACTGCCAATGCCAGCCGCTCCGAGGGCGATAAAATGACGACGCTTCATGGTCTTTTCCTTTTCCCTAGGGAAGGGTAATGATTGGTTGAAATGCCCGTCAATGCAGCGTGACAGGGGTTAAAAAGCTTGATGACTCTATGCTAGAGACTCCAGTGTGCTGGAGTGTCAAGGGGGCGTTGATAAGTTCACAAACCTGGGCTTGCTCTATCGGAACGCCTTGATCACGCGCTGTTGCACGTTGCCGATCGCGATATAGAGCACCGGCACCACAAACAGCGTGAGCACCGTCGCCACCAACATGCCGCCAAAGATAGCTGTACCCAACGATTGGCGACTGGCCGAGCCTGCCCCCGTAGCCACCATCAGCGGATAAATACCCAACAGGGTCGAGATGGCAGTCATCAAAATCGGGCGCAGCCGTTCTTGGGAAGCCTGCACCGCCGCTTGGGTGAGGGATAGCCCTTCGTCCCGCAGCTGGTTGGCAAACTCCACGATCAAAATGGCGTTTTTACTGGCCAGACCAATCAGCATTACCAGCCCCACCTGGCAGTACACGTCGTTGTACAGCCCGCGCATTGACTGGGCCGCTAGCGCCCCCAACACCGCCAGGGGCACCGCCAGCATAATCGTCAGCGGATCGACAAAGCTGTTGTACTGGGCCGCCAGCACCAGAAACACAAAGAAAATCCCTAGGCCAAAGATGATCGGCGCTTTGCCGCCCGATTCCAGTTCTTCGAGGGAAATGCCCGACCACTCAAAGCCCAGGTTGGGGGGCAGCACCTCGGTCGCTAGCTTCGCCATCGCCTGCATGGCTTCACCAGAGCTGGTGCCGGGAGCCGCTGAACCGTTAATTTCAATGGCGCGGTGCAGGTTGTAGTGGTTGATGATCTGCGGGCCGGTGGTGCGGGTGACCGTGACCAGGGCGCTGAGGGGAATCATGTCGCCCGATCGCGATCGCACGTATAGCTGCCCAATGCTGTCGGGGTCGGCGCGGAAGGCGGCATCGGCCTGCACATAGACTCGATAGGTGCGGCCAAAGGCGTTGAAATCGTTGACGTAGCGGGAGCCGAGGTAGGTTTGCAGGGTGCCAAAAATCTCCTCGACGGGGACTTGCAGAGCTTCGGCGCGATCGCGGTTGACCTCCACCTGAAGCTGGGGCGCGTTGGAGGTGTAGAGGCTAAACACCCCCTGCAAGCCGGGGGTCTGGTTGGCCTTTGCCAAAATCGCCCCTTTCATTTGATCCAATTCGTTAATGTCTGAGGTGCTGCTGTCGCGATCTTGAAGCTGAAACACAAAGCCGCCGACGCTGCCGAGGCTGGGAATAGTGGGCGGGTTCACCGCAATCACCGGTGCTTGGGGAATGCCCATCAGCGGCATCCGCACCCGGTTGAGAATGCCCGTCACCGACTGCTCAGGCTGCCGCCGCTCCTGCCAGGATTTCAGCGGCGCAAACAGAATGCCCCGGTTGGGGGTGTTGCCGTTAAAGCCCACGCCCCCCATGGCAAAGGTGCCTTCCAGCTCTGGCACCGCCAGCAACTGCTGCTCGGCCTGGGCCACCACCTGCTCGGTGTAGTTGAGGGAGGTGCCGTCTGGCCCCTGCAAAATGCTGATGAAATAGCCCTGGTCTTCTTCGGGCAAAAAGGCCTGGGGCACCTGGGTGTAGAGCCACCCCGTCGCCACTAACAGGCCCACAAACCCGACCAAAACGAGGCTCTGCCATTGCGTCAGCCGACCCAGGCTCCAGCGATAGCCGCGCTCTAGCCAGGTCAGAAAGCCGTTGATGCGGCGGTAGATCCAGCCCAGCCAGCCGGTTTGACGCGGTTGTGCCCGCAGCAGCAGCGCCGAGAGCGCTGGGGTAAGGGTGAGGGCGTTGAGGGTGGAAATTGCGATCGCAAAGGCAATCGTCAGCGCAAACTGCTGGTAGAGCTGCCCCGCCGTACCGGGGAAAAAGCCCACTGGCACAAACACCGCCATCAACACCAGCGAAGTGGCAATCACCGCGCCAAAGAGCTGCCGCATGGAGGCAATCGCCGCCTGCACGGGCGATAAACCTTCCTTTTGAATCAGGCGGCTGATGTCTTCCACAATCACAATCGCGTCATCCACCACCATGCCCGTCGCCAGGGTCAGGCCAAACAGCGTCAGACTGTTGAGGGAAAAGCCAAAGAGTTTGACAAAGGCGAAGGTGCCCACCAGCGACACCGGAATCGTGATGGCGGGAATCACTGTAGTGCGCCAGTCTTGCAAAAACACAAAGATCACCAGCACCACCAGCACCACCGCCTGCAACAGCGTGATAATCACCTCCCGAAACGACGCCTCCACAAACCGCGACGAGTCGTAGGGAATCTCATAGATTAGCCCTGGGGGAAAGCGTTGCGCTAGCCGCGTCATCTCGGCTTTGACGGCTTTGGCAATGGCGAGGGAGTTGCTGCCGGGGGTTTGCAAAATCTGGTAGCCCACCGCCGGATGACCGCTGTAGCGGGCAAAGGTGCTGTAGCGCTCGGCTCCCAACTCGGCCCGGCCCACATCCTTCAGCTTGACCAGATCGCCCGCCGCCCCTGCCTTGAGCACCACGTTCTCAAATTCTGCCGGGCTGCTCAGCCGTCCCAGGGTTTGCAGATCGAGCTGGTAAAGCTGCCCGTCATCGTTCGGCGGTTGACCGATGCTGCCCACCCCCAGCTGCACATTCTGCCGACGCAGGGCGGTGATCACATCCTGGGCCGTGAGCTGGCGACTGGCGAGGCGATTGGGGTCAAGCCAGATACGCATGGCGTAGCGCCGCTCGCCAAAGGGGACGATCGCCCCCACGCCAGGAATTCGCCGCAGATCATCGAGCACATAGAGATCGGCATAGTTACTGATGAAGGTGTCGTCGTAGCGATCGTCCTCGCTGTAGAGGGCCATCGCCAGCACAATCGAGCTAGACTGCTTCGACACCTGTACCCCTGTTTGCCGCACCGCCTCCGGCAGCTGGGGTTCTACTTGCAATACCCGATTCTGCACATCCGAGGCCGCCACATCAATGTCGTACCCCTGGTGAAAGGTGACGACGATGGTGCTGGTGCCGTCGTTGCTGCTGGTGGAGCTGATGTAGCGCATCCCTTCCACGCCGTTGATCTGGCGCTCTAGCACGTTGGTCACGGTTTCTTCCACCACCTGGGCGTTGGCCCCGACAGCGTTGGCAGTGACGGTAATCTGCACGGGGCTGATATCGGGATACTGCTCAATGGGCAGCAGCGGCAGGCTGATCAACCCCACCACCAGGATGACCAGGGCACAGACAATAGCAAAGACAGGCTTTTTGATAAAGAAGTCCGTAAACATGGAGTCACCTCTGGGTGTAGTAGGGGGGCTGGTAAGGTTTTCTGAAGAAATGCTGATTCACGGTTGGTTGGAACTTTGCTTGGGCCGGAACGCACCGTTCGCGTCCGAAAATCTCAATTCTCAATAGGGCTAACAGGCGCACCGTCGCGCAGCATCAGAACCCCCGTGGTGATTACCGCTTCGCCGGGCTCTAGCCCCTCGATCACCTGGTACTGGTTATCTTCGATTTCGCCCAGTTGCAACGATCGCTGCCGCGCCACTGTGCCCTCTGCCCCAGACTCCGCAACAAACACAAAGGATTCACTGCCTAAATGGGTTACGGCAGTGGTTGGCACACGGGTGCCCTGGCGCTGACTCCAGGTAATGCGGGCTTGCACAAACTGATCGGCCCGCAGGTTGCCTTTCGGGTTGGGCAACAGCGCCTTCACTAACACCAGCTGCGTCGCAGGGTCGGCATTGGGGGCAATGAACTCAACCTGACTGGTGCCCAGGGTTTGTCCCTGGCCATCCACCAGTTCCACGGGGCTACCCGGTTGCAGCAATGCCGCCCGCTCCGCCGGAACGGAGAAATTCACCTCCAGGGAGTTGTTCTTGGCCAGCCCAATCAGCGCCGTGCCGGGACTGACCACCTCGCCCACCTTGACGGGAATATCGCCCACCACCCCGGTAAAGGGAGCGGTGATTTGAAAATAGGCTAACTGGGACTGCTGCGCCTGGGTTTGGGCCTGGGCCGACTGCCAAGACTGCTCGGCCTGGGCAATGGTGGCCTGCTGAGCGCGGATCTGCTCATCCATCGCATTCAGCAGGGCGCGGGCCACTTCGAGCTGCTGGGCGTACTGGTCGCGCATTTGTCGAGAAACCGCTCCAGCCTCAGCCAGGGTGGCAAAGCGGTCGTACTCTTGCTGGGCATATTGCACCTCGGTAAACTTGGCCACCCGCTGCGCTTCTAAGGCTTGCAGGCCAGCTCTGGCATTGGCAATACTGGCCTGGGCCGACTCGGCGGCGGCAGTGGCCCCACTCACCAGGGCTTGCTGTTGCTGGGGATTGATTTCAACCAGCACCGTGCCAGCGGTGACGCGATCGCCCGACCGCACTCGAATTTGCGCTACCTGCCCCTGCACCTGGGGGCGGAGCAGGACGGATTGGTGCGATCGCAAACTGGCCACAAACTCCGTTGTTTCCGCCAGACTCACAGCCTGCACCGTCAGGGTTTGCACGGGCATGGGGGGCTGCTGCGCCTGGGCGACGGGTACCGCGTCCTGCTTTTGCCACCAGCGCCACAGTTCAAAGCTGCCGCCCGTGAGCCAGATTAGGATAAAGATGAGCCAGAGGCGCTTCCATCGCGATCGTTTCGGGGAGCTTGTCGCTGGCTCTGTCTCGGCTTCAGAAATAGGAAAATCAAAGGCATCCATAGCTAATTGGAGAGTAATGGGTCTTTGTCGGGGCAGGTTACAAAGCCGCCTACATATCGTCAGGACTGGCCAGATATTGCTGCTCTAACCAAATGCGAACGTCGTTAATGGAGAGCGATCGAAACGGCTCGTCGGCCAGGGAGTCTTGAATCATCCACCAACTCTGACCGGTGCGATCGACGTACTCCCAAACTCGCGGCTCCATCTCTCCAAACAGCGCAAAAGAGAGTTCTCTAGAGGTACGTGAAAGCCAGCTAAATAATGCTCCAACCGGTGATTTTGGCCTATTGACCAGGGATGACTCAACCCATTCCAGTTTGCGGTAAATGTTAGGGCTATCAGGCGGGATTTCATGCATAACGGACTCCTTTTTCGATGGAAATACTAGATAGAACATCGGCTCGGACTTGGAAAATCAATCAGGTAGCTCATTCAGCGGTAATAGCGTTGCTCTAGCCAAATGCGCACCTCATCCTCAGACTCAAATCGATGGAAACCTTGAGTCAACACGTCATAGACTCGGTAATAGGTATTGCCGTAGCGATCGCGACCTGTGAAAATCTTCAGCTCGCTTGATGGAGTAAATAGCTCAATTACGCCATGCCAAATCCGGTGAACGGCCTGCCTAAAATTCCATCTCTTAGGCCTTTCGTCAACCAGCTCAAACCATTCTTGAGCAAAGCCAGAATCTGTATTAAGTCCGTTGGTATTAGTGCTCATCAGAAGTTCCTCAACAGCGGTTAAATTAAATATAGGTAAACCATACAGTTTCCAGTCAGCTGGACAGTCAAGAGTTAATTTGAAGAATTTTTAGGCAATAAAAAAGGTCTGCGATCGCAGACCTTTCAACCCAGCTAAAGCTGGTAAATAAATTCGTTCAATAGACTTTCAGACTCAGGCTAGCTAAGATCCATAGTAAAAGCGCTCGTGAATCACTTGGCCACCCTGCCACTGCTGTACCGAAACCTGGTGATAGGTGCGTCGCCCCCATTCGGCATGGGTATAGTCTAGATACCATTCAGAGAAAATTGTGTCCTCAGTAAAGGCCACGTTCTTGGGTTTGGCTTCGTGAAAGTCAAGAATTTTGGCAAAGAAGTCTTCTTCTCGGCGACGGTTAGCCTCTTTGCCAACGGTGGCGGGTTCGTCATTTTCTTGCATGACTACCGTATCAGCGTAGTATTTCTCAAAGGCTTCCATCGCGCTGCCTTTGAGTACGAGCTGGCAAATATCCTCAAAGACAGCTGGCAGACTGATTTCAGTGTTCACTTGAGTCGTCATAATTTTCCTTTCAGTTAGTTTCAGACGTGAATTCTGGTGTATTCCATAGCCCTTTGCAGGATTTTCATTCCCGACTTACTAGGCATAGTCTCACTCTAAGGCTTCCTCTTAACTGGAGTGTCAAGAGAAGATTTTCAAACAAAAAACTGGGCCTATTCAATAGACCCAGTTCCGCATTTATTACTTATTGAAGTAAAGATAAATTTTCTAGTTTTCAATAATCGGACAGATGGCTTCGTCTGTTTTAGTGGCAATGCTCTGCCACCCAGACAGAAGCCCAGATAGCTCATGTTTCAGCAGTTGAAGCTGCTGAATTTTTTCTTCGATCTCGGTCAGCTTGTCCTCTAGCTTGACTTGGATATGGGAGCAGGGTAAGTCCCCTTGATCATGCACTTCCAGAAACTCTTTGACTTCGGTCAGGGTGAGGCCAAGGCTCTGGGCACGCCGAATAAAGCCCAGCCGGGTAAAGACATCTTCCGCAAAAACCCGATAGCCGCCCTCGGTGCGACCGGCGGTTTTGAGCAGGCCGATCTCGTCGTAGTAGCGGATGGTTTTAACGGGTAGGCCGCTTTTCTTAGCGACAGCGCCAATGAGTTTGGGAGGAGCTTCGGTGAGCATGGCTGACCTCATCAAGGATTAAATCCATCCTAAACTCTCCAGCCATCTGGAGAGTCAAGGGACAATGTTGCAACTTTGGCTCAGGCTAGGGTTCTAACTCAAACTATCCTTCTTGGCTCCAGGTTGGGCGCTGTAGTAGTTTCTTGGAGACTGCCTTGGACTCTCAACGGTGCACATAGGGAAGTGAAACGGTAAATAGGCTGCCCTGGCCGATCGCACTGTCTACGGAAAGTTACCCGTGGTGCCGCTGCACAATGGCCTGGGCAATGGCGAGCCCCAGTCCCGTATCGCCTGTTTTGCAGGCGCGATCGCTGTTCACCCGATAGGAGCGTTCAAAAACACGGCTTTATTCTTTAGGAGGAATCCTAAGGCCTATAACTTTGATAGCGATGGTGGCGGTGCGATTATGGGTGGATAAACTGATGACGACTGAACCACCTGGTGGTTTGTACTGAATGGCATTGGCCATCAGGTTTGATACTAGACAATAGAGCTGCAATTCATTGCCCATAACATTGATAGGTGCATTAGGAACCTGGTATCTGAGAAGAATATCAGCACCACGATCGCGGTCGCCGCATTCTTTTACTCAGCAGGGTTCTAACTGAGCAATGGTGTGGAAGTGGAGATGTCTATGAATTACCGTCATAGCTAGATGTCGTGAATGGTGATGCTGGTGATGCTGATCGTGAGTGTGGTTATGGTCATGCCATAATCCACTTTTCCAATCAGATTGTTGACCGGGGTGGAAAACTAGGTTGACGATGACCCAAATCACTGTACCAATCAGGCTGCTGCCCAGAAAAACAGAACTGGGCAAGTGACTCGCCATCCATCCCGCGATGGGATAAGCAAAGACCCACCACAGATGGCTCCAGGCAAAATGAGCCCCGTAGACTCGACCCTGAATGTCAACATCAACCCGATCAGCAATTAGGGTTTGGGTAGGAACATTAACCAGAGTTTGCCCCACCCCTGCAACGATCCATAACAGCAATAGCCCACCTAGGCTAACCCAACTTGCAGGCAATAGCGCGAGGGTAATTAGAGCAGCCCCCAGACCAGTGAGTACCGTCTGTTTCTGCCTAGGGTTGAAGGTGCCCAATCCAATAGATGCCAGGGTTGCTCCGATCCCAAAAGCGGCCATAACCCAGCCATACTCCAGCTTGCCTAGCTGAAGATTGCCCTGGACATACCCGACGGTGTTGACCAGGATAGCGGCTCCGGCGATCGCCGCCACCAACTGCATGGCCAAGGCATATCTGATCGGTGGATCGCTGAGTAAGCAGGTGGTGCCCAGGCGAATATCTTGTAGCGTTCGGCGCACTGTTCTAACCTCCTGCGGTTGTTGGGCGACCATCAGCTGCCCTGGCAGAGTAATGACCAAAATAGCAGCAATCAAAAAGGTGATGCCATCCAGAAAAAACACCTGCCGGATGCCCACAAAGGCGGCAATGCTACCGGCTAAACCGGGGCCGAGCACACCCAATAGCTGATAGGTGGCACTGGAAAGAGCGATCGCAGTGGGGTACTCCTCTTGGGTGGCAATCAAGGGAATGGTGGCCGTGTAGGTGGGCGTAAAAAAGGCAGAGAACAGGTTTAAGGCCAACACGATCGCGTAAATGTGCCAAATCTGGGTGACAAAGGGCAGCAGACAAACAATCACCATCCGCGCTAAATGGGTGATAACCATGATGCGCTTGCGGTCAACGCGATCGGCGATCGCGCCCGCCAGCGGTGAGAGCACGACGTAGGCCGCAACTCGCAGGGTGAGCGCCCCTGACAAAATCAGCCCAGCGTTTTCACCCGCTAGTTCAAAGGCGAGTAGTGCCAGCCCTAACCAGGTCAGGGCATCGCCAACCAGGTTAATAGTTTGGGCTGTGTAGAGGCGGGCAAAGGTAGGGTTTCTAAGACATTGGAGCAGCCGAGGAGCTTGAATCATGAGGTTTACAGGGCTTGACAAGGCAGGCGATGACCTTTGAGCTACCACTCTAACGTATCCCCCTGGGGGGCATATTGAGGAAAGGCTGATTGGGTTAAAAAAGGCGCGGTTTGCGGCTCAGAAAGCTAAGCAGATCGCGCCTCGAACAGAGTTCTAACCAAACTACTGCCTTAACCCGACGGTAGAATGCGACGCCGCATTGACAGCGATCGCCACCTCAGGGGCAGTCTGCTTTCGTTTGGGCATTAGCCACTTGCCAAACTTGGCATAGAGGGCCGGAATCACCAGCAGCGTTAATGCCGTGGAGGTGAATAGGCCCCCCAACACCACAATCGCCAGGGGTTGCAGAATCTCATTGCCAGCCCCGCTGGCGATCGCCAAGGGGAGCATCCCCAACGCAGACGTGAGCGCCGTCATCAAGATGGCATTGACCCGGTCAAGGGACCCGGTGACGATCACCTCTTTGAGGGGCATCCCCTGGGCAAATTTATTGTTGTAGTTGTCTACTAGCAGCAAGCCATTCCGAGTAGCAACCCCAAACAACGTGATAAAGCCAATCAGGGACGCGATCGAAATAACGCCTCCGGTGAGGGCGATCGAGAGAATGCCGCCAACTAACGCCAGGGGCAGGTTGATCATGATGGCAATGGTGGCGGGCAGCGACTTCACCGAGAAGAACATCAGCACCGCGATCGCGATCGCCGCCAAGAGGCTGTAAATCAGCAGGCTGCTGGTGGCCCGTTGCTCAGACTCAAACTGGCCGCCGTACTGAATAAAGTAGCCGTTAGGCAACTGCACATTTTGCTGAATCTGGGCTTGAATATCGCCCACCACGCTGCCCAGGTCACGCTCGGCCACGTTGGCCGAGACCACAATCAGCCGCGACACATTTTCCCGGTTCACCACGTTTGCGCCCATACCGTAATCGACGGTGGCCACATCTCCCAGGGAAATAATTTCCTCAGTGGGGGTGCTAATGGGAATGGCGCGAATGGCATCGAGATTATCGCGCGCGGATTCTTGCAAACCCACAGCAATATTGATCAGCTGCTGATTCTCTGGCACCTGCGACACGATCCGACCGTTGAGGGCGGTTTCAACAATCTCTGAAATTGCGGCCATACTCAACCCATAACGAGCCGCCGCCGCCCGGTCGTACTGAATCTGCACCTGACGAATGGGCAATTGAGGTTCGAGCTGCAAGTCAACCACCCCAGCAATCGGCTCGATAGTATCGCGCACCTGTTCCCCGATGCGGCGCAGTTCGGCCAGGTCGGGGCCAAAGATTTTGATGGCGATCGCACTTCTCACCCCTGACAGCACCTCATCCATGCGGTGAGAGATAAACCCACCAATATTGGGGGCTACCCCCGGCAGTGCCAAAAACGCCTCCCGCAGCTGTTGCACACTGGCTTCGCGGTCTTCCAGGGCCAGATCACTGAGTTCCACATCCACGTGGGCCATGTTGACCCCCGCCCCATCGGCATCGCCGGGGGCACGCCCAGCCCGCACCTGCACCCACTCGTAGAGGGGGTTCTCTTTTAGCGTTGTGGCCAGCGCCATACCCGCTCGATTGGTGATATCCAGCGATACCCCAGGAAACAGCACCATGGAGTTGACCAGGGATTTTTCCTGAAACTCTGGCAAAAACACCCGCCCTAGCGACGGCACGATCGCCATAGCTGCCACCAACATCGCCAACGAGAGTGCCAGAATCACCTGGGGAGCCCGCAGCGACACATTCAACAGCGGACGATAGAGCCGCTCAGCCCAGCGCGACACAAACGTTCCCTCCTGGGGCAAGGTTTGGTTGGCCAGCAAAATGGCACAGAGCGCAGGTGACAAGGTCATGGCCACTAGGGTAGAGGCCGCGATCGAAAGCAAATAGGCCAAGCCCATAGGGGCAAAAATGCGCCCTTCTACCCCGGTCAAACTAAAGATTGGCGCAAACACCACCACGATGATCACCGTGGAAAAAATCACCGCCAGCCGCACTTCCACAGAGGTATCGTATACCACCTGAAAGGGATGTTTGGGGTTGTCCTGGGCCTGGTTGGTACGCAAACCGCGATAGCAGTTCTCCATGTCCACAATCGAGTCATCGACCACCGAGCCAATGGCGACCACCAGACCGCCCAGGGTCATGGTGTTGATGCCTAGGCCAAAGGCTTTCATGAACATCAGGCCGATTAACAGCGACAGGGGAATGGCGCTGAGGGTGATGATCGCCGTGCGCCAGTTCATCAAAAACAGCAGCATAATCACCGACACGATGATTATGCCTTCAAGCAGCGAACCGCTGACATTACTAATGGCCGAGTCAATAAAGTTTGACTGGCGGAAGGTGCGGGCCATCTGCACATCGGCGGGGAAGGTTTGCTGTAAATCAGCAATCACCGCTTCCACGGCGTTTGTAATCGTGGGCGTATCCACATCGGGCTGTTTATTAATCATCAGCACAACGGCGGGCTGTCCGTTAAAGCTGGCATCCCCCCGCTTGAGGGCGGCCCCGGTTTGCACCTCGGCCACATCGCCCAGCAAAATGGGCTCGCCGTTCTCTACGTTGACGACAGACTGTTGCAGGTCGTCAATCGACTGCACCTGACCCACACCGCGAATCAACAGTTCTTGCCCCCCGCCAATCAAAAAACCACCGGGGGCGTTAGAGTTGGCCCCGCTAGCGGCAGCGGTAACGTCGTTGAGAGAAACGTTGCGCGATCTCAACTGCTCGGGGTCAACCAAAACCTGCTCTTGCCGCTCGTCACCGCCATAGACAGTGATTTGGGCAACCCCCGGCACCGACAAAATTTGCTGGCTGAGGGTGCTGTCTACCAGGCGGCGCAGATCCATCATCGAGGTCTGCCCCTGACCACTGAGCGTGAAAGAATACATCAAAATTGTGCCCAGGGGGGAGGCCAGAGGCGATAGCTCTGGGGTGTGGGCACCCTCTGGCAGTTGGCTGGTCACCTGTTGCAGCCGTTCGGTCACCGCCTGCCTGGCCTGGGCAATGTCGGCCTCCTGGTCAAACACCACCTGCACCATCGACAGCCCCACCTTCGACGAAGAGCGCACGGTGGTCACCCCCGGCAGGCCATTCACCACGCTTTCAATGGGCACGGTGATTTGGGTTTCAACTTCCTCGGGGGCCAGTCCAGGGGCTTCGGTGTGAATATCGACCTGGGGCGGCGCAAACTCGGGAAACACATCCAGCGGCATCTGGGTGAGGCTGAAAACGCCCCAGATGGTCACCGCAATGGCAGCGGCCACAATAAACCACCGCTGGGCAATGGAATTTTTGAGGGTCTGGTTCAGAAGTGAGTTAAACATCGAAGGTAATTTCTGAGAAAAAAGATACCGCCCGTCGCGCAAACGTCTCGTTTGCATCGCAGTCCACAGAGCTGCGCGACCATCTATTGCTGAGACATTGATGCAGAGAAACGACCCAGGTTAGTAGCCCCCTCGTTTGCCCGAATAGGTGCCATCGGAAAAGCGGCTCTTCTTTTTGCGACCGCCGCTTAAAAAGGTCATCGCCCCAGTGACTACGGCAGCCGCTGACGTTACACCGACTACAAGCCCCCAGGGGAAACCCTTAGAGGGTGCGGCGGTTTCGCTCGCCTGAGCCAGCTCACCCGCTGCGGGAACTGCTTCACTAGGCGGAGCAAGATTGCCCGCCGTATCATGGCTGTGGGGAGTGCCTTGGGCATCGGCCTGAGCGTGGGCCGTATCGGTTGCCGGAACGGCTGCGGTCGAGGCAGCTTCAGCCGTCTGAGTTTTGCGCGACTCCGCATAGAGCGATAGGCTGCCCTGGGTGACAAGCTGCTCCCCTACCGATAGTCCATCGGTAATTTCAATTAGGTCGCCCTGGGTCGCACCGATCGTTACCGGCACTGGCTCATAAAAATTCCCGTACTGCACAAAGACAAGCTGTTGACCGGCATCGTCTACCAGGGCCGTCACCGGAATCAGTACGGCGGCGCTGCCATCGGCAGCAGACTCAATGGAGTTAACCTCGATGCCCAATAGGGAGTCGGTCTCAGCCTTGACCTCGACTCGGTTGATGCCGCCTTCGGCCTGAAATTCATCACCGTGGCCCACGTGGGAGATCGCGGCTTTGGGCACCGCTAGCAACAGAACAGTAATTAGAACAGCTTCTAGAAAAGGCTTTTGGGTGTAACGCATGGTTCCTCACTCCGAAATTTGGCTACGGTCGGTCGTAGTCTGCCAGAGCGCCGATGAAATCGAGGTGAAACGGCGGGTCGTTCTGTAAGATCAACGTCGTAAACTGTGTGCCTGAGGCTATGCGAATTTTGCTGGTGGAAGATGAGGAGGATTTGGGACTGGCGATTAAGCAGGTCTTGATGGGTGAGAAGTATGTGGTGGACTGGGTGACCGATGGTGCCCAGGCCTGGTACTGCCTTGAAAACCAGTGGACGGACTACACCTTAGCCATTGTCGATTGGCTGTTGCCCGAGCTGTCTGGGCTGGAGCTATGCCAACAGCTCAGGTCACATCAAAACCCCTTGCCCGTACTCATGCTGACTGCCCTAGGCCAGCCCGAAAATCGCGTCACTGGGCTAGACGCCGGAGCCGATGACTACTTGGTAAAACCCTTTGTGATGGAGGAGCTGCTGGCGCGGCTGCGGGCAATTCAGCGGCGATCGCCCCAGCTACAGCCCCAAAC
Organism: Nodosilinea sp. LEGE 07298; assembly: GCF_015207265.1. Lineage (GTDB taxonomy): Bacteria > Cyanobacteriota > Cyanobacteriia > Phormidesmidales > Phormidesmidaceae > Nodosilinea. Next base: position 7,787 of record NZ_JADEXE010000008.1, on the reverse strand, counting down.
CCTAACCGTTGGTTCGTTTACCTTAGATGATGCCAACACGACCCTATTGGTGGCGCATTCCGATCAGCCTGCCCAGAGCATTGCATTAACGCTGAAGGAGTTTCAGGTATTGGCTTATCTCATGCAAAACTGCGATCGCATCATTCCCGGCAGCAAAATTCGCTATCAGCTGTGGGATCTTGACGACGAGCCAGTGAGCAATGTGGTGGCCGCCCAAATTCGCCTGTTGCGCCGCAAGCTAGCCAAGCATGGCTGTACCTGCCCGATCGAGACCATTCCTGGTCAAGGCTATCGTTTTAACTCGTCCCTTTAGCCGCCCATGAATAGTCAGCAGCTCTTTCGTCGCAGTCGCACCCGCTTAGCCCTCTGGTACGCCGGGGTGATGGCGGGGATTCTTGGCCTGGCGGGGCTGGGGATCTACCGGGCGCTAATTCAGGCCAACTCGGCGGCCCTAGAGCGAGAAATTGAATCGATCGCCGGGACGCTCCACGACAGCCTAGAACCCATGCTGCCCCCGTCGGCAGATCCGACTGTTGTTTTGCAGCAAATTTTTCCTGACCTGTGTGTGGCCGGGCAGGTCTGCGCTCCCCAGCCTACGGTGATTCAGCGCCATACCATTGGCATCAGCGATCGCAGCAGCTACTACATTCGCCTGTTCGACCACCATGGCGACCTGCTGGCCTTTTCGCCTAATCAGCCCTTGCCGCTGCCCCAAACTGTAAACCCTGCCCCGTGGCAAACCCTGCAAAGCGACAGCGGCACTCGCTATCGCCAGTTCACCACCATTTTGCACAGTGCCGATGCCCATCCCACCAGTACCGATGGCCACGATCATCCCTCCTGGGGCTACATGCAAATTGGGCGCACCTTGGCCCCCTTTGATGCCGAGGTTAGGCGCATCCGGTGGATTTTGACGGTGGGGTTGCCAATAGCGTTGAGCCTAGTCGCGGCCTCTAGCTGGGGGCTGGCGGGTCTAGCCATGCAGCCTATTTACCAGTCGTATCAACGGCAGCAGCAGTTTACCGCCGATGCCGCCCACGAGCTGCGATCGCCCCTTGCCAGCCTGCTTGCAACCGTGGAGGCCATCCTTCGGCTACCACCTGCTCAGCAGAAAGATGTTCCGCCCATGCTCCAGACGGTAGAGCGCCAGGGCCGTCGCCTCAGCCACTTGATTGCTGATTTACTCTTGCTGACCAGCCTGGAGCAAGACACCTCCCCCAAATCGTTTAAGCCCTGCTGCCTGAATGATTTGATTGCTGATTTAACTGAAGAGTTCTCGGAACTGGCGGCGGCCTCAGACATTCACCTAGCCCATCACCTTCCCGACGCTGAGATTTATGTTTTGGGGCATGAGTCTCAACTCTACCGGCTCGTCTCCAACTTAATGGCCAACGCCATCCAGTACACCTCTCCAGGGGGATCGGTGCTGGTAAGTTTAGAGGCTCGCGATAGCTTTGCTAAGCCTTACGGCGAACGCATGGCGATCATTGCCGTCAAAGATACGGGCATTGGCATTCCAGCAGCTGAGCAAAGCCGCATTTTTGAGCGCTTTTATCGGGTTGACAGCGATCGCTCTCGCAAAACTGGCGGCACTGGGTTGGGGTTAGCAATTGCCAAGGCGATCGCGCAACATCACAAGGGACATCTCACCATAAAAAGTGATGTAGGTCAGGGCAGCATATTCTCAGTCTATCAACCTGTTATTCATCCACCGGTCGTCCGTTTAGAAGCGCAGAACCCTCAGGATTACTACGAGTTAAACGGTTAACGCCCAGAAAACGACGAGCATCGTTCTCCAGGCACTAACATGCTGAAAGTGCTGTTGCCGAAAGCATAAAGAAACGACCGTGGCTGACAATAATTAGCAGGAAAGCTTCCTTTATTTACATGCTTTCTTAAGGAAGAATATAACGAGTCAGAATAGACATGACCTCCCCAGGATTAGGGGTAGGTAGGAGCGGGCTCCATATTCCCACTTCGGCATAGCCGAGCCCATAGAGATTATGGATGGTGCTCGTAACACCCCTCGGAGAGCCAATCAGCAGATGGCGTAGCGGTTCTCGCCCAGACGGTACATCTTCTATAGCAATGGGCAAAAGCGGAGAGCGGGGATCCTTTGGATAGCTAGCCGGAGGTTGGGTCATTGTGCTTCACCAGGTGAGGAGTACTAAAGGGTTTTGAGGATACTAAGCGTTCTAGCTGTGCCCAGTGGACTAAGTCGCTTTAAGACCACGATAGTTTTGAAGTTGCCGTCAGGGCAACAAATCAATGCACAGATGACAACATCTAATCTCGTTTTCGCTTTCGCTTTCGTTCCCAAATCTCCCGGAGGTGGGAGGGTTCGTTTTCAAACTGGCTCCAAAGAGCATGAACTTCAGCCAGTCGCCGCTTATCTGCCTCGGATGGCTCGCGGCGATGCTCTCCCTGCGAGAACCAGTGGGCCACGGTGCTCTTAGAGCGCCCGCATAATTCCGCTAATTCGTCGTAGGTGACAACCCAGTACTCAAGGAACTCTTCCGGCTCCATGCGTCTTGAAATCCTAGCCTTGTAAGCCTTGAACAGTTCCCAGTGTCGTCTGGTTGGGGTTTTAGCGGCTATCATGGCAAGAGCGTGAGTATGCACGGGTGACAACTTTTAGGTCATGATACGTCAACTTAGAACTGATCCGTCAGTTTGCCTTGAGGACATTTGACGATCCCCCAGCTCTTTGTGTAGCTCCTGCCGAATGATGGCAAATCGCTGGACATCTGCCTGGGTCAGCCAAGACTCAATTTCGTAGAGCGTCTGTCCATTATTCCGCTGAGTCCGTAACGTGAGAATCGTCTCTGGCAGGTGGTGAGCATCACCCCTGAACTCGATATTCAGATCGCGCCCCCGCTCCACAATCGTGTAGAACTGCTTGCCCTCGAACACCCGCTGTCCCCGGTGCTGCCCCTGACAAAACCGCTCCAGCAGCAGCACCGCCGTCCCCGCAATCTGCTCCTGGGTTTGGCGGTCAACGGGGATCGGTGTCCTAGGTCGCGGCGGAGTCACGTCAAATCATTGATGAAAGGATTCAGCCCCGCCATGATGGCGGCATCGTCGCCCAAGAACTCCCGCAGTGGCTGATCCACCGGCCCTGGGTCGGGCAGGGTTTTGATGGGTTCTGCTGAGGTAGATGCCATGGAGCTATTGGCTGATGGTAGATGTCGTGAGGATGGCTTAACCAGTGGGAGAGCTGTCTTGGATGGCATTATCGAATCGTCGAAGGCTTCCAGTTCCGGGAGAAACCGTTCCTTGATTTCTAGAATCTGAGTTGTCAACTGCTGAATTGATCGCACAGCCTGCCGCCGAATTTCATCTCTGGGAGCCTGAACCGCTGCCATCGCAAACGGCCCATAGCAGCCATTCAATGCTGATCGCATACGGGCATGGAGGTCATGGCGCGATCGCCCTCGGCAGTAGCCAATCACCGCTACATCCAGCTCATCCCGGCTGGAATACTGAATCCGGGCCTTTGTTTCTGACGTTTGGGTCATTCCTCTGAGTCCTTATCGTTGCTGCAACTGGGGAGAGTTTGGCGCTAGCGGGTCTGGGTTGGCTTGGCGCTGTACATAAACGTCTTGAACAACCCATAGACATCGGCCCAGCGGACGCTGGTGATCAAGTCGGGTTCAGCTGTGCCCTCCTGGCCCCGCAGCACATCGGTCATTTCCTGTCGCAGGGCCTCGGCCCAGGTGATCTGCTGGGCAAGACCGCGCTGGTCAAAAAACTGCTCCAGTTCTGGCCGAATAAAGTAGGCGGCACCCCCACCGACAATCACCTCTACTTCAGCCGAGGGCAGCCACTCCACCAGAAACTGGTTCACCCGATCCAAATAGAACTCCCGAGCATAGCTACAGGCCTTCGCCAAGTCGAGGGCTTCCTTACGGCCTGGGACGTGGAAGGTGGGGTACCCCTGCAAGATTGCTTCGAGCAGAGCCGGGTCATCGGGGGCGACACCCGGCAGCTCGGTGGCACACTGCTTCAGGTATTCCACAAACCCTGGCCCTTGGGAAGTGCTGTTGGTTTCCTGGGGCGTGCTGCCTTTCTCGAAGGTAAGGATAGAGAGATTGCGGTGGCCAAACATCAGAACGACGACGGTGGAATCTCGAATTCCCACCCCAGCCCTAGCCAGCTGCAACCCCTTAGCCAGATAAAGCCCGGCCCCCTCCGGCTGCATCTCGATGCGCTCTAGCTGTCCAAACAAAGACCGGCCTCGGAAGCTGAAGTCAGAAATGGCCCCCAGAATCTGAGCCTTCAACTCCTTGCGGTCTTGCCAATATTCTTCCAGCGGCAGCAGCAGACCCAGTTGAGCGGTGAACTCACAACCCGAACTGTCAGAATCTTGAGCGGCCAGAGTCTTCTCAGCGATGACGCCGAGGGTGGCCAAGATTTTATAGACGGCGCGATCGCGCTTGGGCAGAGCCAGGCCCGAGTCACCTTTTTGGGCGATCGCCAACGCCCCAATGGCATAAGCACTATTGCCCACCATCACATAGGCACTGTCCTCGGGTTCCTGGCTAGTCAGCCCGCCGAGCATCAGCCGGTCAAGCCGAGTGGGGTTCAATCGTGCCACCTGGGGGTCGAGGTGCAGCAGGTAAGGCTGGCCCTGCCAGTAGAGGCACTTGGTGGCAGAGCTGCCCATGTCGATGTAGGTCTGGATGATTTGGGTCATAGTTTGGATGCCAACGACAGCGTTTAATCAACAGCTTGAAGACGCAAGAATGCCTTCAAGCTGGTTGATCGATATCTGTATTCTGAGTTGTCGTTTTTATTCACGACTTAATAACGACTGAATTGTCATCTTCAGCAAAATCCATCATCGTTTTGATGACTGATGAATACCATTCACGGCTTATTCACGACTTGATAACGACTTGTCTATCCAGAATCCAAGGCAAGCCTGAAATTACCCAATCATTCACGACTTGATAACGACTTAATCACGACTTCTCCTTTTTTAGGGTTCAGATTCCAATCAATGGATTGATGAACAAAAACAAACTTTGCAGCTCGCCAGGCTGAACAGAACTGACATTTTCTGTGGGCTAAAACAGAGAGTATTGCCCCTTGTATTCTCCCCAGGGAATGCCCCGGCAAAAGCCTGATGGGCTGCCCTGGGGGCTACGCCACTCCACTGCGTTTCGTAGCTCCGCATTTCACACACCACGCCCAGCCCTGGGCCAGGGGGTTGCTGAAACCCAGCAATATCAAGGGTTCCAGGCATGGGAGCCAATGGCCGGTCGTTTACGAATCACTGACGAATTCACGGAAAAGCTCATGGGTAAAGGATTTAGCGTCTCGCTGCCCCTTGAAGAGGCGGCAGTCGTCGAGAAAGAGGCCAATCGGCTGGGTCTACCCGCCGCCAGCATCATTCGCCTGATGATGCGCGATGGTCAGCAGCGTCGCGAACTGGAACGACAGGTGGATGACCTCAAGGCCCGGATGGAGCTGCTGCAAGTGCAGTTCCAGGGGCTCCAGATTTTGCTGGAGACCATTGCCCTAGAGCAGGCCAATGCCCGAGGGCCGCAGGCGCTAGAAAATCGCAAGGCGCTGATTCAGGAAATCCGCAAGCGCCAGGGTTTGGTAGAAGGCTAGGAGGTCAGTCATGCTCAGCCTGACGGTAATCAGCGCCAACCAGGGCGAAACCTACTACACCGCTGAGAACTACTACACGAGTGAAGAGAACCAGGCCCACTCCGGCTGGTGGGGCCAGGGGGCGAAGAGCCTGGGGCTAGCGGGCCAGGTGCAGGGAGGCGACTTCAAGAATCTGCTCCATGGCTCCCATCCCCAGGGACACCAAACCTTATCGGGTCGAAAGATTGACCCGGAGCGCCATCGGGCCGGGTTGGATTTGACCTTTAGTGCGCCTAAGAGCATCAGTCTGGCAGCTCTGGTCGGCGGCAATGAAGCGATCGAACAGGCTCATCGCACAGCGGTGGTGCGCACTCTGTCCATCATCGAGGAGCGCTATGCCCAAACACGGGTGCGGACGCCGGAGGGCAGGCAGGCAGTTGGCACCGGCAACCTGATCATCGCCCAGTTCCACCACGACACCTCCCGCGAGAAGGATCCGCAGCTGCACACCCATTGTGTGGTGATTAATGCCACGCAGCTGAACAATGGCCGCTGGCAGTCGCTTCACAACGACATCCTCTTCAAGCAGCAAAAGCTGTTGGGGATGATTTATCAGAACGAGCTAGCGGTGGCGGTGCAGCGACTGGGCTACGGCATTGAGCCCAGGGCCAATGGTCAGTTTGAACTCCGGGGGTATCAAGCCGAAGACCTCCAGACATTCTCAAAGCGGCGGGAGCAGATTCTGGCGGCGGTGGAGGAGAATGCGACGGCCCAGGAGCGAGAGCTGGCGACTTTGATGACCCGAGCCCCAAAGGGAAAGGAAATCCCTCGGGAGGAACTGCAAACCTACTGGCAGCAGCAGGCCCAGGCGCTGAAGCTGGAGCACCCTCAACCCCAGATGCTGGACTGGCAGAGTCAGCCGAAGCGGGCTACCCAAGCTGGGTTGACCCACTGCGCTGAGCGGGAGGCGGTGTTCCAGCGCGAACAGGTAGAGCGGTTTGCCCTGGAAAATCATTTGGGGCAGCAGTGCTTTGATGAGGTGCAGGAGACATTGGACACCGATCCGGAGGTAATTCATACCCATGACCAGCGGCTAACCACCCAGACAGCGGTGCTGCGGGAGCTAGAGACCATTCGCACGGTGCTGGATGGGCGAGGGGATGTGGGGGCGATCGCCTCGTCAGACTTAGTGGAAGCACATCTGCGCGATCAAAGCTTGACCGAGGGGCAGGTGCAGGGGGTAATGTTGGCGGCTACAACCCGCGATCGATTTATCGCCTGGCAGGGTGTAGCCGGGGCAGGGAAGAGCTACGCCTTGAATCAGTTTCGCCAGATTGCGGAGTCCCAGGGCTACACCGTCCGGGGCTTTGCCCCCAGTGCGGAGGCGGCGAAATCGTTAGGCGACTCGGCCCAGATTCAGCCGGTGGAAACAGTGGCCGCTTTGTTGTGTGCTCAACCGGCGGAACCCAACCCGGCTCAACCCGAGGTCTGGGTAGTAGACGAGGCAGGGCTTTTGAGTGCCAAAGATGCGCTGGCCCTGGTGACCAAAGCCCAGGCACAGCAGGCGCGAGTGATTTTGGTGGGAGATACCCGGCAGCTGTCGGCGGTGGAGGCGGGGAACCCGTTCAAGAGTTTGCAGCAGGCGGGAATGGCGACGGCCTACCTCACCCAGTCCTTGCGACAGAAGAATCAGCAGATTAAAGCCGGGGTTGACCTAATTGCCGCTGGGGAAATTGCGGCGGGGGTGCAGCAGTTGAAGCCCTATATCCAGCAGGTTAGTAGTCAGGAGGTGAGGGCGCAGGCGATCGCCCGCGACTATCTGGCCCTGGCCCCAGATGAGCGAAAGAAGACCCTTCTGCTGGCGGGCACCAACCAGGAGCGGCTGGTGATCACCCAGTTAGTTCGAGAGGGGCTGAAGGCAGAAGGAACCCTGGGCCAGAGCCTGACGGTGAAGCGGCTGAAGGCGAGAGATTTGACGGAGACTCAAGCGAGCTATGCCCACCATTTTCAGCCGGAGAATGTGCTGATTCCCCAGGCCAGCTACAAGCGAGTGGGGTTGGAGAAGGGGCAGCGCTACGAGGTGCTGGCGACGGATAGCCACAGCAATGGCCTAATGCTGCGGGGGCAATCGGGGGCGGCGTTGCAGGTGGATCCAGCCCAGATTAGGCGGAAGTCGGTCTATGAGGTGG
>NZ_JADEXE010000089.1 GCF_015207265.1 Nodosilinea sp. LEGE 07298 | reverse complement strand
GATCCCACCCGAGGGGTTATCTGGATTTCACGCCAGGTTGACAGGGCAAACAACCGTTTGCCCCTACGGAGAGCTGAGGATAATGCCTCCTGAACCGTTCTCAATCGTCGAAGTGCTTGACGATCGCTTCAGCAAACTCCGAGCACTTCAAGGGCGGATTGACAGGTGGCTCCATCATGCGGGCCAGGTCGTAGGTGACTTCGCGGGAGGCGATCGCGGCCCCCATCCCCTTCTTAATCAGATCCGCCGCCTCTTGCCAGCCCATGTACTCCAGCATCATTACCCCCGAGAGAATGACCGAGCCGGGGTTGATGCGATCGAGCCCGGCGTGCTTGGGGGCAGTGCCGTGGGTGGCCTCAAACACAGCGCAGGTGTCGCCAATGTTGGCCCCTGGCCCCATGCCCAAGCCGCCAACAATCGCCGCTGCCGCATCCGAGAGATAATCGCCATTCAGGTTCATGGTGGCAAGAATGGAGTACTCATCGGGCCGGGTTTGAATCTGCTGGAAGATGCTGTCGGCAATGCGATCGTTGACCATGATCTTGTCTTTCCACTGGCCATTGCCGTGGGTCTCCCAAATAGCCGCCAAGATACCCTCCACCTCGGCGCAGATAGCCGCTTTTTTTTCGGGCGTTAGCGCGTCGTAGCCGGGTTCGATCTGGCGGGCGTTCTCCTCGGTAGACAGGTCGGGGTTGGCTTCCTTATTGCCCAACACCCACGACTCGCGCTCGGTCACGCACTCATCTCGAAACTCGCTGGTGGCCAGCTCGTAGCCCCAGTCGCGGAAGGCCCCCTCGGTGTACTTCATAATGTTGCCCTTGTGTACCAGGGTGACCTGCTGCTTGTCTTTGGGCAGGCGCAGGGCGTGCTTCATGGCCCGGCGCACTAGGCGCTGGCTGCCGGTTTTGCTGATCGGCTTAATGCCAATGCCTGAGTCGAGGGGAATTTGCTTTTTGCCGTGCTCAGGGGTGGCGGGGATCAGCTCGGTGTTGAGCAGTTTAATCAGCTGATCGCAAACCGGATCGCCCTGCTTCCACTCGATGCCGAGGTAGATGTCTTCGGTGTTCTCTCTATAGATAATGACGTCGAGCTTTTCGGGGCTGTGGTGGGGCGAGGGGGTACCGGGATAGTACTTGCAGGGGCGCACGCAGGCGTAGAGGTCGTTGATCTGGCGCAGGGCAACGTTGAGGGAGCGAATACCGCCGCCGACAGGGGTAGTGAGCGGCCCCTTGATCGCCACGCCGTACTCTTCGATGGCCTTGAGAGTGTCGTCGGGCAGGTACTGGTAGGTGCCGTACTGCTCGCAAGCTTCGTCGCCCGCGTAGACCCGAAACCAGACAATCTCACGCTTGCCGCCGTAGGCTGCGGCCACCGCCGCATCGAACACTCGCTGCGCCGCAGGCCAAATATCTACCCCCGTTCCATCGCCACGGATGTAGGGAATGATAGGCGTGTCTGGTACAACTGGTTCGCCATCTTTGAAGGTGATGCGGTCGCCTACTGCCGGGGGAGTGATCCGTTCGTACATCGCAAATTGCCCGCAAACGACAAAACAACCCATAGTTTAATGCGCTTTAACCCAGATTTTTGCTCGTTTAGCAACGAATTAGATTGAAGCCTAAAATCCCTCGATCGCAGGGGGTCGTCAATGTGGTCTAGGCAATGGATGCGCTGCACTGAGCTGTGTCCCTTTCAGTCTGGGCTTTCTGATTTGCAGCAGTAATCGTGATTTTGCTGCGCGCCGCTGCTTCCCAATCAATTTTTTCGGCGATCTCTTATCGTGTGTACCTTTGGAGTCCTGAATTCATGAGCACTGTTCTAGTTGTTGATGATGACGCCACCATACAGCTAGCCCTAACCCGACGCCTTCAAGACCAGGGCTTTGACGTGGTAAACGCAACTTCGGGGGAGGAGGCATTAGAGCTATTCACAACTAGGGTGGCCGATGTCGTGGTGTCAGACATCATGATGCCGGGCATGAATGGGTTTGAATTTTGCCACCTGCTGCGCTCTAAACCCGAGGGGGAAATGGTGCCATTCATCTTTCTCTCTAGCTTGGGAGAAGTCAACAATCGGGTGCAGGGGCACCTGCTGGGGGCCGACGACTACTTGGTCAAGCCATTTTCAGCCCAGGAGTTGATTGCCAAGGTGAAGGGGGCGATCGCGCGATCGCAGCGCTTCCATAGCGCCCTGGAGCGCATGGTTGAGAAAGCGAGTAACCCTTCGCCTCTACCCCTTACCCCCGCCGAAGAGCGGGTCTTTTGGGAAGTGGTGCAGGGCTTTACCAACAAGCAGATTGGTGAACACCTCTTTCTCAGCCCCCGTACGGTGCAGACCCACCTCAGCAACATGCTGACTAAACTCAACCTGGAAAATCGAGCGCAGATCGTGCGCTTTGCCTTTGAGCAAGGCTATCGGATGCCGGAAGGAGAGGTGAGTGGGTAGGTGAGTAGGTGGATGGGTAGACGGAATCCAAAAAATGAAAAATGTTGAAGGTTAAGCCATCCACTCATCTACTCCCCCACTCACCCAAAAGGCCGCCACTGATGCCATATCATGAGTAAAGGGCACTCCTATGGCTGACGTTAGCGGTATCTATGGTTTCGGACAGCGACATACTGGTGGATTTGCGCGATCGGTTGCGGGGCGATTCACTCAAAAAGCAGCTTTCGGCGGTGCACGAACTGCTGGCCCTGGGGCAGGATGGTCTGGAGGTATTGACCACTACCCTGGTCGAGCGCAAAGATGAGCCAGCTACAATTCTAGACGGCAAGATTTTTCAGATGCTCTACGCTACAGAGCAGGAAAATCTACGCGGGCTGCTTACCCAGCACTGGCCCCAGGGGCGGCTGAAGATGCCGTCGGAGCAGGGCGTCGACTATGAACCGCTGCAAGATTTGCTGATTAAACAAGACTTTGAGGAAGCCGATCGCCTGACCCTGGCGAAGCTGTGTGAGCTGGCGGGGCCAACGGCAGTGAAGCGCAAATGGGTCTACTTCACTGAAGTCGAGCAGATTTCGATCGTCGATTTGCAGACCATCGATCGCCTGTGGCTGGCCTACTCCGAGGGTAAGTTTGGCTTCTCGGTGCAGCGGCGCATCTGGCTCAGCCTGGGCCAAAACTGGGATAAACTCTGGCCCCGTCTGGCCTGGAAAGACGACAATATTTGGACCCGCTACCCCGGCGGCTTTGTGTGGGATTTGAGCGCCCCCGACGGCCACCTGCCGCTGTCGAACCAGCTACGGGGCGTGCGGATGATGTCGTCTCTAATGACCCACCCCGCCTGGTCTGAGGAGGCGTAGGTGCCAAAACAGCGGGCTAAGTCCGACCTGCCTACCAAGGTGTGCCCAGTGTGCCAGCGCCCTTTTACCTGGCGCAAAAAATGGGCCGACTGCTGGGATGAGGTGAAGTATTGCAGCGATCGCTGCCGCCGCCGCCGCTAGCCTAAAATTAAGCCATTCTCGTTAGGCTGACCCATGTCTAACCACAGCCTTTATGACACCGATTTCTACGCCTGGACCTTGGAACAGGCCAAACTCCTGAGCCATCGCCACTGGGACAAACTCGATTTGCCCAACCTAATTGAGGAGATTGAATCCTTGGGTCGGCAACAGCGTCAGGAACTCCGCAACCGACTGAGCGTACTGCTGGGGCATCTACTGAAATGGCAGTACCAGCCCCAGTGCCGTAGCCGCAGCTGGCTAGCTACCATTCGGATTCAGCGACGAGATGCCCTGCGTCTGCTGAAAGAAAACCCCAGCCTGAAACCAGATTTAGAGGCAATTTTTGAGCATGCCTACGCTAATGGTAGGGATCTAGCGATCGCCGAAACCGACCTACCCGAGCCAACCTTTCCGCTTCAGTGTCTCTACTCTCTCGATCAAATTTTAGATGAAGCCTTTTATCCGGGAGCACCCAGCGAGCTAGACTAGCCGCGCGATCGCCTACGCTACAGTCGCGCCGCGATCAACCCCTTAAAATTAAAAGGCATTTTTAAGGGGCACACACCATGACGCAGGCGTTACCAAAGGTGATTATCCATGGAGGAGCCGGTAGCTCCCACGGCCACAGGGAGCGACTGGTAGCGCTGCGCGAAGACTTGTACAGTATTGTCAAGCAGGTCTATGGCAAAGCTGAGGCCGGGGCTAGCGCCCGCGATTGCGTGGTGCTGGGCTGCCAGCTGATGGAAGATTCTCCCCACTTCAATGCGGGCTACGGCTCGGTGCTGCAATCTGATGGCCAGGTGCGCATGAGTGCGGGCCTGATGGATGGCGAGGCCCAGCGGTTTAGCGGCATTATCAATGTGTCGCGGGTGCGGCACCCGATTGACCTAGCGGCCTACCTACAGCCCTTTCCCGATCGCGTGCTGTCTGATCTGGGGGCGGTTGAGCTAGCCCGTGAGATGGCCATTGCGCCCTTTGACCCAATCACCGACCTGCGCCTAAAGGAATGGATGCAGGAGCGGGCCAACAATTTTCAAAGCCCGATGGCCGGAGTGGTCGCGGAGGCGGTAGAAGTGCCCGCGACCTCTGAGAGCAGACGGGGCACGATTGGGGTGGTGGTGTTAGATATGGAGGGACGTCTGGCCGTGGGCACCTCCACCGGGGGCAAAGGCCTAGAGCGACTGGGCCGCGTCAGCGACTCGGCGACCCCGGCAGGCAACTACGCCACTGGCGCAGCGGCGGTGAGCTGCACGGGCATCGGCGAAGACATTCTTGACGAATGCCTGGCGGCCCGCATTGTCGTGCGGGTAACCGATGGTATGGATATTGCCGCTGCTTTTAAGAAGTCTTTTGCGGAAGCCACGGCTAATGGGCGGGATTTTGGCGCGATCGCCCTCAGCCACCAAGGGGATATCGCCTGGGGCAAAACCAGCGAGGTGCTGATCGCGGCCTACCACACGGGCGAGGCCATCGGTGACACCCTAGAGTTAAACTCAGGTACCTTAACCGGAGTGGTATGACCTCTATGGCTGACCCTAATGAGTCCAAACGCAATCCTGCGGCTTCTGAAAAAAACGTGCTCAAAATCGACGTGCCAACCCTGATGGTGATTTTGACCGCGCTGATTTTGCTACCCCTGCTGGCAACCGGGTTTATCTCTCAGTAGACCCTGCCAATTATCTCTCAGCCCTGCCCGTGCAGCGGACATCGACCTGAGAACTAGTCAGCGCTATCAATAGGCCTAAGGCGACTTCTGAAAAAAGTTTCCTGGTGGGCATTGCCCACCCTACAGTGGCTACAGTCGCTGTAAATGTGGACTACGTGCGTGAGTTAAACGCCGCATAGGGTTTCAGTGACGGCATTTCCCAGCGGGCGTACCAGTCGGCTAGGTAGGGCTTTAGCTCGGTCACAAGGGCGTTGCGCTGATGCGGGGTGGGCTGATCCTCAAGCTCAGCCGCGATCGCCTCTCCGATCGCCTGTAGGTCAAAACCCGTCGGCAGGCCCGATCGCAGCACTACCTTACCTCCCACCAGCACCGTGTCTACATCCATGGCCTTGGCTCGAATCAACACGAGGGCGAGCGGATCAACATCGGGCGCAACCCAGGGCCAGGTGAGGCGATCGCAGTTAACCAGCACCACATCGGCCTGATAGCCCGGAGCTAGTTTGCCAATGCGGTGAGCCTGCCCCATTAGCTTGGCCCCGCCTGTAGTCGCCATCGAAAAAATATCGGCGTAGCTGGGGGCGGGGCTGCCCAACTGCGGGGTGCGGTGCAGCCGGGCGGCCAGCCGCATTTCGGCGAACATGTCTTCGTCATCGCCCAGGCTGTTGCCGTCCATACCCAGACCAACCGTTACCCCGCCCGCCAGCATGGCATTGAGGGGCGCGACTCCGGCTCGCAGCCTGAGGTTAGAGCTGGGGTTGTGGCTCACGGCGGCTCCAGTTTCAGCCATGATTTCGATATCTGATTCGGTGAGCCAGGTGCCGTGGGCGATCGAAAAGCGGGGGCTGAGCACGCCTAGCTCTTGCAGGTGAGCAATCAGCGATTTGCCGTAGAAACGAGGGCCAATCAGCTTTTCTGGCAGCGACTCTAGGGCATGGGTCTGCACCTGGGTACCCAAGCGCTCAGCCGCCTCGACAATTTGCACCAGTAGCGCGTCACCCACCCACTGTGGCCCCGGTGGCCCAAACCAAACATCAATGTGGGGATGGGCTTGATAGTCTTTGACCAGATCTGTAATCAGCGCCAGATAGTCTGTTGGGGCTAGAGCCTGGGTTAGGGGCACGATTTCAGTCAGCTGCTGCCGCAACCCGCTGGGCAGCGTTGCTAAAAACGCCTGATCTTCTTCGTGCACCAGGTAGCTCTGGTAGTTGGCACCGGGGTTTAGGGCCACCCGCATACCCGCTTGCTCATAGGCCCTCAATCGGGCGGTTAAATCTTCGCGACAGTCGGTAATAGACCCTGAAATTCTCGACACATCCACCACGGTCGTCACGCCGCTTTTCAGGAGTTGGGCAATGCTCAGCAGCGTTTTAAGCTGGGTATCCTGGCTTCTCAACCCCAGGTTGGCCAACAGCCACAGCTCCAGAAAGTCATCGTCAATACCCTGCAGCGAGTTCGGCACCCCGTTGCTGTGGTGGTGAGCGTTGACCAGCCCCGGCATGACCGCAAACTGCTCAGACCCCAGCACCTCGGCCTGGGGGTATTGAGCGCGCAGGGCTTCCCAGTCTCCCACAGTCAGTATTGTGTCGGCTTGAATGGCGATCGCAGCGTCAGTCAGAATGCTGTCACCCGTCAACACCCAGCGGCCTCGAATCAAGCGGATATCGGTCATAGGAGTAGGGATCCCTGTTTGGTGGTGAATTGAGCTGATGGGCGATCGCTATGCATTGGTCAGCATTTCAACAGTCGTGTTCAAATACGCCAGATCTGGCCCAGAGGGAATGATGCCCCCAGGGTTCAATGGAAACAGGTTGCCGTAGTAGTCACGCTTAACCGCCTCAATATCGCAGGTTTCGGCCACCCCCGGCAGCTGATACAGGCGGCGCAGGTAGGGGCCAAGGTGAGCATAGTCTTGAATGCGGCGGCGGTTGCACTTAAACAAGCTGTAGTAAACCACATCGAAGCGAAACAGCGTCGTAAACAGCCGCACATCCGCCAGCGTTACCCTGTCGCCGCAAAGGTAGGGATGCTGCGCCAGCGCCCGATCGATCGTATCCAGCATCTCAAACAGCTCGCTAACGGCGCGATCGTAGGCGGCCTGGGTTTGAGCAAAGCCGCAGCGGTAGACGCCATTGTTTACGGCGGGGTAAGTGCGATCGTTCCACTGGTCAATTTCAGCTCTGAGCGCGTCAGGATATAGGTCAACCTCCGGGTGCGTCGCCCACTCGTCAAACGCTTCGTTCAAAATCACGATGATCTCAGCGCTCTCGTTGTTGACGATGCTAGCCGTCTGCGTATCCCACAGTACCGGCACCGTCGCCCGCCCCTTATACCCCGGCTGAGCCTGACGATACAGCTCAGGCAGCGTCCGACAGCCGCGAAAAGGCACTTCAAACACCCAGCAGCCCTCGTCAGGTGAGGGCACGACCGGGAGAACCGCGATTGCTCCCTCCAACCCCTTCAGCGCCCGCGTTACCAGCGTTCGGTGTGCCCACGGGCAGCCCATCCCCACAATCAGCTGATAGCGATTCGCCTCGGGCGGATATTCTCCATCCGGCTTAACCCACCGCCGAAACTCACTCTCGGGCCGCTGATAGGCACCACCCTTGCTGCTAGGGGCCATCTGCCCCATCATCGTCTGCCACAGTGTCGTCCAAACCTGCTTAGCGGTGCGAATCAGCAAACCCGGTGGAAGACCAGCCATAGAATCTTTTGTGAGAGAGGATGTTTCTACTATAAAGAACGTTTGGGCGGTGCATTGCTTCGCGAATGCACCCTACGAGCGGCTAAAGCCCATCGTAGTTGCCCACAGGCCAATGGGCAGAACAAAGGTTTAAACCGATGATCAACCCATCCTTTCCGTGAGGTCAAGGACGACGGAACGTCATTGTCGATGGGGGTCTGGGGCCAGCGAAATGGCCCCAGCAGTAGATTTGGCTTTTGGTTCAGGTTGTGCGCCGCGATCGGCAACCCACGCTACCCAGCAAGTGCCCCACGACGCGTGCTCCAGGAAGCATATTCTAGGTAGAAAAGCCGTAGTTTTGTGGTGGGCAGTGCCCACCCTACGACAGATTTAAGCTAGAGATGTTGCATTGGGCGAACAAGCGTTCGCCCCTACGGGATACCAAAAAACCGCCAGCCCAAAACGGATTGGCGGTTGTCTTTTGCTGTAAAACCTCTACACGCGAGCCGGAGCCTTCGTCCACTCAGTATGGAACGTACCTTCCTTATCAATCCGCTGGTAGGTGTGAGCCCCAAAGTAGTCGCGCTGGGCCTGAGTCAAGTTCTGAGGCAGGCGATCGCGCCGGTAGCTATCAAAGTAATCCAGCGAGGCGCTAAACGCCGGTACCGGAATGCCAAACGTCGCCGCCATCGCGACTACCTCTCGCCAGGCCGACTGGCGATCGAGAATCGTCTGCTTAAACTCAGGGGCCAGCAGCAGGTTGGGCAGGCTGGGATTCTCATCGTAGGCATGCTTGATCTTGTTCAAAAAGCGCGCCCGAATAATGCAGCCACCCTTCCAAATCCGGGCCGTTTCGCCCAAGTTAACATCGTACTCATAAGCCTTAGAAGCCGCGCCAATCAGCGCCATACCCTGGGCGTAGGAGCAAATCTTCGAGCAGTAGAGTGCATCGCGAATTTTATTGATCATGGCCTTGGCATCGCCATCAAAACTCGCGGTCGGGCCGCTCAGCTCCTTCGAGGCCGCCACCCGCTCTTCTTTAATCGACGACATAATCCGCGCGTTGACCGCCGCCGTAATCGTCGGAATGCCCACCCCCAGCTCCAAGGCGCTCATCACCGTCCAGCGACCGGTGCCCTTCTGACCCGCCGCATCCATAATCAGCTCGACCAGCGGCTTATTGGTATCAGGGTCGATATTGGTGAAAATGTCGGTGGTAATTTCAATCAGGAAGGAATCTAGCTCTTCGGTCAGATTCCATTCGGCAAACACGTCAAAGAGCTGGTTGTGGTCGAGACCCAACACGCTCTTCATCAGGTCATAGGCTTCGGCAATCAGCTGCATGTCGCCGTACTCAATGCCGTTGTGCACCATTTTGACGTAGTGGCCAGCGCCGCGAGGGCCAATGTAGGTAACGCAGGGGCCATCGTCGACCTGGGCCGCGATTTTCTTCACGATCGGCTCGATCGAGTCATAGGCCGCACGGGTGCCGCCGGGCATCAGGCTGGGGCCGAGCAGCGCCCCCTCTTCACCACCGCTGACGCCCATACCAATAAAGCGCAGGCCAGTAGATTCAAGGTCTTTCGTGCGGCGCTCGGTGTCTTCGTAGAGGGAGTTGCCGCCGTCCATAATCATGTCGCCGTCATCGAGCAGGGGGCGCAGCTGGTTAATAACCGCATCTACCGGAGCCCCCGCTTTCACCATGACCAGAATCCTTCGGGGTCGCTCTAGGGACTCGACAAACTCTTCAAGGCTATAGGCCGCCTTCACGTTCTTGCCCTGAGCCCGCTTTTCCATAAAACGCTCGGTCACCGCAGCGGTGCGGTTGTACACCGACACCGGAAAGCCCTTGCTCTCAACGTTGAGCGCCAGGTTCTCGCCCATAACGGCAAGGCCAATTACACCAAAACTCTGTGCCATATCAATATCTCGGTAACAGTTCGGTCAAAAGTTGGAAACGGGTTTCTACGGAAAACTATGGAATGAGTGCTAATAGAACATTAATGGGATTGCCGATGGCATCAAATCTGTCAACAGACTAAACAACTTTTTCGGGATGACCATGCTCCCAAAGGTTTTCTTTAGGTGTGAGGCTCAAAAGCCAGGAATTGCTGACCTCGGCAAAAGGTTTAAGCAATCTTGAGAGGCAGGTCTTTAGGCTTAGCCCTTACTTTTGATCAGTCTATAGGGGGATTTGTTGTGGCAGCTGCACAGGTTGACGTTAATTTCGAAGTTCAGGATCCTTGATTCAGCAAAAGTACCCCTTGCCCCATATTTGAACAGGTATTCAGACGGTAATGATTCTCAGTATCATAGAGATGATGCTGCAATGGATACTTTAGTGGCTGATTCTCATTCTACAAAGACACAACTGGCCCAGATACAACCCGATCGGGGGGTCGAGGCCCCAGCCTGTGCCGAATCGCTGGTGCATTTAGACAACGTGCGCCAGGTGCAGCCCGAGGTGCTAAGCACTCCGAAAGCGCAGCGGATGGCGGAGTTTTTTAGCGCCCTCTCTGACCCTCACCGGCTCAAGCTGCTGTCGGCCCTGGCCCAGCAGGAGCTGTGTGTTTGCGATTTAGCGGCGGCAGTCAAAATGGGCGAATCGGCAGTGTCGCACCAGCTGCGGGTACTGCGATCGCAGCGGCTGGTCAAGTACCGCCGCCAGGGCCGCAACGTCTACTACGGCCTGGCCGACAACCACATTGCGACCCTCTATCGCGAAGTGGCCGATCATCTAGATGAAGGCTAGAGCAGCATGTTCTCAGGCAGCAGTTGCCTGAGTAGGGCCGCATCTTTGAGAATTGGCTCCCGAATAATGTATTATCTGAATAGTCTTTCAGATATTCAGATGCGCCGCAGGTAACCCTATGGCAGAACTCCATTCCCACGACCACTGCACCCAGGATCACTGTGCTACCCCGAGTCCCACGCCTGTTGGGGGCCACGATGACTGCTGCGGCCATGACCACGGCTCCGGCGAGTTCAACCTGCGGCGCGAGCTGATCCCGATCGCGATCGCGGCGGTGCTGCTGGCGATCGGGCTAGTCTTTCACGAGGCGCTGCACAATACCCCCTGGGCTGTCGCTGAGTATGCCGTGTTGCTGCCCGCCTACCTAATCAGCGGCTGGGGCGTATTGACCACGGCGGGGCGCAACATCTTGCGGGGCCGCATCTTTGACGAAAACTTTTTGATGACCATTGCCACCCTGGGCGCGATCGCCATTCACGAGATTCCCGAGGCAGTGGCGGTGATGCTGTTCTTTCAAGTGGGGGAGCTATTTCAGGGCTATTCGGTGGGGCGATCGCGCCGCTCCATCAAGGCTCTGCTGGCGGTGCAGCCCGATACCGCCAACCTCAAGGTCGGTGGCGACATTCGTCAGGTAACGCCCGATACGGTCACTGTCGGCGACCTGATTTTGGTGCGCCCCGGCGAAAAAGTACCCCTGGATGGCGAGGTTCTAGAGGGCACCTCGCTGGTCAACACTTCGGCCCTGACCGGAGAATCGGTACCGCGCCGCGTTGCCCCCGGCGAACCCGTGCTGGCGGGGATGATCAACCAGTCGCGATCGCTGACCGTGCGAGTGAGCAAACCCTTTACCGAGTCGTCGATCGCCAAAATTTTGGACCTGGTGGAAAACGCCAGCAGCAAAAAAGCCGACACCGAAAAATTCATCACCCGCTTTGCCCGCTACTACACCCCGGTGGTGGTGTTTCTGTCCCTGGCGGTGGCCATTCTGCCGCCGCTGCTGATAGCCGGGGCATCCCAGGCCGAGTGGGCCTACCGCGCCCTGGTGCTGCTAGTGATTTCCTGCCCTTGCGGCCTGGTGATTAGCATTCCGCTGGGCTACTTTGGCGGCGTGGGTGGGGCGGCGCGGCGCGGCATTTTAGTCAAAGGCTCGACCTACCTCGATACCCTGGCCCAGGTCAAAACCGTCGTCTTTGACAAAACCGGCACCCTCACCCAGGGCAACTTTCGCGTTACCGATGTTGTCACCCACAATGGCTTGAATTCTGCCCAACTGCTGGAGCTGGCCGCTCAGGCCGAATCGCAGTCCAACCACCCGGTGGCGCAGTCCATTCGCCAGGCCTACGGCCAAACCATCGATGAATCTAAAATTCAGGACTACGAAGAAATTCCTGGTTACGGCATTCGGGCCAGGGTGAATGGGCAGATTGTGCTGGCGGGTAGCGATCGCCTCCTGCACCGTGAGGCCATTCCCCACGATGTTTGCGTGGTCGAGGGCACCGTGGCCCACCTGGCCGTCGATGGCGAGTACAGCGGCCGCATTCTAATTGCCGACGAGCTGAAAACTGACGCCGCCGCCGCCATTCGCGCCCTCCACGACCAGGGCGTAGCCACCGCAATGCTGACCGGCGACAGCCAGTCGGTAGCCGATCGCATTGCCCGTCAGCTCGGCCTCGACCAGTACCGGGCCGAACTCCTGCCCGAAGATAAGGTCACGGCCCTGGAAGAATTCCTGCATCGCGCCCGCCAGACCAACGGCAAAGTGGCCTTTGTGGGCGACGGCATTAACGATGCTCCGGTGATTGCCCGAGCCGATGTGGGCATTGCCATGGGCGGCCTGGGGTCAGACGCGGCGATCGAAACCGCCGATGTGGTGATTATGACCGACGCCCCCTCGAAGGTGGCCGAAGCCATTCAAATCGCCCACAGAACCCGGCGCATTGTCTGGCAAAACATTTGGTTTGCGATGGGGGTGAAGGCGCTGTTTATTGCCCTGGGCGCGATCGGTGTGGCCACCCTTTGGGAAGCCGTGTTTGCCGATGTCGGCGTTGCCCTGCTTGCCATTTTGAACGCCGGACGCATTTTCAGGCAGCGCTAAAGGATCGCTGCTGGTCTTTTGAGGGCACTGATGCTCTGAACTAGTGCAGGTTCAGAGCGTCAGTGCTCGCTATAATCCCGGCTTTCTACCCTTGGATAGATACTCCGTTGGTCTTGTCGGTTTTCTCCAAATTCTGTAGCCTTTGCAGCTGTGAGATCAGAAGAGTACCGCAACAATGACCTTGAGTCGTGATGTTCTCTCTCTCAATTAGCTATGAACCTCCTTTCTCGATCTGCACTGGTGACATCTGTGGCTGCGACTGGTCTCCTGGTTGCTTCTGCACTGCCTGGGAATTCAATGTTGGGCTGCCCATTTTCTAAGTTCGATACGCCTCAGGTCAACACCTCTGGCGATACTCCGGGCGGGTGGTGGGCGTCTTCCCCAGACAGCAATGCTCTAGGGGCGGCACTGGGCGGTTTGGGAGCGATCGCAGCTCTGCTGACCGGCGGCACCGTGCTGATGCGTCAACGGGGACTGGCCCAAGCTGCCGCCGCCAATGAAGCCGCCCTAAACGCGGAGGCTGATTTGAGCCTGGCCACCGAAACCGAAGCCGTTTTGGTGTCTGAGCCAGCTGAAATTGAGAGCGAGGTGGCCCTGGCCTACCGTCGCTAAATCGACTTGATTGTGGTTAAAAATCTCCTTGAGTAGCTGAACAGGGGCTGGCCATTGGTCAGCCTCTTTTTTTGCTGTTGAAATGCTTAAACTTGAGCCTGGAGCCAGCTCAGGTAGGCAGGCAGCCCGGCTACAATCGGCAGCGCGATCACTTCGGGCACCTCGTAGCTGTGGTGCTCGGCGATCGCCTGGCTCAGGGCTTCAAACTGGCTGAGATCGGTTTTGATGATTAGCTGCCACTCGGGTTCGCTCTGAACCTCGTCCTGCCAGCGGTAGACAGAATGCACCGGAAACACGTTGACACAGGCGGCTAACCGGGCCTCGACCAGGTGGTGAGCCAGGCGATCGGCTTCGGCCTCGGAGCCAGCGGTGACCAATACAATTCCTAAAGATGGGGATGGCTCAACCAATGCCATTACTGCTGGGGAATGCGATCGACAAACTGCGACTGGTTCAAAGTTTCGCGGGCGGGACGATGGGTCCAGCGGGTTTCACCCTGTACCGCTTCATAGAGGTAAGCGCGAGCTTCGGCAGGCAGCACAGACTCGGTAAATTCAGTCCCGACAACCACTGCCGCCTTGAGAGAAGCCTCACCCAGGTGGGCACGGGTGAGGTCAGCCCGCGATAGGTCTACGCCGTCTAGAATACCGTTCCACAGTACGGCCCCGGTGAGATCAGAACCGCTGAGGTTGGCTCCTACCAGGCTGACGCCGCGCATGGTGGTGTGGGTCAAATTAGCCGAGCTTAGGTTGGCGTGGTCGAGGTTAGCCCCGTTCAGCTTGGCCTCTTTGAGATTGACCCCGGCCAGGTTCATGCCGTGTAGGTCTAACCCGTTCAGCCAGGCTCCTTCCAGATTGGTCGCATTCATGCGGGTGCGCTCTAGGTCGGCCCCGCTGAGCCGTGCCCCGGTTAAATGTGCCCAGGACAGGTTAGCGCCGCTGAGGTTGGCCCCCCGCAGGTTAGCGCCGCTGAGGTTGGCCCCGCAGAGGTTGGCCCCCCGCAAGTCGGCCTGGCGCAGGTTAGCATGACACAGGTCAGCGCCGCTGAGCTGTGCGCGGCGCAGGTCAGCTCTCACTAAAAATGCTCCCCGCAGGGTGGCTTTGGTGAGATTGGCCTGTACCAAACGTGTTTCGCTCATTTTGGCGAAGCTGAGGTTTGCCCAGTTGAGGTCGGAATGGTCAAGGTTGGCTTGGGTTAGGAAGGAGCGGCTGAAGTCGGCACCCCTAAGGCTGGCACGACTGAGGTCAACATCGACCAAAATGTGATGGCTGAAGTCGATACCGGGTAGGCTAATGCCCGTAAAGTTGCGGTATCCGGCCTCATATAGCTCCAGAAAGTACTGAATATGCATGATGATTCGGTGGTGAGCCGGAGAACTGGCAGACTCACGGGGGGCAGATAAGGACACGGTAAGTTCCCATAGTTGGGTCATACAGACTGTGAGGAAGTATTAAAAGCGACTTTAAAGAACAGGTTTATGAGTAAGGTTAACGCTTCTTTAACTAAGGATCGGGAACATAAGTTTACAGTTCAAAATGTGTTTAATTATTTTTTTACAATTGCCACTTCTGAAGGCTGTGTGGCTTGAATACAGCTTATTTGCTTTTTCTCAGCCTGAGCGCCTTCGTTGCTTTTGTTTGATAATTTGGTGAGAAACTTAGCACTTGAGCGAGCATGAATCGATTATTTTTTTGGGGTCTTTGGTTGGGGTTTATTTTGTATGCATTTATACTTGCACCCCCCGATCGCCCCGATACTGCCGATTTAATTCTTCGCCTTTCGACTGGTAATTGGGAAGGCATTAACCCGATCGTTGTAGCACTCTTTAACGCCATGGGAATCTGGCCAATGGTCTACGCCGCCCTGGCCCTGGTCGATGGCCACGGGCAAAAGCTGCGAGCCTGGCCCTTCGTCCTGGTATCGTTTGCGGTGGGAGCTTTTGCGCTGCTGCCCTATCTGGGCCTGCGCCAGCCAAACCCTAGCTTTGGCGGTCCTAAGGGCCTGCGGCTGCTGGAGTCGCGCTGGCTGGGGGCAGTGCTGGCAGCGGGGGCGATCGCCCTAGCCGCCTTTGCATTACTCAAAGGAGACTGGCCCGATTTTTGGCAGCAGTGGCAAACCAGCCGCTTCATTCACGTCATGTCGCTCGATTTTTGTGCCCTGTGGCTGCTGTTCCCGGTGCTGCTGAAGGATGACATGGCCCGCCGGGAGCTGAGCCAGCCCTGGATTACGGCGGCGGTGCTGGCACTGCCGCTGGTGGGTGCCTGCCTGTATTTAACGTTGAGACCACCTCTGGCGGAGGTCTCAGAGGCTGAAGGTGTGGCTACAAGCTAAACCTGCTCAGAACAAGTTTTTAGGGGAAAACCTGCGACCTGGCAGCCATGCTCTGCAATCGCCCCAGGGTGCGCTGCACCGACGATAGGGCCTGGCTGTCGCCCTGGGCCTCTAGGTAGACGCTGGCTCGCTCTAGATCGGCGATCGCCCGCTGCTGGTCGCCCTGGCTCTGGTAGGCGGCACTGCGGTAGCAGTAGGGCAACGCGATCGGGTCACCGCAGGCGATCGCGTCACTGTAGTCGCGCACAGCGCCCTTCAAATCGCCCAGCTTTTGCAGGGCGCTGCCCCGATACACGTAGGCCATCGGTAGGTGGGGTTTGAGGGCAATGGCCTGGGTAAAGTCGGCGATCGCGGCGGCGTAACGGTGCTGCTCTAGGCGCAGCCAGCCCCGGTTGCAGTAGGGAGCAAAGAATTTGGAATTTTGGTCAATGGCCTCGCTCAGGTCGACCTCGGCGGCATCTCCTTGGTTCAGTTCTAGCTGGGCCACCCCTCGGTTGTTGAGGGCGATCGCGTGGTCGGGCTGTAGCTGAATCACCTGGCTGTAGTCGCTAATCGCGCCGGGCTGATCGCGCAGGTCGTGGCGGGTGGTGCCCCGGTTAAAAAAGGCTACGACATCGCCGGGGGGAATCACCGGATTGTGGAAACGCTGCATGAGAGCCTGCACCACGGCGGGTTCAGCCGTGCGCAGCTTGGCTTCCAAGTCGGGAATGACCGCGCTTTGGGTAGGCAGCGCCTTGAGGCTGACGATGGCGTAGGTGTTTTCGGGAGGGGCGCTGCTGCCGCTGTCGCAGACCAGATAGCTCTCGGCAGTGCCCATGATTCTGAATTTGAAGCGATCGGGGTAGTTTTCCCGCAGGGGCAGGAGCTGGTTGAGAGCCGCCTTGAGCAACTGCAGCTGGCTCGACTCAGTGCCCCAGCGCTGGCTAATTCGCCAGGCCAAACGGCCATCGTGCTGGTCGCCCCGGTGGCACCAGCCAATTTCGAGCTGGCCGCCCCGCTCTAGCAGCTGGCTAAACCGCTTGAGTAAAGGCTCATCAATGGTGACGTAGCTGGCCCAGGGCCACACCAGCAGCACTCGCCGGGTGGCGGTTTCTAGCGCGGCTTCCAGGGCCTGACGGCTGGGCAAGGATTGCTGTTCGCTCGCGGTAGCCACAGGCAGGTCAACAATCCAGTCGGGCTGGGCCAGTCCCATCGGGGCCGCCTTAGCCTGAGTTGGGGGATCTGGATGGGAGGTTTTAAGGCTGGTCTCGGTCTGCTGCACCCGCCGCGCCAGCTGAATTAGGGCTTTGCGGTTGGCGGCATCAGCAGGGGCTGTGACCATTTGAGTGGTGAGCTGCTGCTGCCGCTCGGAGAGCGATCGCGTCACCCCTTCGAGCTGTGCCACCTGAGCCTTGACCTGGCCCAGGTACTGCGACACCACCTGCTGCACCTGCTCCTGGGTGTGGCCCGCCGTTTCTTGACGGCTTACCTGCTGCTGGAGCTGCTGCACCTCGGCGGTCAACCGTTCTAGCTCGGCGGTGCTGGGTACTGTTACCGAGGTCGCCCCCCCGCCCACGGTACCCACCGGAATTTTGGTCAGGGCCTGCTCCAGTCGAGTTTGCTGGCGGGTGAGGTCTTTGACGTGTTCAACCAGCTGACCAAATTCTGACTGAGGCACTAGGGTCGCCATGGCCCTGATCACCTCGCCCATTTCGGCCCGGTATTGGCCAGGGCTGCTGGCTTGGGGAAACTCATGCCAGCGGCGATCGATTTGCCCCAGGGCGTCTTGCAGGTTGGCAACCCAGGAGCGAGTTTCTGAACGCAGGCTTTCAAGACTCACGCGGGTTTGCATGAGGTCGGTTTTTACCCGAGAGAGTTTATTCTCGGCCGCCTCCACCCGGGGGGCAGTAGCTAGCCGCTGCATATAAGCGTTGAGGTTCTCAAAGCTGATTTGGGATGCCGCCGCCTGATCTTGCAGCTGGGCAATCTGCTGATTAACGTTGGTGAGGTCGGGGGTAGCGATCGCTTCTAATCGCTGATTGACGTGGGCTTTAAGCCCCTTCATTTCCTTTGAGAAGCGAATAAAGGAATGGTTGTTGCGATCCATCACCGTCCGCTGAAAATTGGTCAGCGCCTCGGGGGAGGGCATCGCCGTCACCTGTTTGCTCAGGTTAGTCAGGCGATGCCCCGTTTGGCGATGCTGGCGGGCAAGTTTTTCCTGGGCTTCTTCGAGCTGCTGCTCAACACGGCTGCGGTTAAGTAACCCGACAGCAGCAAGTACCGTGAGCGGAGCCGAAGCCAGCGCTATATTTTGAGCGGCAACCGATGCGACGGCACCAACGCCAGATCCAACTACTAGAACGCGCTCGGCCCGTGTCAACCAATGATTATCGACCACGTTATTTCCCCGGAGGATTTAAACCGCTGGTGTGGCGGTGACGACTGAGGGGGCGTCAGGGGGGGGCACCGCTACTGATTTACTCTTCGCAGGGCGATCGCCTCGTCAGGATAATTTTTGCGAAAGGAATGGGAGTGGAGAGTGGGTTAAGTCAGATGATGTGAGCGGCGCTACTGGCGTCAGTGCATCTAGAGCGGTAACCGAATATTGATGGAGCCGTTTTGGCGGTTACAAGGGGATGCATTATTGAAGTTTATCAATTGGTAATGAAAAACAAATTGCTTTTAATCAATTCACCCCTTCCTTTTCAAGCCGAGTATTGGCTAAACTCTATTTCAAATAGGTAATAGGCCTAACTCTATTCAATTCCCTTCTTGATTGACTTAAGTAAATCATCTGCTGATGCCTGATCAATGGGTAAGGTTTTGGCCTGTGCCCCACCCAGCAACATTTTGCCGTCCTGTGTGCCCAAGGATTTTCCGACTATGACCCCGATTCTGGCTCAAACCAGCTGGCTAATTCCGTTGTACCCGCTGCTGGGGGCGCTGCTGACGATTCCCTGGTCGCCAGCGATGATTCATCGCACTGGGCCACGTCCGGCAGGCTACATCAATATTGTCACCACGGCCTTGGCCCTGACCCACAGCCTGCTGGCGTTTCTGGCCTTTTGGGGCAAGTCGTCGCCCCAGTTTTTCTTTGCCCCCTGGTTAAACGTAGCCGGGCTCAACTTAACGATTCCCCTAGAGGCTTCGGCCATTACCCTGGGGGCCTGCGTGCTCATTACTGGGCTCAACCTGCTGGCTCAGATCTACGCCGTGGGCTACTTAGAAATGGACTGGGGCTGGGGTCGGTTTTTCGCCATGATGGCCCTGTTTGAGGCCGGGTTGTGCGCCCTGGTGCTGTGCAACTCGCTGCTGTTCGCCTACATGTTGCTGGAGATTTTGACCCTGGGGACTTACCTGCTGGTGGGCTTTTGGTACAACCAATCGCTGGTGGTAACGGGGGCGCGAGACGCCTTTTTGACCAAGCGCGTGGGCGACCTGGTGCTGCTGATGGCGGTGCTGGCTATCTACCCCCTCACCTACACCTGGGACTTTCGGGAGCTGGCTGCCTGGGCTCAGACCGCCAATAATGTAGACGCTGGCCTCATGACGCTGATTGGCATTGGGCTGATTGCTGGCCCGATGAGCAAGTGCGCCCAGTTTCCGCTCCACCTGTGGCTCGATGAGGCGATGGAAGGCCCACTGCCCAGCACCATTTTGCGGAATGCGGTGGTGGTGACGACCGGGGTATGGATATTGGTGAAGCTGGAGCCGGTGATTGCGCTGTCGTCGACGGCCTCAGCCTTTGCGATCGCTGTGGGTACCGTCACCGCGATCGGCGCGACGCTAATTTCTGCGGCCCAAATCGACATTAAGCGGGTGCTGTCGTACCTCAGCAGTGCCTACATGGGGCTGATGTTTATTGCCGTCGGGGCTCACCAGCCCGGTGCGGCCCTGCTGCTGGCCCTGATCTATGCCCTGGGTATGGCCGCCCTGGTGATGGGCGCAGGCTCGATCATCATCAATGTCACCACTCAAGATTTGACTCAGATGGGCGGTCTGTGGGGGCGTCGGCCTGTGACCGCGATGGCGATGATGACTGGAGCTGCGGGTCTGGTGGCGCTGCCTCCCCTGGGCGGGTTTTGGGCCATGCTCTCGCTGGTTTCGGGGCTGTGGGAGAGCGATCGCGGCTTGCTGGTCGCCATTGTGCTGCTGGTTAACTGGCTTACCGCCTTCAGCTTGGCGAGGATGATTGGCCTGATTTTTGCTGGCAAAACCCAGCAAATGACCATTCGCGCTCCAGAACCGCTCTGGCTGATTGTGCTGCCGATGGCGATTGTCGCAGGCTTTACCCTGCACCTGCCCCTGCTAATGGCTCAGCTCAACCTGCTGCCCGTCTGGGCCGAAGTGAGTAAAGACATGGCCCTGTTGCTCACCTGGTCAAGCATTTTGGGGGCAGCGGTAGGCACCCTGCTCTACGTCAACCGCGTGGTTGAAAATCCGGCTGGTCTGGTGAAAAAGCCTCTGCAAAACCTGCTGGCCTACGACTTCTACACGCCCAAGCTCTACCGCAATACCTTTGTGCTCGGCGTCGATATGTTGTCGCGTCTGACCGACTGGCTCGATCGCTACGTCGTCGATGGCCTGGTGAATGCCGTCGGCCTTGCTTCCCTGTTCAGCGGCGAAACCCTCAAGTACGGCAACAGCGGCCAGCTTCAGTTCTATGTGCTAACAATTTCCCTCGGCGTTGCCCTGCTTGGGGTGTTGATGAACTGGCACGCCC
Source organism: Nodosilinea sp. LEGE 07298 (assembly GCF_015207265.1). Taxonomy (GTDB): domain Bacteria; phylum Cyanobacteriota; class Cyanobacteriia; order Phormidesmidales; family Phormidesmidaceae; genus Nodosilinea. The sequence continues at coordinate 2,007 of NZ_JADEXE010000089.1, read as the reverse complement.
TGACCGCGCTGTTCTAGAGACCTGCTCACCCATCCACCCCCTAACCCATCCACTTCCATGCTCACTCCACTCCTACTGATTCCTTTAATTGGCGCGATCGCGATCGGCTTTTGGCCTGGCCTCACGGGCAAACAGGCCCGCACGGGTGCCCTGGTGGTCTCAGCCCTGCCGCTGCTGTGGACGGTCTGGCTGTTTATCCAGTTTGATCTGTCCTTTGGCGGCTTTCAGTTTCACGAGTTTTTGCCCTGGCTGCCCGCCCTGGGCCTCAACTACGAACTCAGCCTGGATGGGCTATCGCTGCTGATGGTGGCCCTCAACAGCCTGATTACCTGGATTGCGATCTGGAGCAGCGCCCCCGAGATTGAGCGGCCTCGACTGTTCTACAGCCTGCTGCTGCTGGTGAGTGCTGGGGTGGCCGGGGCCTTTGTGGCCCAAAACCTGATGCTGTTCTTCCTGCTGTACGAAATTGAGCTGGTGCCTCTGTACCTGCTGATTGCGATCTGGGGCGGCGAGAAAAAGACCTACGCGGCCACCAAATTCTTGCTCTACACGGCGTTTTCTGGGGCGCTGATGCTGGCTGGTTTCCTAGGCACGGTATGGCTGACTGGCGCGCAGGATTTCACCTACCACGCAGTGATGGGCCACGATCTACCGATGGCGTGGCAGATCGTGCTGCTGGGGCTGCTGCTGGTCGCCTTTGGCATCAAAATTCCCCTGGTTCCCTTTCACACCTGGCTGCCCGATACCTACGTGTCGGCCTCAACGCCGGTGGCGATGATGCTCGGTGGGGTGCTGGCTAAGCTGGGCACCTACGGCCTGTTTCGCTTTGGCCTGGGGCTGTTTCCCGATGCCTGGGCTGAGCTATCGCCCTACCTGGCCGTCTGGGCAGCGGTCAGCGTTTTGTATGGGGCGATTACGGCGATCGCGCAGAAAGACATCAAGCGCATGGTGGCCTACAGCTCGATCGGCCACATGGGCTATGTGCTGCTGGGCGGCGCGGCCATGACCGACCTGGCTTTGACTGGGGCCGTCAGCCAGATGGTTTCCCACGGCATTATTCTGGCGATTTTGTTTCACCTGGTCGGCGTGATCGAAGCCAAGGTGGGCACCCGCGAACTGGATGTGCTAAACGGGCTAATGAACCCGGTGCGAGGTCTGCCGATGGTCAGCGCCCTGCTGGTGCTGGGGGGGATGGCTAGCGCGGGCATTCCTGGCCTGGTCGGGTTTGTGACCGAGTTTCTGGTGTTCCAGGGCAGCTATGCAGTGTACCCGGTACAAACCCTGCTGGGGGTGATCGGTACCGGCCTGACGGCGGTGTACTTCGTGATTTTGCTCAACCGCACCTGCTTTGGCAAGCTAGACAATGCGATCGCTTACTTCCCCAAGGTCACTTTCTCTGAGAAGCTGCCCGCCTACGTGCTGGCTAGTTTAATTCTCTTCCTCGGCATTCAGCCCAACTGGCTGGTGAAGTGGGGCGAACCCACCGCCAGCGCGATGCTAGCGGCAATACCGATCGCGCTGACCGAGGTGGTGGCCGATGAGGTGATTGAAGCATTACCTACGGAAGTAGTCCCGGATGAAACAATTCCCCTCCCCATCGCCACCCTGCCAACCCTGCCATGAGCGATCGCCCCGTAGGGTGCATTCGCGAAGCAATGCACCATCCCATCCCGCACCAAATCCAGTGCCCAAATCCTCGAAGTGGTGCATTACGGCCATACCAAATTCCTTGAACAGCAGCCTCGGTTGGTTGTGGCCTAATGCACCCTACGGGAGGTCGGTGAGGGGGAGAGATTAAAGGAACGTCCAGATCTCCTCTGGCACCAGATAGCAGGGGCCAGCGCGGAGAGCCACAGGCGATCGCCATACCGCCTTAAACTGCCGCTTCCCCTCTACCCCCTCCAGACTCTCGCGATCGTAAAGCGACTCATCCACAAACCGCCCGTCGTAGACAAACACCATCTCATGCCCCGGCTCCCCCTCGTAGACAAAGATGTTTTCTACAAT
>NZ_JADEXE010000524.1 GCF_015207265.1 Nodosilinea sp. LEGE 07298 | reverse complement strand
GGGCACGCTGGTCTTCGACGAAATCGATGTGGGGGTGTCGGGGCGGGTGGCTCAGGCGATCGCCGAAAAGCTTTACCAGCTCGGTCGCCAGCACCAGGTGCTGTGTGTGACTCACCAGCCGATGGTGGCGGCCCTGGCCGACGCTCACTTTCGAGTCGGCAAGCACGTGGTCGAAGCGGCGGTGGCGAAGGGGGCCAAGAGCGATGAGGCCGAGCGCACGGTGGTGCGGGTGCTGCCGCTGTCGCTCAGCGATCGCCGCGAAGAACTGGCCCAATTAGCTGGAGGCGAGTCGCACCAGCAGTCGCTTTCCTTTGCCGAGTCGCTGCTGTCGCAGGCCGACAGCCTGCGAGCCAAGCGATGAGGGCCAAGTCGAGATTGGCTAAATGGAGCAAAACCGGCGGATGCCTCTAGGGCACGGCATCCCTTAAATCACTCTTAGGTATTATCCAGACTATAGTTTTGTAGTTGAAAATCAGCCCTAATACGAAATCCGCATTGAGAATCTCTCATTCAAAATAGGGATCTCGTCGGGGCATTGCACTGCAATGCTCCGACAAACCGGGTATAACCCAATAGGATTCGGTATAAGCTGTCGCGTACTAGAAGTTAGGCCCACATTCTATGGATTTCTTCCTGACCGTTGAACCCCTTCTAGAAGACCCCTCCCTGATGCTGGAGGATCCCTCGATTGAGGCTCACCTGCGCCAGTTTTGCCTGGTGCTGTCGGTGTCGCTGGGGGTGGCTACCCTGTCGCGGGTGTTTAGCGTGCTGCGCAACATTCCCTACACCCTGCTGCTGCTGCTGGTGGGTCTGGGCCTGGCAGTGCTGGATGTGCGATTGATTAACCTGTCGCCCCAGCTGATTTTGTTTATCTTTTTGCCGCCGCTGCTGTTTGAGGCCGCCTGGAACCTGAACTGGAAGAGCCTGAAGCAGTATGCCGTGCCCGTGGTGCTGTACGCCATTGTGGGGGTGATCATCTGCGTCGGCAGCCTGGTGTGGGGCTTGCAGACCTTTGCGGGGGCCTCGCTGGCGACGGCGCTGCTGGTGGGGGCCAGCCTGTCGGCCACCGACCCGGTGTCGGTGGTGGCCCTGTTTCGCGAGCTGGGGGTCGAAAAAAAGCTCACCACCGTAATGGAGGGCGAAAGCCTGTTTAACGACGGCGTGGCGGTGGTCGCCTTTAACCTGGTGCTGGGCATTGCCCTGGGCCTAGAGCAGTTCGATGTATCGGTGACGATCGCCCGCTTTTTGGTGTTCGCCGGGGTCGGCATTAGCATTGGCGGGCTGATTGGCTTTGGCCTCTCGTTTCTCACCCAACGGTTCGATATTCCCCTGGTGGAGCAGTCGCTGACGCTGGTATCGGCCTACGGCACCTACCTGGTGGCCGAGGAACTGGGCGGCTCTGGCGTTATTGCGGTGGTGACAACGGGGCTGATTTTGGGCAACTTTGGCTCCCGAATTGGCATGAACCCCCGCACCCGGCTGGTGGTGTCTGAGTTTTGGGAGTTTGTCTCGTTCTTTATCAACTCGATTGTGTTTTTGCTGATTGGCGATCAGGCCAACTTTTACGGTCTGGTGAATGAGCTGGATAAAATCGCGATCGCCATCATCATCATGCTGGTCGCCCGCGCCATCAGCGTCTACGGGCTGGGCTACCTCAGCAATGCCATCACCGGTGCCGAGATGGATTTGCCCTTGAAGGGACAGACTATTTTGTGGTGGGGGGGGCTGCGCGGGTCGGTCTCGGTAGCGCTGGCTTTGAGCGTACCGACTGTGCTGGGCGATCGCCAGGAAATCATCTCGATTGTGTTTGGGGTGATGCTGTTTACCCTGCTGGTGCAGGGCCTCACCACCAAACCGCTGCTCGAATACCTGGGCCTGCTGGGCGATCAGCCCCTGCGGCTGGAGTACAGCCAAATGACCGCCCACCGGGTCGCCCTCACCCGCGTCATGCAGCGCCTGGACGAGATGAAGGTGAACGAAGAGTTTGACCCTGAGTTTGTCGGCTACCAGATGGCCCTGGTGCATGGCCAGCTTGAGGAAGTCAAAGAAAAACTGGCCCGGCTAGAGCAGCAAAACGACAACATTCGTGAGTACGCCTCGGAGCAGATGCGGGAAGAACTGCTGGCGATCGAATCTGATACCTACGCCGAGTTCATTCGCGCCGGTCAGCTCAAAGATACCCTGACGCCGCTGCTGGAAGGGGTATTGCCCGATCGCATTGGGGAAGTTCACTAGTACTCCGCAGCGCAAGTTTAGATACTATTCTCCGGGGGCTAGGGAGCAGGGGGGCTAGGG
>NZ_JADEXE010000088.1 GCF_015207265.1 Nodosilinea sp. LEGE 07298 | reverse complement strand
GCGTCGCTCAGGGGCTGGGCGGGCGACAGCTCGATCCGCTGACTACTGACCCCACCGAACAGCGCCTCGTCAACGTCGTCAGCGAGATGGCGCTGGCCTCGGGTACCCCAATTCCCGCCATTTATCTACTCGACGATGAGCCAGGCATCAATGCTTTTGCAGCAGGCTATACCGCCGACAATGCGGTCATTGGGGTCACGCGCGGCTGCCTTGAGCAGCTCAGCCGCGACGAGTTGCAGGGGGTAATCGGCCACGAGTTTAGCCACATTCTCAACGGCGACATGGGTCTCAACCTAAAGCTAATCGGGGTCATCCACGGGCTACTGCTGATCTACATCACCGGACGCGTGATTTTGCGCATGAGCTACTACTCCGGTGGCTCATCGCGCCGATCAAAGGACGACAAAGGCGGCGGGGCGATTTTGGCAGCGGCCCTGGCCATGCTGGTGATTGGCTACCTGGGCGTGCTGGGAGGGCGGTTGATCAAGAGCGCTGTGTCCCGCGAGCATGAGTTTTTGGCCGATGCGGCGGCGGTGCAGTACACCCGCAATCCCGAGGGTATTGCCGGAGCGCTGCGCAAAATTGGTCAACTCTCGGCGGGGTCTACAGTGACCTCACCGATGGCTGAAACCGCCAGCCACCTGTTTTTTGGTGAAGCCAATGGTAGCCTTTCATTTTTGGGTGGATGGTTTGCCACCCATCCGCCCCTGCGCGAACGACTGCGGCGCTTGGGCCAGGTGCCTATTGCTGCAGGCTCTCCGCTAGTAGAAGCCTCGTCAGCCTCGCCAGCCTCAGCCGAAGTGTCGCTGGTGATGGGGCTGCAGGGGAGTACGAAAACCGCCGTGCGGCGAGAGACGACTGCGATCGCACCCCCCTCTGCGGATCAGTTCATTACTGCCCTAGGCACTACCGATGCGCGACGGCTGGCCCAGGTGCGATCGCTGCTTGCCCAACTGTCCCCTACCGTCAAGGCGGCCCTCCAGGACCCCAATGGTGCTGCCGACCTGGTTTACGCCCTACTGGTGCGTACCAAGCCCGCTTTACAAACTCAGCAGATCGAGTATTTGACTGCTACCTATGGTCCAAACTGTAAACAGCGGGTAGGGCAGCTTTACAACTACGTCCGCTCCCTGGAGCCTGGACAGGACCTGCTGCTGCTAGAGGCGCTGATCCCCGCCCTGAAGCAGCTCGATCCGCAGTCGGGGCAGCAGTTTGTGCAGACGGCCCAGGCCCTGAGTCAGCCCGGAGGTCGGCTGCTGCTATCCAATTATCCAATGCAGCTCATTCTGCGCAAACGGTTGTCTAGCGGTTCGGCCCAGCCGCCAGGAACAGCAACCGATACCCTGAGCGATTGCTGGGGCGATGCTCTCACGCTGCTGGCTCTGCTAGCACGGGTTGGCCATACCCGTCCTGAAGATGCCCTCTATGCTCTGAAGCTGGGTCTTTCGCAACTGCCAGAGGCCAAAAAGCACCCATCTCCTAACCAGTTGCCCTCTGTCGGCAGTGCCGACATCAGCGCTAGCCTGGGCCGACTAGAGCAGATCAGCCCCAAACTCAAGCAGGCCATAGTCGATGCCTGTGCTCACACCGTGCTAGCCGACAATAACGTTACCCCCGCCGAGATGGGCCTGCTGCGGGCCATAGTCATTACCCTTGACTGTCCCGCCCCGCCCTTCCTTAAATAATGCCAGCCCCATAGTCATCTTTTCGAACACCTCTGCTACAATTTAAAGCTGCGCTATTGTGCCGTTTGATTACCGTTGGAGAATAACCCATGGCTCGTCATTGTGAATTGACTGGGAAGAAAGCAAACAACGCCTTTGCGATCTCCCACTCCCACCGTCGCACCAAGCGCCTGCAGGAGGCTAACCTGCAAGAGAAGCGGGTGTGGTGGCCCCAGGGCAAGCGCTGGGTAAAACTGCGTCTGTCAACTAAAGCTATCAAGACCCTGCAATCTAAGGGCCTAGATGCCATGGCTAAAGAAGCCGGTATCAACCTAAACAAGTACTAGATTTGGCTTGAGCTAGCTAGCTTCGGCGGCGCAGTAGCGCCAGCCCCGCCGCCACAACACTAATTGCAAAGGCCGTGCCTGGTTCAGGTACGGCCTTTGATGTAGCCTGGCGCTGTACCGTCATCACAAAGTTGAACACTACCGACTCGCCTGGGGCTAGGCCACGATCAAATTGAAAGGCAGCGGTGGCATCGCCATCGATAAACGGACCAGGGTTAGGCTGCAGCCCGGTGGCGGGAGAGTTATATAGCTGAGCTAGCAGCTGACCATAGGGGCTAATCTGTACCGCTGTTGGAACTTGGTCAACGGTGAGAGTAGCGCGTGCCCCGCTAGAGTCGGTTTGAGTAAAGGTGTTGTTTGAGAAGAGGGCGGTGTCATTATCGAGTACGCCATCGAACTGGAGGTCGTAGTCGATGTACTTGAACAGACTGACGTCAAGCCAGTCGGTTCCGGTGTTAGTAAGCGTTACGGTTTCCTGGCGGGCAGCGCGGTAGCTACCCGGAATGCTCCCCAGCAGCACAGAATTAATTGAGAAGTTGAGATTGGCTCCAAAGGTGGAGAAGCTAGCGCTGAAGCGATTGGTAGCGGGCTGACTAAAGGATAGCGATCGCAGATCTTCAAGCCTTAGTTCACGCGGGGCGGCGCTGTTACCAAGATTGAGAAAGTACAGATCGGTAAATATCGTCTCGAAACCGTCTACTAGCCACGATTGGTCTTCGCTAAAGCGCAGCAGATCAGCTTGGTAGGTCGAGTTGCCATCGGTTAGCTCAATCAACTCTGGGGGCAGTAAGTCTGCGGCTACGGCCAGCCCTGGGGTAAAGGCAGTGGCCAGGGCCACTGTCACACCCAAAGTGGGTAGGGTAATAGCCGACCAATGTTTCATGATGAATACAAAAGGGGTTAACGAGAGGTCACGGCAGGTTTGGCCATTTAGCTGGGAGGTTGACACCGATAGACGGTTGTAAGCACACAGCGGCCGCGTTCACTCCTAGACTAGTCAGGGCACCTCGGTTCTGGAATCCGATCCCTAAGGGTATTTACGGAATCCTTAAGCAAACTTTACCGATCATAAGCGGAGTTGCTGCTCATAAAGAACCGAATACTGAGCTTTTGATCGCGCACGATTTACTTTTATTAGCAAAAACCAGAGTATTCCGAGCAACCGCTCAAGCAGTAACGTAGACCCAGGGATAGGCTTAGGTGTTCCTAGAATATTCCTAGCTGCCTGGCCTGCTTTAGTTTTTGCCTACTGGTTTACTAATGAGCGATCGCCCCCCTACGCCCACTCTCGACAATCGCCAGGCAGTGCAGCGGGTATTGTTAATTACCTTGGCCCTCAACCTGGCGGTAGTAGGGCTTAAGGCTACGGTGGGTTGGATAACGGGGTCGCTGAGCTTGCTGGCCGATGCGCTGCATAGCGTTACTGACAGCGCCAACAATGTATTGGGCCTGGCCACCAACCGCCTGGCCGATCCCCAACCCGATCGCGATCATCCCTACGGTCACCAAAAATTTGAGGCGATCGGGGCCTTGGGCGTGGCGGCCTTTTTGGGCATTGCCTGTTTTGAAATTCTCAAAAGTGCCGTAGAGCGCGTTGTCTCAGGGGGTAACCAGGTCACCATGAGTGCTACCGCTCTCTGGATTATGCTCACGGTGCTGGGCATCAATATCTTTGTTGCCTTTTACGAACGCCGGGTGGGTCAGGCTCTCAACAGCAAAATTCTGATAGCCGACGCTCGCCATACCATGAGCGACATTTGGACCACCATCGTCGTGCTAGCCGGGCTAATTGGTGTCTGGCAAGGGCTAGCCTGGCTAGATGTGGCCCTGGCGTTTCCGGTGGCGCTGCTGGTATTTAAGAGCGGGTGGGCCGTGTTGCGCGAAAACCTACCCTGGCTGGTCGATGAAATGGCGATCGACCCGGAGGCCATTCACGCCCAGGTCATGCAGGTGCCCGGCGTGGTCAACTGTCACAGCATTGCCTCGCGGGGGCTGCTGGGGCGGCAGGTGTTTATTGACATGCATCTGGTGGTCAAGCCCACCGAGCTGCGGGCCGCCCACACCGTCACCGAAGCCGTTGAAGACCGTCTAGAGCAAGTCTACGGCCCGGCCCGAATTACTATTCACGTCGAGCCTCGTGAGTACACCGAGGAAGAGATCACCTATTAGGTGAGGGGAAGTACGGGCAAAGCGAAGACTAGCATTCAGTACCTCTAGTACCCGACGGCTGAAATATGCCCACCATTCCGGCTCGCTTGGCTCCCTAGCTCCCCTGCTCCCTTGCGATTGGCAATAGTCGTCATACTTATGCCGCTGTCTACTAGCCTCCTCTGTGAAGCCGTGGCAGACTCATCCTGAGCGCTGACAGATTACACTGGTGAAGGGGCAAGAGCCTTGATCCCGTTGCGAACCATTTATGAACTTTTTGACCAATCTGATTCCCGGTCGAGCTGACCAGACGACCCTGCCCAAGCGCAGCCGTCGCGTGCGGGGAGTCGAACTCAAGAGCGAAGCTGAGCTGGAGATTATGCGCGAGGCGGCTCGCATTGTGGCTACGGTGCTAAAAGAGATCCAGGCTCTGGTACAGCCGGGTATGACCACCGCCGACCTCGATGCCCACGCCGAAACACGTATTCGCGAGATGGGGGCGACTCCTAGCTTTAAGGGCTACCATGGTTTTCCGGCCTCGATTTGCGCCTGTATTAATGACCAGGTGGTGCATGGTATTCCCAACAAGCGGCAGGTGATTCGTCGAGGCGACCTGCTCAAGGTCGATACCGGGGCCTACTACAACGGCTTTCACGGCGACTCGTGCATCACCATTGCGGTGGGTGAGGTATCAGCCCAGGCCAAACAGCTGATGACGGCAGCGGAGGCGGCTCTCTACGCGGGCATTGCCCAGGTGAAGCCCGGTAACACGCTGCTGGACATTGCTGGGGCGATCGAAGACTGCGTTGCCAGCTATAGTTTTGCCGTTGTAGAAGACTTCACTGGACACGGGGTGGGCCGCAACCTGCACGAAGCGCCCTCGGTATTTAACTTTCGCACCCGACAGTTGCCCAACATGAAGCTGCGGCCCGGCATGACGCTGGCGATCGAACCCATCCTCAACGCTGGGTCAAAGCAAACCCGCACCCTGAAAGACCAGTGGACAGTGGTAACCGTCGATCGCTCGTTGTCAGCCCAGTTTGAGCACACGGTGCTAGTCAGCGAAACTGGCTATGAGATTCTTACCGATCGCGCTCAGGTGCCCGTGGCGCTGGCCTCCTGAGCCAGGGTATCAACCGTGAGGCAGTCGGCCTGGCCCCGCAGTTCAGTGTCTACGGTGACGGTGTAGGCCCTGGCCTCGCTGCTGGGGGGAAACTGATGGGAGGTCACAGCACGCAGGGCGTGGTCATCTACCGCGCCGTAGCCGGAGCTGCGAAGCACCACTGGCTGGCTGCGGGTAGAGCCACTAGGGCTAACCAACACCCCCGCCTGCACTGGCCCTGGTGATTCTGAAAGGCAAGCCCGCTGGTAGTAGGTGACGTCTAGCTCCGTCGGGGCTGGCTCTGGGGTAAGGGTAGTCAATCCGGTGTCGGCGCGAATGGTCGATTGCCACTGGCTCAGGTTCTGCTCGAAGGCGGCAGCGGTGGTGGCCTCGGCGGTGTAAGTAACCCGCTGGAGAATGGCGGCCCGCAGCTGCTCAACTCGCTCTGCAGGAAGGTTGAGCCCAGCGACGTAGGTACGCAGGCGATCGCCCAAATCCCCCTCAAACAGCGGCTGACTAGAGGCCGGAGCGGACGGTGGAGCAGAGGACGTAACCGAATCGGCAGGGGGCGTACTGGCCGCCGGAGCACTGGGCTGAGCCACATTGTTAGTTGGGGCAGCCGGTCGAGCTGCACCCACTCGGGGCCGACTGGGTGCAGGGGTTGTCTGGGCTGGTCTGGGTGCAGGGGTATTTTGCAGTACTGGCTGCGGCTGAGCGAGGGCTGCGGCAGTACCTACTGTCGCTGGTGCTGCCGCTGAGGTCGGAGTTGCAGCCGCCTCAGGGGTACCCGCCGGAGGCACACGGGTGATCGCTACACTGTCTTGCTCAGGGTCGGGAGGAGGAATCACTACATCCGATGGTCCTACAGGCAGCATGAGCAACAGTCCGTGCAGACCTAGCGAGGCCAGGAGCATAGGGGCTAGCAGAATCTGCCATCGGGGTCGAGCGCGATCGGGCGGGGCAAAGCGAGTAGTCATACCAACCAGAGGGGAACGTTGTATTGTCATTACCTATTATTCAGTCATCCCACCAAGATGGCAGGAGAAGTTGCCAGGCACTGGTTATATAGTGTTGGCCAGTTCGCTTAGGACAGTACTGACCGCCTGTAGCCAAACCTGGGGTAGCGAACTAGCGTATAGCCATCGCCTATGGGTTGCCAGTGGAAATGTCCTAACCTTCGTGGCGATGGCTATAACAGCGGTTTAGCCAGTCCGGGGATCGCTAGACCAGATAATTACCAGCCCGGACGCTTGTTGTCCAGGGGCACCCACCCCAATCCCCACCAGCGACACAAAAAGGTAAGGCTGGCCCTCTCTTAACACCTGAAACAAGGGGCGATCGCAGTAGCCACCGTCCACTTTACCCACCTGGAACTGAGGCGCTGGAAAAGTACGAGGAATATCCTGAGTCTCAATGAGTTGAACATTGCGCGTCAAATAACGCAGCGACACCGCGCTAGGTTGAAGGCGGTAGTCGGCATCGCTAATTTGGGTGAAAAAGCAGCTCTGTTCGGCGGGCGACCATTCACCAATGCCTCCACGGATCAGGTAGGCGATCGCTGGAAAGGAGGTCGCTGTCGAGTCAAAATCGCTCTCCCCAGAGCCGCGCGTGAGGCGGCTAAAAATTTCGAGCGCGTCTTCGTCCTGGACAACGTTTGTGGGTGGCTCCGGCTGGGGGTCAGACGTAAACGCATCCTCTGCCGGAGGAAGCGGCTCGGCTGAATTGGCATCAGGGGGTGGAGTGCTTGAATATACCTCAGGAATGACTGGCTGCGTTGGGGCAGTCGGTGCCGCCGCAGCCGGCGGTGGGACAGCTTCCACCGCCGGTGGAGTCTCTATCGGCTCCGGCTCGACCTCGGGCAGGCTGCTGATACTCAACAGATCGACAAACTCCTCTTCGGCAGCAGGATCTTCTTCTACCTCTGGAATAGGACGAGAAGGCATTGGAACTATCAGCAACAGACCGTGCAGCACCAGGGATAGACCTAGCAAGGGGGCCAACAGCCATTTAGCCTGAATCAGACGCCTTGAATAGCGGGGTCCAGGTCTCTGGGGTACTGATGGACTGACCTGAGCGGGTTGAGGCGCTTCTACAGATTCCCTAATCGTCATAGCTTTCATGGATGATGAGGCGTCAGCGGCTGCAACCGTTTTGGGACAACGGGCAGTAGTCGCCGTAAAGCCCTTGGGAATGCGGTTAATTCCCAAGGGCTTTGCGAAATAGACAGTGGTCACAAAGTGGGCTCAGAGGGCAATCGCGCCAAAACTAGCGAAACTTACAGCTCAGCCAAAATTGCCTCGTAGCGCTGCTCAGATAGAGGTACATAGCCGACCTCGGGCACAATCTCAGCTGCGTTGTCGAGCACAAACTCCATGAAAGAGCGCACTTCGTCACTGCTCTCCAAGCTAGACTTCTTCACATATAGGAATATAGGGCGAGAAAGAGGAACGTAGGTGCCATTCTCGACGTTCTCCGGTGTAGGCAAAACACCATCCACCGCGACCGCCTTAAGAGTATCCTGGTTCTCCAGGTAGTAGGCCAGACCAAAGTAGCCCAAAGCGTTGGTATCGCGAGACACACCCAGAACCAAGATGTTGTCATCTTCGCTAGCGGTGTAGTCAGCCCGGCTTGCGCCCGATTCTCCGACAATTTCATCGGTGAAGTAGTCAAAGGTACCGGAGTCGGTACCGGGGCCAAACAGGTCGATGGGGGCATTGGGCCAGCTGGGATCGATCTGATTCCAGCGGGTGATAGTGCCCTCAGCGGCGGGCTCCCACATCATCTTGAGCTGCTCAGAGGTCATCTCCTCGGCCCAGGTATTATCTGGGTTAATCACAACCGTCAGCGCGTCGGTGGCCACAGGTACTTCAATGTACTCAATCCCAGCGGCGGTACAGGCCTCAGCCTCAGACGATTTGATGGGGCGAGATGCACCAGTAATATCTAGCTCACCAGCACAAAACTTGCTAAAGCCACCGCCCGTACCCGATACCCCAACGGTAACCTGAGTGCCACGATTTGCAGCCATGAATTCTTCAGCCATGGCTTCGCTGATGGGGAAGACTGTGCTAGAACCATCGACTTGAATAATTGAATTTTGGGACAGTGCGCTAGGAGCAGCAACACCCGCTGCCACAGTGGCAGCAAACACCCCGGCTAACGCATAGCGGTTGAATTTTTGTCGACTGAGAACCATACAACACTCTCCGTGGCGTACTAAACACTATCGAATTCGCCATTAGAGAGCGTATAGCCCTAATCCTAAGAAAGCCTGATGCCAGCGGTAAGATTAGATTCAGAAAAGTTTAAGGGCTATTAATCAGTTGTCAGTTTTCCTTTCTAAATCGGACTAAACCTCTTTAAACAACATTATTTCAACCGTTTTTGAGAATATCTAAAGCTGTTTTACCGCTGTCCAGATCTTAATTACAGCAGCAGATTTGCCCCACTATAGCGGTGGCCAATGCGCGGCGGACGATACTCGATCAGCGCTACAAAAACTCCTTCAAAAACTCGTAGGGTTCAACATCCCAGGTCGGTTCAGGCACTAAATGACTCAGTCGATGGAGAATATCGGCTTCAATGACCGCCATCTGGTCATGGGCAAACATGTCTCCCAGGGCCTGGCGATCGCGATCGCGCAGGGGGGCCAACGGGTTCGCCAGCTGAGGCGCGGCCTCTGCCAGGGAGTAGGGAGACGGTACAGCTATCCCTACGCCAGGTACTCCAGCCCTTTGAGAAACGCTAGACCCTGAGGCAGCATAGGGGCGATTGAGACGGCGCGGTCGCTTTTTAGCGGCAGCCCTTTGGCTGGTCGTAAACAGCGCTCTAGCCCAGGGGTCGTTACTCAATGAGTTGCGAACAGGGTTCGAGAACAACGAACTCAAAGGCCACAGTTCTGTTGAATAGTCCCCTGAGTAATTGACAGAAGATGAGGCCCCAATGGGGCCAGGAGTAATGCTCATGGTGCTCCAGTTCTAGTCGTGACGTTCAGGCTAAAGGTGTTGGTAACCCCTAGCTACCAACGCCAAAACAATCCTGATCAGCAACTAACCCACCAGAATCGTCTCAACACCTTGCATATCAGTATAAATGCGCAGGTGCTCAGGTCAGGCTGCCTCTAAAGCACAGTTACCAAAGGGCTAACCGAGGCTTGGAGGCGTCGAGCGCTGCTGCTTTAGGTAGGTAAACACCGACTTATCGCCAATATCGGGCACGATGGGCTGCACGGCTTTGCGTAGGGCAAACACCAAAAATAAAACGGCCCAGGCCGCCAGCAATCCCTGCTCCACACCCAGAGGTAGCCAGCCCGCCAAATGCCCTAGCAGCAGCAGCGGTACCAGTGGGGTCAGCAGCTTAGTCTCTAGGCGATCGAAGCAAAAGGCTTCCTTGAAGAAAATACCGGTGAGCGCAACGAAGGTAAAACCTATTCCCCAGAGCACCGCAGGAGTTGCCATTACCGTTTGGGCCAGAGGGCCATCAATGCCGTGGGAGAGCGCCAACGACGCCAGCCCCCCCACCAGCCAAACTCCCTGCAATAGTCGGTGCAGAGGCACTAAATAGATATGAATAGTGGCCAAACTCAACCCCAGGCCCAGCCAAAACAGCGTGTAGAGGGCGCTAATGGCCTGCACCAAAGTCGAGTTTTGGTTAGAGAAAAGCGCGATCGCAGCCCCTGCCCCAAAGGCCAGTGCCGCCACCATTAAGCCAGCGCGGTAAAGCACTACCCCCTGGCGATCGGCTGGAGTAATAGTGTAGTCACCAAACTGTCCTGAATAGACCACTGGAGTTTCATTGACAGCGCTATCCATAACGTTCACCGTAGGATGAGAAAACCTGTTCTTATCCTATCGGGTCAGGGCCTATCAGGTCAGGGCCTATCGAGTCAGGGCCGTCTGAATAGGCAAAGCAATGGTAAAGCAGGTCCGATTCTCATCACTGGTGACCTTCACATCGCCTCCCAAGTGAACTACCAGCTTTCTAACCAGGGCCAAGCCCAGACCAGTACCGCCCTGTTTCCAAGGGTCGGCGCTGGGAACGCGGTAAAACTTGTTAAAGATGCGAGGCATTTCCTCAGCCGGAATCGTAACGCCGGTATTGGTGAGGGCAATGGCTACCTGGTCGGCAGGAGAATCGGGGTGGGCCGAAACATCCAGGGTGATTTGCTCACCAGGAGGGGTGTACTTACAGGCGTTGTTGAGCAACTCTGCCAGCACCCGCTCCAAACTAGCCAGATCGGTATACAACATCGGCAGGGCCGGGGCGACTACAAGTTTTAGGGTCTGGTCGCGACTTTTAGCCCGGGTTACAAAACTATCAATCCAGCTGGCTAGCCAGGTACCGAGCAAAATCGGCTCAGGCTGAATTGGGTGATTGCCTACGTCCAGTCGCTGCAGGTCAAGCAAGTCATTGATCAGGCTAATTTCGCGCTCGCACTCCTCCTGCAAAATGCTGAAGTAGCGGCCAATCCGCGTCTGCTCAGCTCTCGGTTTTTGCAGGTCGGCGGTCAGGTCAAACTCCTGGTTGAGGGTTACCCCTAACAAC
The DNA here is from genome assembly GCF_015207265.1 of Nodosilinea sp. LEGE 07298. Classification (GTDB taxonomy): domain Bacteria; phylum Cyanobacteriota; class Cyanobacteriia; order Phormidesmidales; family Phormidesmidaceae; genus Nodosilinea. The sequence continues at coordinate 11,612 of NZ_JADEXE010000088.1, read as the reverse complement.
TGCAGCGCTACCCGCATGCTGGTTACCGGGGTGCGCAGCTCGTGGGAAACCGTGCTGAGAAAGTCATCTTTGAGGGTGTTAAGCCGCTCTAGCTCGGCCACCTGCGACTGAGCCGCCTGGTACAGCCGCGCCTGACGAATCGCGATCGCGCACTGGTTTGCCACCTGCTGTACCAGACGAATCTCAATGTCATTAAAGCCGTAATCGCGATCGTTGATCAGCCACAGATCGCCCAGCACACCGCGATCATCCACAATTGGGCAGGCCAGCATAGCGACATAACCCCGCACCGGGTTTGGCTCCACCGAGCAAAACTGAAAGTACTGGCCGTCCAGCAGCTGGTGATACACCTCCGGGAATGCCTCCATCTGAGCCACCCGACCCTGGTAGGAAGGGCTAGAGCTGTTGTACTCGTAATAAATTGTCGATGTGCCCTGTTCCAGGTCGTAAAGCGACGTATTCGAACCCTTCACGTCGAGGGCTTCGGTCAGTTCTTTCACCGCCGTTAGCATAATCTGGTTTACATCCAGACTGTCGCGCACCCGGTCGGTAATGCGTTTAAGGGTGGCCTCAAACTCCAGTGCCGTTTGCAGCTGCTCGGTGCGCTGGGCCACCTGCTGTTCCAGGTCGGTGTTGAGCCGCTGCACCTGGTGGTAAAGACGAGCCTGCTTGATCGCCCCTCCCACCTGAGTCGCGACTTCTCGCAGGGTTTCAATTTCCCAAGCCGCCCAGGGGCGCGGACCACTACAGTCGAGAGCACATACCAAGCCATAGAGTGATTCCGCCTCTACAATCGGCATAATCAGACAGGCTTTGACCTGGGCCTGGTCAAACTTAGCCAAATAGGACGCGGGCAGGTGAGCCGTAGTAATGTCATCTATGACTTCCATTTCTCCCCGGCGATAGCGCATTAGATCGGCAGGCGTAAAACTCAAGTCGATCTGGGCCATTGCTGATCCGGCCATCGTGCTGCTAGCTGACTCGGCCACTACCCCGTTGTAGGCGGGGTCAAAGCTGTAGAACAGCACCCGATCAATGCGCAAGAAGCGGCGCACCTCGTTAACCGTTGTTTGCAGCAGATCCTCAGAATTAAGAGACTGCAAAAGATGCTGGGCGATCGCCCCTAGCAGCCGCTCTCGCTCCGACTGGCGATGCAGCGTTTGCTCAACTCGATGCAAGGGGGTAACATCCTGCAGGCTGACCATCAGCCGCAGTTCACCATCGGGGGCAAAAAAGCGCCAGGTCGTCGCCGTCAAGCGGCGGTAGTCTCCAGCGGCATCGGTCATTTCTACCGCAAAGGGCTGCGCTTCACCACTGGCCACAGCTCGCTGCCCTGCCGCCATCACTTCCTGGCTTACCCCTAGCGGCAGCACATCCATTTCCCGCTGCCCTATTAGAGCTGAGCGATTGTTACCGACCAGTGGGGTACAGGCCGCGTTGAGAAAAATCCAGCGGTGATGCTGGTCCGTTATCCACAGTGGAGCCGCGATCGCATCCAACATCTCCCAGGACATCTCCCAGGGAGCATCGGCAGCGAAATCGAGACTAGGCTGCTCTCCCGGCGGCATAGAGTCAAGGGGCAGGGTAGACATATCCGGTGGAGAAAGAGGGGGCGAGAGAAAGGGGCGTATGCTCTGTAAACACTATGCCCAGAGCCAGGCGAGAATACCCCATTCAACCAAACAAAAAATCACTTACAGAAAAACCTTAAAACAGACTATGACTTAACGCCCCCATAGTCTATAATCGTAGACCGTGCACATTTGCAGGTCCTATGAACGCAGAGGAAATCATCCGCTCAATTGAGGCGGAGCAGTTAAAGACCGATCTGCCCACCATCTACGTCGGTGACACCATTCGTGTTGGCGTGCGTATTCAAGAAGGTGGTAAAGAGCGAATCCAGCCCTACGAGGGCACCGTCATTGCCATGCGCAATGGCGGCATCAATCGCTCCATCACGGTGCGAAAGATTTTCCAAGGGGTAGGCGTCGAGCGAGTGTTTCTGCTCCATGCCCCTAAGGTAGCCAACATCACCGTGATGCGTCGTGGTAAGGCTCGTCGGGCCAAGCTCTACTACCTCCGCGATCGCGTTGGTAAAGCTACTCGCCTGAAGCAGCGTTTTGACCGCCCAATCAACTAGAATTGGGTATAGCTGAGTTTTGGTGCTAAGCACCTGGCTCCATGCGTCCTTAGTTCAGTTGGTAGAACGCGGGTCTCCAAAACCCGATGTCGGGGGTTCGAGTCCTCCAGGGCGCGCTGAAGTGTGGCGGCGGCAATTCCCAAGGCAATGGTGTTTTAGTTCTAAAACAGTCCAAAGCGGTGGGTATTGTCACTGCCTTACACTTGTTAATTAGGCCAGGGGTTTTAGTCGCTACCATTTAGTTTACTAAATTTTCTCTTTTGCCTAGTTAGGTCAACATTATCGGTTCATTCTCCCAGTTAGACAGTTCGGACAAGCGCCAACAGGAGCCAAACCAGTGGTTAAGAAAGACACCGCCGTAGAGTCTAAGGGTAAGGCCGCAGATACCCAGGTTGCCGAGCAAGGCTTTAATGTCGGTACCTTTTTGCAGGGCACCAAAGAAGAGTTAGGCAAAGTGGTTTGGCCGAGCCGACAGCAGTTAATTAGCGAATCTGCCGCTGTCATTCTCATGGTTAGCCTTTCTGCGACCCTGATCTATCTGGTTGACCGGCTATTTGGGTGGATTTCGGGGCAAGTATTCTAATGGCGCTTGAAAACTTCAACTACGACGACGCTCCTCTCGACGAGCCTTTAGATGAGCATCTAGAGGCCGAGTCTCCAGAGCCAGGCTCTGGGCCTGCAACAGAAGAAGGCAATGAAGGCGAAGCAGCCCGTTTCTACCAGCGCAAAGCCCGGTGGTATGCCGTGCAAGTGGCGTCTGGTTGCGAAAAGCGTGTAAAGCTCAACCTCGAGCAGCGCGTCAATACCTTAGATGTAGTCAATCGCATTTTCCAAGTTGAGATTCCCCAGACCCCAGCGATCAAGCTCCGCAAAGATGGAAGTCGCCAGAATATCGACGAAAAGGTCTTTCCTGGCTATGTCCTGGTGCGCATGTACATGGATGATGAAGCTTGGTCAGTGGTTAAGAACACTCCCCATGTCATCAACTTTGTAGGTGCTGAGCAGCGTCGAGCCTATGGTCGCGGTCGCGGCCATGTCAAGCCCATGCCCCTCGGCATGAGCGAGGTGAAGCGCATTTTCAAGCGCACCGAAGAGCAAAAGCCCGTGGTCAAGGTCGACATGGCCCCTGGAGACAAAATCACCGTGCTCTCAGGTCCCTTCAAAGACTTCGAGGGCGAGGTGGTGGAAGTTAGCCCCGAGCGCAGCAAGCTCAAGGCGCTGCTGTCCATCTTTGGACGTGACACTCCAGTAGAACTGGAATTTAACCAAGTGGAAAAAGAGAGTTAATTAATGGCGAAGAAAGTTGTAGCGCTGATTAAGCTGGCACTTCCTGCTGGAAAGGCAAACCCAGCTCCCCCTGTCGGTCCAGCCCTGGGTCAGCACGGGGTTAACATTATGGCCTTCTGCAAAGAGTACAACGCCCGTACCCAGGACAAAGTGGGTCTGGTGATACCGGTTGAGATCTCGGTCTTTGAAGATCGCAGCTTTACCTTCATCCTTAAAACCCCGCCTGCCTCAGTATTAATTAAAAAGGCGGCTGGTATTGAGCGTGGTTCAGGCGAACCCCGTACCCAGAAAGTGGGCTCTATCACTCGTGCCCAACTCAAAGAGATCGCCGAGACCAAAATGCCCGACCTCAACGCCAATGACATTGAGGCCGCGATGAATATTGTTGAGGGTACCGCTCGCAATATGGGCGTTACCGTCGGCGACTAGATCAAAGGTTTCGTTCTAGACCAACGTCTGATTGTTCACATTTACGGGGAAGAGGCACCGCTTCGTTTGACCCCAAGGAGATTAACCATGGCTAAGATATCTAAGCGCCTGCGGGAAGCTCAGGCCAAAGTAGAAGACCGTTTTTATGAGCCCCTAGAAGCCCTAGAACTGCTCAAAGAAACGGCTACCGCCAAGTTTACTGAGTCGGCAGAAGCCCACATTCGTTTGGGCATCGACCCCAAATACACCGACCAGCAGCTGCGGACAACGGTTATTTTGCCTAAGGGCACCGGGCAGACCGTTCGAGTTGCCGTTATCGCTAAGGGTGAGAAGGTGGCTGAGGCTACCGCTGCCGGAGCTGACTTGGTGGGTTCTGAAGAACTCATTGACGAAATTCAAAAGGGCATGATGGACTTTGACGTTCTAATTGCCACTCCCGATGTCATGCCTCAGGTGGCCAAGCTGGGTCGGCAACTTGGCCCCCGCGGCCTAATGCCCTCCCCAAAGGGGGGTACAGTCACCTTTGATCTACCCCAGGCTATCAGCGAGTTTAAAGCCGGTAAACTAGAGTTTCGGGCCGACAAAACCGGCATCGTCCATGTTATGTTTGGTAAAGTAGATTTTAGTGCTGAAGATCTACTGGTCAATCTCAAGGCTCTGCAAGAGACTGTGGATCGCAACCGTCCTTCCGGTGCGAAAGGACGTTACTGGCGGACTGTGACCATCACCTCTACCATGGGGCCTGCCATTCGCCTAGATGTTAACGCTCTGCGCGATTTCAAAACGGGCGATGCTCCCTAGGTAATTTAACCAGGCAATTCAAGTTTTACCCCAGATACACCAGGAGACCAATCGGCTGAAATAATCCCCAAAAACAGCATAAAAGACCGTAGACAGCAGGTGCTAGCCAAGGCGATGCATAAACCCTGCCGAGGTTGACGTAATGACTAACGTGCTTTTGCTTTACGCTAAGCACGTTTGGTGATTGGTCTAACCCCGGCATGGTTGTCGGGGTTTATTTTTGCCACTATTGCTGACACCAGCATGGCCAAGTCCTGGATTGGGTACTTAAGTTTCCCTATCCCCAACTAAAAGGAGGTGAGATCGATATGGGGAGAACCCTAGCGAATAAGAAAGAGTTGGTGGCCGAAATTCAGGCCCTGCTCGACGACGCCCAGCTAGCCTTTGTAATTGACTATAAAGGTCTGACTGTGGCTGAGATTAGCAACCTGCGCAACCGGCTACGGCCCAAGGGCGCGGTTTGCAAAATTGCTAAGAATACGCTGATGCGGATTGCTGTTGACGGCAACGACAACTGGCAACCCATCACTGAGTTCCTCAGAGATTCTTCAGCCTTTGTGCTGGTCAAAGAAGATTTTGGCGGAGCCATTAAGGAATACCAGGCGTTCCAAAAAGACACCAAAAAAACTACCCTTCGGGGCGGTGTCATGGAAGGTCAGGCCCTAAGCGAAGACCAAATTAAGGCCATTACCGAGCTACCCACGAAAGAAGAGCTCATGGCTCGTCTGGCCGGGGCCATTAAGGCGATGCCGACCCGCGTGGCGGTGGGTATCAATGCCGTGCCGACCCAACTGGCAGTGGGTGTCAAAGAGGTGCCTGCATCTCTGGTTCGTGCTATTCAGGCGGTCTCCGAAAAAGACGCAGCCTAAGCTCGTCTGTCACGTTTTTTCTGTTTGATTGTTTTTCTACTAGGAGTCAACTGGTAACTATGTCTGCTAAAACTGACGAAATTCTCGAACAGCTTAAGTCTCTATCTCTGCTTGAAGCATCTGAGCTAGTTAAGCAAATTGAAGAAGCTTTCGGCGTTGACGCCTCTGCCTCCGCAGGCGGCGGCATGATGATGATGGCCCCCGGCATGATGGGTGGTGCTGGCGCAGCTGCGGCTGAGCCCGAAGAAGAAAAGACCGAATTTGATGTCGTTCTTGACGAAGTGCCCGCTGATAAGAAGATCGCTGTTCTTAAGGTAGTGCGCAGTCTGACCGGGCTGGGTCTGAAAGAAGCCAAAGAAATGGTGGAAGCAGCTCCTAAGGCCATTAAGGAAGCCGTTACTAAAGAAGATGCCGAAGACGCCAAGAAGCAGATTGAAGAAGCTGGCGGTAAGGTCACTGTCAAATAGGTTGACGCCATTGCGTTAAATTAACCGTAAAAATGACCTTCGTCCTAGGATGAGGGTCTTTTTTTTAACGGAGGGTATTCTCATACTGCAACAGTGAGTAATCTGCCTTACAGCAGCCTTCAAGCACAGTAGTATGATTAAAAGAGATACAAAGTTGGGATGTAATTTATCCCATTATGCACCTGTGATGTGCTTACAGTGCACAGGAGAACGACCATGGCACAACACTTAAAGCGGTGGGAGTCGCCTCGTAGACCGGGCCGTAACCACAAGGGACGAGGCGGCACCGCTCGCCAGCGGCAGTTGCAAAAACGACAGCAAACTCTGCGTCGGTACCTCAGCGATCGCCCCAAGCAGGAACCATCCCAAGAACTACAAAAAGGGGAGCCAATAGCTCCCCTTTTTGCTGTGTAGTGACTGAGGATTAAGCGCTTTTAGCCAATCAAGAGTTCTTCTTCAGGGTATTGAATCGCCGAGGGTTTAGAGTCACCTAGTAGCGCCCCCATAAACAACAACACCCCGACACGACCCAGATACATTGTAAAAATAATCACGTATTTACCGATATCAGAAAGATCGGCAGTAATGCCGGTGGAAAGCCCTACGGTAGCGAAGGCGGAAACCGATTCAAAGAGAATCTCGATAAAGTTTAGGGTAGGGTTGCTAACGGCAACCAGGGCGGTAGCGGCAACAACGGCTATACCTGAGCCCACGACTACTGCGATCGCTTTCAGCACCCGGCTAGTCGGAATTTGCCGCCTAAAACAGAGCACCTGCTCTTTGCCCTGCAGGGCCATCCGGGTGCAGGCAATCAAAATGCGAATTGTGGTGGTTTTAATCCCACCGCCCGTGCTGCCAGGGCTGGCTCCAATAAACATGAGAGCAATCATGATGAATAGCGAGGCGTTCCCCATTGCCCCAATGTCGATGGTATTGAACCCGGCAGTACGCGCAATAACAGACTGAAACCAGGCCATCAACAGCTTATAGTGGGGCTCTACTGGCCCTAGCGTGTCTGGATTTTGGTACTCGATGACAAAGAAGGCTAGCGTGCCTATGGCCAACAGCACCGCTGTAGTGCTGGTAACGACTTTAAAGTTGAGGGAAAATAGGCCTCGGCAGCGATTGCCCTCAATGCGGTTGCGCAGCCAATTAAGCAATTCCATAATTACCTGATAGCCAATGCCGCCAACAATCACTAACGCTGTGATAATTGCATTGACCCAGGGGTTGAGAGCATAGCCGACCAGGCTGTCTTCAAATAGGCTAAAGCCAGCATTATTAAAGGCGCTGATGCTGTGAAATACCGATAACCACAGGCCATAGGCTGCCCCATAGTCTTGGCTAAACACGGGGTAGAGGCAAAACAGACCAGTTAGCTCAAAGACAAGCGTCATGGCAATGATGGAGAGAACCAGCGACTTGCCCCCCGCCAGGGCGGTGTTATCCATTGACTGCTGAATAGCCAATCGCTCCCGCAGCCCCAGCCGTCGTCCCAGCAGGAGCACCAAAAAAGTGTTAGCAGTCATGTAGCCTAGCCCCCCCACCTGAATTAGCGTGAGAATAACGGCTTCTCCAAAGGCTGAAAAGTAGCTACCAGTATCGACTACAATCAGCCCCGTCACGCAGACAGCGGAGGTTGCCGTAAAAAAGGCCACCAAAGGGTCATTCCAATCGCCGCTGGCGGTGGCGAAGGGCAGCAGCAGCAGTAGGGTACCCACGGTTATGAGCACTAAAAAACCAAGGCATATGGTGCGCGGAACCGTCATCTGCATAAGCTGAACATTCCGCAAAACACGGAGGATAAAGGCAACCCTATATTTCCACGAGTTGACGCTCTCAGCCAATATAGCGGAAGATTTAACCCGTTAAGCCCCTGTGGGGCACTGTTCTTTAGCCCCGGATCGACATGGTCAATACGTTGCACAAAAAAGTTCAGACGTTTTATGACGACTCGTCGGGGCTGTGGGAGCAGATCTGGGGCGAGCACATGCACCATGGCTACTACGGCCCGGATGGGCGTCAGCGCAAAAATCGCCGCCAGGCCCAGATTGATTTGATCGACGAGTGTTTGGCCTGGGCAGGGGTTACCCAGGCGACCGATATCTTGGACTGCGGCTGCGGCATTGGTGGCAGTGCGCTGGAACTGGCAACCCGGTTTAATGCCAGGGTCACCGGTATTTCCCTGAGCCCGGTGCAGATTCAGCGAGCGACAGAGCGGGCTACCGCAGCAAATTTGGGCGAAGACACACCTCCCTGCGCTCGTTTTGAGGTGGCCGATGCGCTACAAACTCCCTTTGCAGACCAAAGCTTTGACTTCGTATGGTCAATGGAAAGCGGCGAGCACATGCCCGACAAGGTGACCTTTTTGCAGGAGTGCTACCGAGTGCTAAAGCCGGGAGGCAAATTACTGATGGCAACCTGGTGCCATCGCCCTACCTATTCACTAGCGGGGCCATTGACTTGGCTAGAGCAGCAGCAGCTCAGCTGGATTTATCAGGTCTACGGACTGCCCTACGTCATTGCCCTGCCTGACTACGAGGCGATCGCGCACAGCTGCGGGTTTAGCCACCTACACAGCGCCGACTGGTCGCTAGCTGTGGCCCCTTTTTGGGATGAGGTGATCGCCTCGGCTCTCACCCCTGAGGGTCTAGCAGGGCTAGTGAAGGCCGGCCCTGGCACCCTCCAGGGGGCGCTAGCGCTAGGCCCTATGCGTCAGGGGCTCCAGAGCGGCCTGATTCGCTACGGACTGCTGTGCGCAGTGCGCTAGGCGATCGCAAACCGAAAAAAAGGTGAGCACCCACAGGTGCTCACCCTAGAACTAACGCGTTGTCTCTGCTCTGGTAGTCGTAGCCCTACTGGGGTCGGGCGGCGGGGCAGTCGATGGCCCGAACGGCAGCGGCGGCAGTGTAGTCGCGCAATGCATTCGTGTTGGGAGCAAAGTTGGTGCCGGTTTCGTTAAGCGGAGTGGCGATCGCACAGTAAGCGGCCATTTGCCTAATTGCATTGGCCCCCCAGTGACCGTTGATGTCGGTGAAGTTGGATGGGTTGGCGATATTAGGTACTAACCCCCCAGTCGCTGGATCGAGCCCTGGCACGGGACTAGTGCTAGTGGTGTCACCGGCCCCAGCGTTGGCCCGCACCTGAGCCACCCGATACATCATGGCCATTAGCTCGGCTCGGGAGACATTGTCAGTGGGTCGGAAGTTGCCGGTACCAGCATCGCCGCTGACAAAGCCCAGCTGCTGAGCCTGACGAATCTTAAGAGCACTCCACCGATTAGCCGCCACATCGGGGAACGGAGCCCTAAACACCTGTTGATCAGCCTGGGCAATCACCGATGTCGGCAGAATTCTCGATGCGGTTTCAATGACGACCGAAACGGCCTGCTCTCGAGTCAGCGGCGCAGTGGGTCTGAAAGTGTTGTCCTCAGGGAACCCTGAGATCACCCCTAGACTAGCGGCGCGAGTGATTTCAGACGCGTAGCGGTTGCCCCGAATGTCGTTGAAAGCCAGGGTCGGGGGCGTAACGGGTGGAGTAACCGGAGGCGTACCACCACCGGTTTCACCGCCCTGTAACTGGGCCAGGGTCAGGTCATTGGTGAAATACACCAGATGAGAGCTGACAATTTGATCATTAAACGTGCGTTTGGTCAGCGACCAACCGGGATTGAGATCGAGTTGGGTAAAACCGGTAGGGCTGATGCCGTTGGCGCGGCCAATGGTAATGCGATTGCGCGAAATAGTACTAGGAGCAAACTGTAGCAGCAAGTCGCCATCTCGCTGGTTGACCTCAAATCGAGCCCCTGACAAGTCTTGGCCTGCCAGACGAATAGCATAGCCGTTGGTATCGCGCTGCAGACGACAAACGCCGGTAAAGTCAAAGGTGTTCCACAGCGCATTGACTTGAGTGGGCTCGCCGCCGGGATTAGCGATTGTCCAGCAGGGGGGATTGGGCTGAAGCTGTTCTACGATGTACAGCCGATAGGGCTGCGCCGTACTGCCAGGCACAGCTACCACCAGAAAGTTATTCGCATTGATATCAGTGTTGCCAAAGGTTTGCGCTAGTAGCGTGCCTGTCTCGCGCACCATGGGCTGAACTGGGGTACGGTTTTGGGCAACAGCCTGACCGGCCCCACCAAGCACCCCAAGAGTGGCTGCCACCAGTGCAGCTGCTTTAAGCTTCGACATAGGATTCATTGTCACCCGTCCTAGTTTCCTAGATAGTAGATAGCGGTTTGTGATGTGGGGATGATTTCTCTACCTTAAGCCCTGGCAATCGGGGGCGAAGTCTCACCTCAACCACTTACCAGACTGGCTGATAGCACGGGTTAACGGCTCAACATTAGAATTATGAGTTTGATTTGCCCAAGCCCCAAAAACCTAAATTAGCCAGGGGTCAAACGACCGTGCCCTAAGGCAACGACCGAAACTTTCCGAGCCTGAACCAGTCCTATAGCTGGAGGGCTAATGGGCCTAGTCAGCCTAGAAAAGCCGCCATTTATTGTAGGGTCATCCCTGGTATACAACCCTACTCTTTGCGGGATTTCCTGGGATTCGTTGCAAAACCTTACGGTTTTACTACTGCCGCTGACGTATAGTCTACTCCGCAGCCTAGAGCTGAAACTCATCTAGCCCCGGCGAGGTCAGGCCAGGTAGAGTAATGTCGCGGCTGACGGAGGCTTTATAGCTCTCCTGCTGGGTCACCATATCGACAGAAATGGCCTCAAACCGGGCCTCTAGGCAGCCCAGGGGCACCGTCAGCTGTAGGTTACCTTCTAACTGTCCCTGCCCGTTGGGCAGCAGATTCATCACCTGACGGGGTTCATCGGCGAGGCTGCGAGTCTGAGGATCAGTAATCCAAACCTTGAGGTACAGGCGGTTGGGATGAAACGGCACCCGTAGAGTCACCAAGACAGGTTCGCCAGCGATCAGGTCACCCTCGGGCAATACCAAGATGGGCATGGGTGGAGTAATCGCTTCAGGGGTGACTTCTGTATCAGACGCTTCAAACACCATCGCTTCAGCTGTCTTGACAGTCGTGAGAGCGGGGTCTTCATCTTCGTAGATCACTACTTCGCCAGCAAAGGGAATAAACTCCGGCGGGGTCTCGCTGACCTCGTCTACCACAACTGGCTCAGCCTCGATGGCCTCGGGACGATTGTCTAGGGCCTCCTGCTGGAGATTGACCGCTAGCTCATTCAACCTGGCCCAAAAGCGGTCTTGCAGCTTTAAGTCTTTGAACCCCATGGCTTCGTGAGAAATGAGCTGCGGCTCTTGCCCACTGGGCTGGCGGCTAGAGGCAGGGGGCTGGTTATTCAATGCGGCTAGGGGGTCAGCAGCCTGGGAAGGGGTTGAAAGCGGCGGTAGGCTCAGCCCTCGGTTAGGGTTTAAGCCAGGGGCAGTTTCGCGGGCCGGAGCACCTGATCCGGCCTCTGTAGCAGGATTGGGAGCCGCTGTAGGATAGGGTTTAAGCCGACCTACAGGGGGCAGCGTAGGCTGATGCGCCGCCGCCTCGTGGGGAGAGGGGTAGTAAATCTTAGGGGGTAAGGCAGCACCGCCGCGCGGCAGGGTCAGAATGGGCATTTCCCGGGGGGGAGCGGTGCGACCGGCAATATCC
>NZ_JADEXE010000523.1 GCF_015207265.1 Nodosilinea sp. LEGE 07298 | reverse complement strand
AGGAGAAACTGCCGCTTTATCTGGGGTTCTTTGAGTTCGTACACAATGCCCGTAAGCGAGGAAAGGCACTGCTGGGCAACCTATTGGAGACCTTGTTGAACTAGCTCCCCAAAATCCGTATTGAGCCATCTGAATAACTATTGATGATTAGCTCGGCGAGCGTATCACTGGCCTACTCCTTAAGTCGTTACCATGCCGTGCTCCAGGGCAAAGCGCACCAGCTCAGTGCGGCTATTGGTGCCGGTTTTGCTAAACAAGCGGCTGACGTACTTTTCGACGTTGCGCACGCTGGTATCCAGGCGGCTGGCAATTTCTTTATTCATTAGCCCTTCGGCGACCAAATCGAGCACGCTCTGCTCGCGGGGGGTGAGGTCGATACGAATGTCGGAGGCCACCTTAGCGATACCGCCCTTCTGGCTCAGCATGGCTTTGATTTCTTCGATCTGGCGGGCCATCACTGCGATATCGGGCAGGTCACCCGAGTCTACCGTTTGAGCCGCGCGGCGACCGATCAGGTTGCTGACCACGGCGACCAGCTCTTCGGGGTCAAAGGGCTTCGAGAGGTAGGCATCGCAGCCCGAGTTGTAGCCCTGAATGCGATCGCTGGTCATACCCCGCGCCGTCAAAAACAGCACCGGCAGCCCCTTAAAGCGAACATCGTCGCGCACCTGAGCCAAAAAGGCATAGCCGTCTACCTGGGGCATCATGATGTCAGAGATCAGCACGTCAGGGGTTTCCTGCTGGAGCAAATCCCAGCCTTCTTTGGCGTTGCTGGCAGCGCGCACCGTAAAGCCGCTGTCTTCTAGGTAGGCTTGCACCGCCTCCCGTAGACCGGGCTCGTCGTCTACCAATAGAATATTTCCGGCTTGATCAGACATAACACTGTCCCAGATGACCTATCAATGCTCACTTTAACTCGTAATTGAGAAGCCAGAAGCGGTTCAGCCCCAGAAGGTAGCCTAGAAGGTAGATCGACTACCATTGATTACAAGACCTCATCCAGGCCGAGGGCGGCCTGGGCTAGCGATCGCAGGAGTATTGACTATGGACGGGTCATTTCCGCAAGGCATGCTGAAGAGCGAGTTGCTCCACCGTCTGGCCATTAACCTAGACACCGCCGAAGAGTTTGGCTCCATTGCCGAAGTTTGGGTCAATAGCCGCACCCATCAGGTGCAGGGCATTGGCTGTAGCGCCGGTGGGCTGCTACAGCGCCAGAGCCACCGATTTTTGTGGTCTCAGATTGGCTCGATTGGGCGCGATGGCGTGGTGGTTAAGGCGGGGGCACGGGTCGAGGCCATTGATGAGCACCTGCAAGACTGCTTGCCCCTGGGCGTAGTCGAGCTGTGGTCAGACCACGGCGATCGCACCGGCCAGCTTGCCGATTACCGCTTCGACCCGGCTACCGGCAATATTCTGCAATATCTGTTTATACCTGAGGAAACCAGCGGCCTGGCCCCCGGCCTTTATGCCCTCGACCCGGTAGCCGTCATTAGCACAGGCCGTCATCGCATGATGGCTGAAGATGCAGCCCTGCGAATGGCTCCCCTGATTCAGGCGGGCATGCCGCAGCCGCCAGAGCCAGCCCCACCGCGATCGCCCTTCGACCGCATTCCGCTCGACCGCATTCCTATGGATCGAATGCCCGACCCTCGCCAGGGCTGGGAGGCCGCCGTTAAGACAACTCGCCAGGCCCAGCAGCAGGTTAACGATCGCCTCCAAGACCAGCGCCAAAAGCTGGGGGCCGAAGCCCAAGATCGCCGCCAAAAGCTTCAGTCTGAGGCTCAAGACAAGTTAGGAGGCCTGTTAGGTAACGTCAAAAAGCGCACGCGCCACCTGCGCAATCAGCTGCGCGAGGCCGTTACCGATGCCACTGCTGGGCTGCCTTCGGGGCCAAATCTGCGCGATGACACTATGCCAACTATCGACGTTAACGCAATGGAACTCTGGCCTGAGGACGATCTGCCGCCAGAACAATCCCCAGAGCGCCCTCCCTATCGCCCCCCAAATCGCTAGGGCTCGTTACATATCTCGCTGGTAGTCGGCGATCGCCTCCAGTAAATCGGCCTTGCTAGCGGCTGGAATCAGGTCGGCCATCGTCACCGTTTTTTGCCCACCGCCAATCGCAATCGGGGTGCTAGTCAAAATGTCGGCCACGGCAGCTTCAGTCACCTCATCCCCTACCACCAGGGGGTAGAGCTTTTCGGCCAGGGGGGTGTGCAGCTTGGCATCGCCCAGGTACAGGTGCCACTTGGCAACATCGAGGTACACTTTGTCGCCAATGGCTGCGGCTAGGGATTCAATGGCGCGGGCGGTAGAGGCGTCAGACATAATTAAGAC
>NZ_JADEXE010000087.1 GCF_015207265.1 Nodosilinea sp. LEGE 07298 | reverse complement strand
GGGAATGGGTGGGGGTGGAGTCGCTACGGCACTGGGCCGAATCGTAATCAACCGAGCGCGTACCCCCCGGCAAAAAATAATTGAGTCGCCGGGGTTAAGCGGGCTGGCCGCCATCGATTTGCCGTTAATGGCCAGTCCGTTGCAGCTAGGGTTGTTGGTGCCGTCGCCATCTTGAATAAAATAGTGGTCGCCTAGCCATACCAGATTGGCGTGGTAGCGAGACACCCCTGGGGAGGCCAGGCGAATGTCGTTGTTACAATCGCGGCCAATAGAGTAGTATCGCTTGCCCAACGCAACAGTGTGGCGGCGCTTACCGTCTTGAATCAGCAGCGCCAGGTGAGGGTGAGCTGTAGTTGTGTCTATGCAGGGCGTTTCACACGTGTCAGTCATCATAGAGGTAGCGCACAGGGAGAAACATCGTGTTTTAACAAATTGAGGCTTGAGTTTGAAGCAGCTAAACTGACGCTGCGCCAGGGCCAGGGCCAGGGGCGTTGCCCTCAGGGTTGAGCCAAGCTAAGCTGTGCCAAACTCAGCGGAGAGGTGCCCTTTAAGGCCTGTCGCAGCAGCAGACCCGTCATATTTGCGCTGTCAAGGGGTTTAGAAAAGTAGTAGCCCTGCATTTTTGTGTAGCCCAGTGCCTTGAGGCACTGCAGGTCTTCTAGGGTTTCAACCCCTTCGACAATGACATCGAGCCGCAGCCGCTCGGCCAGCATCAAAATAGCCTCGCTCATCGCCCAGTTTTTGTTGCGAGTGAACGATTGATCGATCTTGAGGGTATCGAAGGGCAGATCTTGCAGCCGTCCCAGGGACGAGTAACCGGTGCCAAAGTCGTCGATATAGAGCTGAATACCGAGCTGCTGAAGCTGGGCTAAAGTGGCCAGGGCCAGGTCTTTGTTTTCAATCAGAGCGCTCTCGGTTACTTCGATCTTGAGGCTGCTGGGGGCAATGTGGTTCTGCTGCAGAATCTGGTTAATGTGATCGACCAACTGCGGCTGGAGCAGCTGCACCGCCGAGAGGTTAACGCTCATGCTCAGCGGAAATAGACTAGGAAACTGGGCCTGCCAATGGTGTAACTGCTGGCAGGCCTGCTCCAGCAAACCTAGACCCAGGCGATTAATTAGCCCCGCCTTTTCGGCCAGGGGAATAAACACCTCGGGAGAAATGGCCCCTCGCTGGCTGTGCTGCCAGCGGGCCAGGGCCTCAAAACCAATAATTTGGCCCATCTCCTGGTGCTGATCGACAGCCACAATCGGTTGATAGGCCAGATAAATTTGCTGCTGCTCGACGGCCTGGTGCAGGTCGTTCTCAATCTGAAGCAGCTCCATCTCGGCGGTGGAGAGCAGCGTTAGTAGTGGAGCAGGCTGACTCTCTAGGGCATTGGCCAGGCGAGTGAGGCGGTCGGCATTGTTGATGGCGATCGCCAGCAGTTTTTGGCCGTCATCGGAGAGCGAGCCGGACTGCTGATAGCCCAACAGCTTAAGCGCTCCCTGAATTGAAGCGAGGGGAGTGCGTAACTCGTGACAAATCAGCAGCGAAACATCATCAAAGGGGTGGGTTGAGCAGTCGGCAAAATCAAGCAGGTCTTGACTGGAACGGGCCGGAGTAGGATATGCCATGGCAGATGCTCAACAGTGTAAAAAACATAGGGTTTTGGGGGCAGGGGGCGGGTTAGGGCTGGAACTATTCGACGCTTCAGGGGGGATACTGGGGGGAGCTAGCTAGGTTAAGTGCGATCGCATTTCGACCCAAACCGTATAGTGGGTTTTCGATACCGTCACGCACACCTTAAACCCCTTGTTGCTCTCCTTCGTGGCGCGGCTGTAGGCCTCCGCGCGATCGGCTAGAGCAAACTGGTGCAGGCTAACGTAGAAGTCATTGCGATAGAGCATACCTTCGTGGATGCCCTCGTTCCAGAATTTAAAGGCCGAGATCAAGTCCTCGACCACGATCAGGGGAAGCATGGGGCACTAGGGAAGACGTCCTTCTTACCATAGAGATCGAATGTGACAACTCTGTGAACCCAATCGCTTTGCCTTGACTTAAGGTTATGACCAGCCCAGCACGGTCTCGATTTGCCCCCCCAACAGCCCTGGGTCAAAGGGTTTGACCAACACCGCCCGCGCCCCGGCAGCCACAAAGGTCTGCTGCGTAGCCAGCCGCAGAGTCGCGGTCAACAAAATTACCGGAATGTGGCAAGTATCCGTATTTTTACTGAGCTGTTTTAGGGTGGCCAGGCCGTCAGTTTTGGGCATGACTACATCCAGCAAAATGGCGTCTGGGTGATATGTCGAGGCCAGCCTCACGCCCTCTTCCCCTGAGGCGGCGGTCGTTACCTCCCACTGCCGGGTAATCTCCAGGCTAATCTTGGCAATCTCGCGCACATCGGCTTCGTCGTCAATGATCAAGATACGTTTGATGGTCATGGTAAAACGTCCTAAAGAACGAGGCCGATTGCAGCGGTTAAGAGCGGATGGAAAGATTAGCTTCGCGACGGCTGCCCTCTGGGATGGGCGGGCCGCAGCGAGACCCGTCGCTGGCAGGCCCGCTGGTAAAGATCGGCGAGGCGGTGGCCGTCGTCAGGAAAGGTAGCCCCACTCAGGTAAAGCTCAGAACCAGTGGTCTGAACCGCGATCGCCGTCGCTAAGGCCGACTCCAGGGCAGACCAGATCTGCGCCTGAGCTGTAGCTAAATCGGTATCCAGTACGCCGACTAAAATTTCTGATTTGCTCCAGCAGGCGATCGCATCGCCGCTGCGGACTCGGCCCACCAGAGCCTGGCCTACGGCATTCATTAGGGCTTTGGCTATGGGGGCAGGCTGATCAACCTCAACTCGCACCAGGCTAAGGGGCTGTCCGTAGCGCTGGGCCAGGTGCAGCAGCAGGTCTAGCTCAATGGTGCCCTTCTGGCGATTGGCCAGGCCGGTAAGGGGGTCGGTGCCAGCCAGGGTTTGCAGCAGTCGACCCCGCTCTAACCGCTGAAACAGGCGGTTGATCAGTTCTGGCTCCAGGATGGGTTTGGGCAAATAATCATCGGCCCCCGTCTGGTAGAGCTGGTAGATAGTAGCAGGATCTCGGCAGGCGGTGAGAAACAAAACCGGCAGGGTCTGCCAGCGATCGCCCTGGCGCAGCTGCTGGCAGAGATCGAGCCCGCTCAGGTGAGGCATGTCGAGGTCGAGCAGCACCAGGTCGGGGGGGCTGGTCGCTAAGCTGTCCCAGACCTGGCGCGGGTCGTCTAGGGGTACGACATCGAGGCCCCAGGGGGGTAGCAAACGCTGCAGCTGAGCCAGAATAGCGGGGTCGTCGTCGACGGCCAGCACCTGATAGCGATCGCTCGAAGCCCCCGCCATGCCAAACAGCGATGCCCTGACCACTGCATCTGGTGCCGGGTCTGGTGCCGCCAGCTTAGGCCCCGCCTGCAGCTGCAGCCCCAGCTGGTCCACCAGGGCCGCAAACATCGACCCCTCAGCTAGATCGGGCTGTTGTAACCAGTCTTCGATTTGGCGGGCCAGGTGCGACCCCTCCATAAAGCCAAACAGCCCCAGCGACCCGGTCAGTTTGTGGGCCGCAGCGCGGGCGGTTGCCTGCACGGCCTCTGGCAGGTAGCCAGCGTTGAGGGCCGCAGCGGCCTGGTGCAAGGCCCTCAGGCGATCGTCAATGGCGGGCCGAAATCGCTCAAAAGCCGCGATCGCCTGTTCCCGTGCCGCCTGTTCTCGCGCCGCCTGTTCTCGCGCCGCTGGCCCGTCGCGATCGGGCGCTGCCGGACCAGCGGCTGTGGCCTCAGCGAGGGGGGGCAGGGCGTCGCTGTTTGGCCTGACACCGCTGGTCAAGGCTTGAGTCGGAGGTGCGATCGCGGCTTTTGACGTCACTTCGTTCGCCCTCCCAAGCGCATCCGCCGCCTCAGGAGGGAGGGGCCTGAGCCGGTAGCCCATGCTGTAGACATTTTCAACCATGTCGTCGACCCCGGCCTGCTTGAGCTTACGCCGCAGCCGCTTTATGTGGGTACGAATGGTTTCTTCACCGGGGGCTTCGTCGGCATTCCACAGCCGCTCTAGCAGCACAGTATTGCTAAAAATGCGGTCTGGGTAGCGCAAAAATAGCTCCAGCAGACCATACTCCTTGGGGGAAAACACCACCAGTCGGTCAGCCACAGTCACCTGGCCTGCATTGGGGTCAAGCTGTAGCGATCCCCAGCGCAGGCTGAGATCGTTCACCGCTGGGGGGCGACGCAGCAGGGCGCGAATGCGAGCCGTCAGCTCGACTAGAGTATAGGGTTTCACCAAATAGTCATCGGCTCCGGCATTTAGGCCTTGCACCTTGTCGGTGCTGCTGCTGCGCCCCGTCAGCAGCAAAATCGGCCCGGCATAGCCCGTCTGGCGCAATCGCTGACAGAGCGAAACCCCATCGAGGCCCGGTAGGTCGATGTCTAGCACAACTAAGTCGTAGGAAGCCGCCGTGGCGTACTCCCAGCCTAAAAGCCCGTCGGTGGCTATATCTACCACGTAGTTTTGGCTGACCAGATCGCTGGCGAGCTGCCCAACTAACACGTCGTCGTCGTCAACCAAAAGCAGTTTCATGGCAGCATCAACCCTAGCGTGGGCAGCCCCAGTAACGAGGCATTAGCCCAAGTTTCCTATCCGGAGTTCTCCGTCCGGATTTTTCTGGTCCAAGCCCCCAATCAGAGCTTCTGGCTAGCGACCCTGGCCCAGTTCAGCGATAGTACCCGTCCTACCCCAGCAGCAACCGCAGTCGCGGCCATGGCCAACGCTATCGTCACAGAAAGCAAACCCTGGCCAAGGTGCCCCGTCACAGCCATGCCACAATTGTTCGCCACCATGGAATCATCGCTGTAGTTGAAGCACTGAGTTAAATCATTCTATAAGCGGGCAGGGTTTCCTGACGGGTTGATCCGTTGTCTGTAGGTGTAGTTGTAGATAGTCCCTATTTTGATCTAACGTTCTAACGCCTAAGCTGCTGAAACTTACCCCTTTAGTTATTTTGGCTTCTGGCACAAACCAGTGCCGTGGGCAAACGTAGGCTGAATAGGGAATGTTGGCTACATTAGATACTGATGTCTTCCCTACTCCATGTTGCGCCCTGCTTCTGCTCCATCCTCGCCCGATCGCGTTGCTGCTGGCGTTACGCTACTGATTGTCGACGACTCACTCGAAAATCTTCGATTTCTGGCCCAAACCCTGTCCGGGCAAAACTACCGGGTCCGCTGCGCCAAAAGTGGGGCAGTGGCTTTGATGGCGGTTAAAACCACCCAGCCTGACTTGATTTTGCTCGATATCCGCATGCCGACTATGGACGGCTACGAAGTCTGCCAGCACCTCAAGGCCGACCCCAGCACCGAGGCGATTCCGATCATTTTTCTCAGCGCCCTCGACGAAGCCGTCGATAAGGTACGAGCATTTGCGGTGGGGGCCGCCGATTATCTGACCAAACCCTTTCAGGTGGAAGAGCTGCTGGCTCGGGTCGCTAACCAGCTCACCATTCGTCACCTACAGCAGCAGATGACGGCTCAAAACCAGCAGCTGCAGCAGGAAATCTGCGATCGCAGCCAGGCCGAGACTAGCCTCCAGCAGGTAACGGCGCGACTGGCCACGCTGATTGAGCACCTGCAGGTGGGGGTTATTCTAGAAAATCTGGCGGGCCAGGTGGTGATGGTCAACCAGCCCTGCTGTAGTTTGTTTCGTCTAGCGATGCCGCCCGCCGCATTGGTAGGGGCCAACAGCCAGGCCCTGGTTCAAGACAGCGTCGGCCTGTGGGGTGACCCTGCTGCCTTCAATCACCGAATTGAGGCTTTGCGGGCAGCGCAAGAGCCAGTGGAAGCCGAAGAACTGGCCCTAGCCGATGGTCGCACTCTGGAGCGCGACTACGTGCCTCTGGTGGGCGATCGCGGTCTTGAGGGCCATCTCTGGCAGTACCGCGACATTACCGCTCGCAAGCAGGCCGAACAGATTCTGCTGAGCAACTCCCAGGCGCTCAACCACTTTAGCCAGAGCCTAAAGCAGCTTCACCGCCTCAGCCTGACCCAGTTCGACAGTTTTGATGCGCTGCTCAATGACTACCTCGAAACCGGCTGCCAGGTGATGGGGTTTACTGGAGGGCTGGTGGGCAAAGTTGAAGGCTCTGACTTTGTAGCTCAGGCCATGTTGGCCTATCTTCCAGAGCTGGGGCCAGAGTTGCGCTGCCCCCTCGACGATACCCTCTGCAGTCTGGCCATTCGACAGCAGCAGACGGTGAGCTTTACCGACATGAGCACTCGCCCTGACCTGAGCCACCGGCCTTTGCCTCGGGCGCTGCAGCTCAAGTCATACCTGGGCACCCCCATTGTGGTCGAGGGCGAGGTCTATGGCAGCCTGTGCTTTTTTGACCCAGCTGTCCGCCCCCAGGGATTTCAGCAGCACGAGAAAGAAATTATCGAGCTGATGGCCCAGAGCATTGGCAAGGTGATTAGCACCAACAGCCTAGAGCAGCAGCGGCAGCGGGTTAAGGCCAATCTACAGCAGAGTGAGGAGCGCTGGCAGCTGGCGATTCAGGGCAGCAACGCCGGTATTTACGACCTCGACTTTCGCCACCAGACAGCCTTTTTTTCGGAGCGTTACAGGGCGCTGTTGGGCTACACCGACGCTGCGTCTAGCGAACGGATCAGCGATGATGATCTGCGCTGGGAGTCGCGCATTCACCCCGATGATTTTGATCGGGTGATGGCGGTGCACCACGCCTACCTAATTCAGCGCACCTTGGCCACTTACGAAGTCGAGTATCGGCTGCGCTGCCGCGACCAGAGCTATAAGTGGGTGATCTCGCGGGGCCAGGCCCTTTGGGATGAGCGGGGCCAACCGATTCGACTGGTTGGCTCGACCGGCGACATCAGCGACCGCAAACGAGCCGAGGCGGCCCTGCGCCAGAGCGAAGAAAAATTTCGCCAGCTGGCCGAGTACATCGATAGCGTCTTTTGGATTTACGAGCTTCAGCCCCGGCAGTTTAGCTACGTATCGCCCGCCTACGAAAGTATCTGGGGATGCCAGCGCGACGACCTCTACGCTCACCCCTCGGCCTGGCTGGCGGCGGTGCATCCCGACGATCGCGATCGGGTCGTTCGCCGTTTGCCCCACAGCCAAACCCCCGCAGCCCTGGCCTACTTTAGCTACGACGAAGAGTTTCGCATTGTGCGGCCCCAGGGGCCACCAGCCTGGGTGCGGGTGCGGGCTTTTCCCGTTCGCAATGACCTGGGTGAGGTGTATCGACTGGTGGGGGTAGCCGAAGACCTCACCCAGGTGAAGCGTCAGGAAGAGTCGCTGCGGCTAATTGTCGAGGGCACTGCCGCCAAAACAGGCCGCGATTTCTTTGAGTCACTGGTGCGCTATCTGGCCGATATTTTGCAGGTGCGCAACGCCGTCGTCACCCAGCGACTCCACACCGACCAAGATCGGGTAAGTACCCTGGCAGTTTGGCAAAATGGTCGACTGGGCGATCGCGTAGAGTACAGCCTGGCACACACCCCCTGCGAGCGGGTGGTGGCCGGTGAGGTCGTCTATGTGCCCCAGCGGGTGCAGGCCCTTTACCCCAACGGTACCGAACTGGCCAGGCTACAGGCCACTAGCTTTTTAGGTATTCCCCTGGTGGATACGACTGGCCAGGTGATTGGTCACCTGGCCGTCATTGACGACAAACCGATGGTCGAAGACCACACCCGCGAACTAATTTTGCGTATTTTTGCCGCTCGGGCGGCAACAGAGCTAGAGCGTCAGCAGGCCGAAGATGCCCTGCGCCAGGCTCGCGAAACCGCCGATGCCGCCAACCAGGCCAAAAGTACCTTCTTGGCCAATATGAGCCATGAACTGCGCACCCCGCTCAACACCATCATTGGCTTTGCCCAGCTGATTACCCGCGACTGCCAGCTTGAGGCCCAGGCCCAAGATTACCTAACCATCATCAGCCGCAGCGGTGAACACCTGCTTGCCTTGATCAACGACGTACTTGAAATGTCAAAAATTGAGGCAGGCCGCATTTCGCTGCACGTGACCACCTTTGATTTGTCGTACCTGCTAGCCAGCCTGGAGGCGATGCTCACCCTCCAGGCCGAGGCCAAGGGGCTAAACCTCTGCTTTGACTGCGACCCGACCCTGCCCGTCTATGTCGCTACTGACGAGGGCAAACTGCGCCAGGTACTGATAAACCTGCTGGGCAATGCCATCAAGTTTACCCAGGCCGGACAGGTCAACCTGCGGGTAAGCAGCCTGCAGCCCGTGCCCCCCGCCTTAGCCGCCGCCTACCCAGAGACCAATGGCGCTTTGGAGTTTGCCGTAGTCGATACCGGCCCCGGCATTGCCCCCGAAGACCTCAACTGTCTGTTTGAGCCGTTTATGCAGAGTGCGGCGGGGCTGCAGTGGTCAGCAACCAGTCCGGGGCCATCGCACCAGGGCAGTGGCCTGGGGCTACCGATTAGTCAGCAGTTTGTGCAGCTGATGGGCGGTGAACTCACCTTTGAAACCGAGCTTAACCAGGGAACAACCTTTACCTTTGTGCTGCCGGTGCAGCGGGTTGAGCGGGCAGCGGTGTTTCCGACCCCCGATGCAACTCCCATTTTGGGGCTGAGCGAGGGGCAGCCTCCCTGGCGACTGCTGGTGGTCGAAGATCACCCCGCCAATCGCTATTTGCTGGTGCGCCTGCTGACTGCGGCCGGATTTGAGGTGCAGGCGGCCTCCGATGGCCATGCAGCGGTAGCCCAGGCCCAAGCCTGGCACCCCCACTTGATTTGGATGGATATTCGGATGCCTGGCCTCGACGGCTATGGGGCTACCAGTCAGATTAGGGCGCTATCCCTCGACCCGAAGCCGGTGATTATTGCCCTCACCGCCAGCCCTTTTGAGGAAGAACGGGCTAAAATTTTGGCTGCTGGATGTGACGATTTTGTGCGTAAGCCTTTTCAGATGCAGGGGCTGCTGCAAAAAATAGCCGCCTATCTGCCGGTACGCTACCGCTACGCTGAGGTAGCTGATTCGGCGGTCTGCTACCCTGAGGGGCCAGCGGTGGCTAAGTCAGCCAGCCCTCAGCCCGAGCGAGCGGAACTGCAGCTGTGGCTGCAAACTATGTCCTCTGACTGGCAACAAGCTGTAGGTCAGGCGGCTATAACGGGTTCCGACGATCGCCTGATTGAGCTGCTGGGGCAGATGCTCGATGCACCAATCAGCGTCACCCAAACCCTAAACAACTGGGCCAAAAACTTTGAATTTGATCGCATTCTCAACTGCTTGCAGTCTGAAGCCAATGGCCCTTCACCCCCAGCCCCAGGGAATAAATAGAACCTCAGACACCCAGGGTGGGGCTGTAGGCGCAGGTGGAGTCTGCGCCGCACTACAGAATGGGGATCAGACCGTTTGTACGAGGCAGAGACAGGAGATAAGCATGACCTCCCCGATTAAGGCGAGCATCAACGGCGATAAGGGCGATAAGGGCGACATTTTGATTGTGGACGATACTCCCGACAACCTGCGGCTGCTGTCGGCCATGCTGGGGCGGCATCAGCTGGGGGTGCGTAAGGCGCTGACCGGGCAGTGGGCGATCGCAGCGGCCCAGGTCGCCCCCCCCGACTTGATCTTGCTCGACATCAAAATGCCAGAAATGAGCGGCTATGAGGTGTGCGAGCGGCTCAAAGCCGACCCTGCGACCCAGGCGATTCCGATCATTTTTATCAGCGCCCTCGACGACGCCATTGATAAAGTCAAAGCCTTTGCGGCGGGCGGGGCCGACTACATTACCAAACCCTTTCAGGAAGCCGAGGTACTGGCCCGCATTGCCCACCAGCTAGAACTGCGACGGCTCCAGGGGCAGCTGGTGGCCCAAAACGCCGAGCTGGTGCGCTCAAACCGAGAGCTAGAGCAGTTTGCCTCGGTGGTTTCCCACGATTTGCAGCAGCCCCTACAGAGCATCTTGGGCTACACCAAGCTGATTGGTCTGGCGTGGCCCGATATTCAACAGTCGCCTGCCCAGCCCTACCTGGAGAATATTTTGGGGGCCAGTGGCCGCATGCAGCAGATGATTCAAGATTGGCTGGCCTACGCCCAGGCGGGGCAGGCGCAAACCTTGCTGGCTCCGATCGACGGTAACGTCCTGCTTGACCAGGTCAGGCTCAATCTGAAGACGGCCCTTACCGACACTGAGGCCACACTGGTCTACGGCGACTTGCCCAGGGTATTAGGCAATGAAGTGCAGCTCATGCAGCTGTTTCAAAATCTGATTAGCAACGCCCTTAAATTTGCCCAGCCCGACACTCGACCTGAGATCACCATTTCGGTAGAGCCTCAGCCCCATGCCTGGCAGTTTGGCATTCACGATAACGGCATTGGCATTGCGGCCGAGCACCTGGGGCAAATTTTTGAGGCCTTTCACCGCCTCCACGATGCCCAAACCTACCCCGGCAGCGGTATTGGCCTGGCCACCTGCCAAAAAATTGTCGAGCATCACGGTGGCCGCATTTGGGCCGAGTCCCAGCTGGGTCTGGGCACTACGTTTTACGTCATTCTGCAGGCCGTTCCCAGCGATGGCGACTAAGTGACTGCCAGTATTTTCCACACTCCTTGCGCCCATTTTTTCCATGAGCACGCTCATTATTCTTTGCCTTGTCGATGAGTCTACTCCGCTACTCGATCGGCTCAGCGCCGAGTTTGTAGACTGTAGCGTGCGGCAGGCGGCGACGGCTCCGGCAGCAGCGGATTGTGTTGAGCAGCTGGTTGTGAGCGGCGGCGAGGTGGCCCTGGTGATCGCAGCTGCGGCGTGGCTAGAAACTAGGGAGTTACAGACCGTCTGTGACCACTTTCCCCAGGCGCTGACGGTGGTGCTAGATGACCCAGCTGGGATCGTTAAAACAGCCGCACCAGCGGCGATCCAGGCCGCTATCTACCGCCGCCTGTCCTACCCCGGCACCGATGACGAGCTGATCTTTACGGCGGCGGCTGCCCTGGGCTACTACCGCCAGGGGCAACAGCTAATCCTGGGTCGGGCCGCCCTGGCTGAGGCCCATCAGCAGCTGACTGCCGTTGAACGGCAGATGTCTACCCTGTCGGTGCAGCTCGACTGGGGAATATCTTGTCTGGGCGATCGCGTCCAGATGGAGCAAGCACTGCGGCGCAGCCAGAGTAGCCTAGCTGAGGCCCAGCGTATTGCTCACGTGGGCAGCTGGGAGTTTGATCTGGCCAGCCAGAGCATAACCTGGTCGGCAGAGCTATTTCGGATCTACGGCCTCGACTCGACCCAGCCTGCCCCTGGCTATGACCAGTGGCGGCAAACCATTCCCTTGGCCGACTGGCCCCGGTTGCAAGCGACCATTGAACGATCGATCGCAACCGGGGCAGCTTTTGAAGTCGAGCACCGTATCAAGCGCTCCGATGGCGCAGTGCGCTACATCTTGGCTCGGGGAGAGGCGGTCTACAAAGACCAGGGCCAGGTGGTGCAGCTGCGGGGCACGGCCCAAGACTGCACCGATGCCCGGTTGACTGCGATCGCGCTAGAGCACAGTGAGGCCCGCAATCGGGCTATTCTTTCGGTGTTGCCAGACCTCATGATCGTGATCAGCGCCGAGGGGCAGTGCCTTGATTTCTCTGTCAATGGCTTTACCGGCGATCTGGTGCCGCTGGTGGCTCAAGAGCCGGTGGGGACCTACGTTGCCGACGCGCTGCCCGCTGAGGTCGCCCGCCAATGGTTGGAGGCGATCGCCCAGACGCTGGCCACCAATACAACCCAGTTTTTTGAGCAGCAGCTCAGCTTTGGCGATCGCACTCAGTCCGAAGCGGTGCGCATGGTGCCCTACCAGACCGACCAGGTACTGGTGCTGGTGCGCGACATTAGCGATCGCAAACGGGCAGAGGCGGCACTTCAGCACAGCCAAGATCAGCTCAGTCTGGCCCTCAACCTAGGCCAAATGGCGGTCTGGACCTGGGATGCAGTCGCCGATCGCATCACCTGGAGTGACATGGCCTACGATCTGCTAGACCAGAGCGCTGGTTCCCTTGACCGCACCTACCAGGACTGGCTCGCGGCGGTTCACCCCGACGACCGCGCCGCCAGCCACGCCGCCATTGAGCAGGCCTTGGCCAATCGCCAGCCCTTTGCGATCGAGTATCGGGTGCTGTGGTCCGACGGCACCCAGCGCTGGATCGCCGATCGCGGCCAGGCAATCTATAGCGAAGGGGGCGAGATCTTGAGGGCGGCGGGAGTAATGTATGACATTACTCCGCGTAAAGCCGCCGAGCTAGAGCGGCAGGAGCGCGAGGCCCAAATACAGGCGATCGCCGTCAACGTTCCTGGTTTTCTGTACCGCCTGGTGATCGACGCCCAGGGTAATTTCACCCTGCCCTACATCAGCGACGGGGTCGAAGCGTTGTTTGGGCTGCCGATGGCCTTTGTGCAGGCCAACCCCGAGGCCGCTCTCAACCGCATCCATGCCGACGATTTACTCCAGGTGCGGGCATTTATAGCCGCGAGCTGTGCCCGGTCCACCCCGGCCCGGATGGAGTACCGAGTACCCTTGGCCAATGGCAAACTATCCTGGGTGCGAAATGCCTACCAGGCCCACCATACCGACGATGGCTGTACCGTTTTAGACGGCATCTGTGTGGATATCGGCGACCTCAAGCAGCTCGAACAAGAGCAGCGCCAGGCAGAGGCTGCCCTTCAGATCAGTGCAACTCGCTTTCGGGAACTGGCCGAAACGGTGCGAGAGGGGTTTTTTGTCTTCAATGCGCTGACGCTGCGCTACGAGTACATCAACCCCGCCTACGCAGCCATTACCGGCGTTGATTTGGAGACCATTGAGGACCAAGAGCAGTGGCTGACACGGGTGCACCCCGACGATCGCGATCGCGTGATCGCCCTCACCGCCCAAGAGCTACAGGGGGAGGCGATCGACTGCGAGTATCGCTTTTTGCACTCTAGCGGTGAGCTACGCTGGCTGCGCTGCCGAGGCTTCCCCATTGCCGATGACGCTGGTGTTGTAGTCCGTATCGTTGGCACCGTAGACGACATCACCTCCCTGAAGCAGGCCGAACTGAGCCTCAAGCGGTTCAATGAAGACCTCGAACAGCGGGTCAAGCAGCGCACCCAGGAGCTGCAAACTCTGGCGGCGGTGGTCGAAAACAGCACCGACCTGATTGGCATCGCCAGCCTCAGCGGCGACTCGATTTACATGAACCGGGCGGGTCGTGACCTGCTGGGGCTGGCCGATGATCCCCTGGAGGATCGCCCCATCACCTCATTTTTGGAGGCTGAGGCGGTAGCGCAGTTTGAGCACGAGACGATGTCCACGTTCATGGCTACAGGCGTATGGCGCGGTGAGACGACGTTCTGCCACAACCAGAGTGGGGAAGCGATTGCGATGGAGCATGCAATGTTTTTGGTGCAGGATCCTGAAACCCATGTGCCGCTGTGTATCGCCACCATTGGTCGCGATATTCGCGATCGCAAACGTAGCGAAGCCAAGCGTAAACAGGCCGAACTGGCTCTCCAGGAGAGCGAGGCCCGCTTTCGCCAAATTGCTGAGACTATTCAGGAGGTCTTTTGGCTGGCCACGGTAGACGCCAGCCAGATTCTGTACGTCAGCCCCGGTTTTGAGCAGACCTGGGGCCTGCCCTGCGAGGTACTTTACCAGTCGCCAGAGGTCTGGCTAGACAGCATTCATCCCGACGATCGCCCAGCGATAGAGGCCACCCTGCGGCCAACCAGTACCACCCCATTTGATAAGACCTATCGCATCTACCGGGCCGATGGTGAGCTGCGATGGATTCACGATCGCGCGTTTCCGATATGTAATCAGGCCGGAGAAATTGACCGCATTATTGGTGTCTCGAACGATATCACCGAACGTTTTCAAGCAGAACTCTCCCTTAAGGCCAGCGAAGAGCGGTTTCGGGGCACCTTTGAGCAAGCGGCCCTGGGCATTATTGAAGCCGATTTAGACGGGCACATTGTGCGGGTCAACCAAGGTTTGTGTCAGCTATTGGGCTATTCAGTCGCAGCTCTGCTGTCTAAAACGTACATGGATTTGACTCACCCCGACGACCTGGAGATCGATCAGGCTCAGGTGCGCCGCTTGCTCAACGGCGAATGTACCAGCTTTAGCCTTGAAAAGCGCTACCTGCGGGCTGATGGAGCTGTCGTCTGGGTGTCGCTGGCGGTGTCGCTGGTGCGCGACGGGCTGGGCACGCCTACATACCTGCTGGGGGTCGTGCACGATATCAGCGAGCAGCGTGCTGCACTGCGTGAACGTAAACAGGCCGAAAATCAGCTGCAGGAGCAGGAGCAGTTTCTGCGCAGTATCTATGAGGGCGTAAACCAGCCGATTTGTGTTTCCGAAATTGCGATCGACGGTACGGTGAGCGTTTTGGGGCTAAACCCAGCCGCAGCGACGTTACTGGGCAAAACCAGTGCCAGTGTAGCGAACGAATCTCTAGAGACGATTTTTGGCCCTACCGAGGCGGCCAATATTCTGGAGCGCTATCGATACTGCATCGAAACCAACCAACCGATCACCTTTGAGCGATCGATTATGGTCGGGGACCAGGTGCACTGGTTGCTGGGCACCTACAACCCGATTGCCGATGCGGCGGGGCGAGTCTACCGCATTGTCGGCAGCTTGTATGACATTACCGACCGCAAGCGAACAGAAGAAGCCCTTAAAAATCTCAACCAGGAGCTAGAGCAGCGAGTGCAGGAGCGCACTTGGGAACTGGAGCAGGCAGTTGCTATCTCTGAGGCGGCCAGCCGGGCCAAAAGTACTTTTTTGGCCAACATGAGCCACGAGCTGCGCACCCCCCTCAACGCTATTTTAGGCTTTGCCCAACTGATGGCCCGCGACACCGCCCTGAGTAATGACCATCACCAATCTCTGAGGATTGTTAACCGCAGCGGTGAGCACCTGCTAATGCTAATCAACGACATTCTTGAAATGGCCAAAATCGAGGCTGGGCAGGTTAATCTCAACGTTTCCTGCTTTGACCTCGATGCGCTATTGAGCACCCTCAACGATATGTTTTACCTGCGAGCCCAAGATAAAAGACTGGCCTTAAGCATCGATCGCCACCCTGCTCTGCCCCGGTACTTCAGCCTTGACGTGGCCAAGCTGCGCCAGGTACTGATTAACCTGGTGGGTAACGCGATCAAATTTACCACCCAGGGGCAGGTGACGCTGCGGGTTGCACCGACCTACGCGATCGCCGCTGCTCCGCCCCCTGGCACAACCCTAACGGTGACCTTTAGCATCAGCGATACCGGCATTGGCCTGGCTAGAGGCGATCGCGATCGCCTGTTTGAGCCCTTCGTGCAGGCCAGTCAGGGAGCCATCGGGGGCACCGGGCTGGGCCTCTCGATCAGTCGTCAGTTTGTCCAAATGCTGGGAGGCGATATCACCGTCGAGAGCGCGCCAGGGCAAGGGGCAACCTTTGCCTTTACCCTGCCCATGCCGGTAGCCGAGCCCGAGAATGCTGCTGCGCCCCCACCTCGGGCTCAGGTGATAGCGCTGGCGGCAGGTCAGCCCCATTACCGTCTGCTGGTAGTAGACGACAACGACGACCACCGCTACTTGCTCAGTCAGCTGCTGCAATCGGTGGGTTTTGAAGTGCGCGAGGCCACCAACGGCGAGGAGGCGATCGCCCTCTGGCAAAGCTGGCAGCCCCAGCTGATCTGGCTGGATATGCGGATGCCCGTGCTCAACGGCTACGAGGCCGCTCAGGCTATTCGCAACCAGGAGCAGGGCATGGCCCAGACCCCAACTATTACCCCAACTATCATTATTGCCCTCACCGCCAACGCCTTCGAAGACGATCGCGCCCGTGCCATCGACAACGGCTGCGACGATTTTGTGCGCAAGCCCTTTGAAGCAAACCATTTGCTGGCTAAGATCACCGAGCACCTAGGCGTGCAGTACACCTATGGCTCACCGACACCGCCGCCAAGCGGGCCACAGCCCCTGTCCAACCCCGAGGCGATCGCGCTGTTGCGCACCCTATCTAGCCCTATGCTTGACCAGATTCAGCAGGCCACCCTCCAGCTCGATAGCGACCAGCTAACCCAAATCATGGCCCAGTTTACACCGGCCCAGACCCCGCTAGCGACCTGGCTAAACCAGCAAATCAATGACTTTGCCTTCGATACCATTCACGACTTAATTCAGCAGGCAAAGAGCGAGGCCTAGCCGCCACCCCAATCGCTTGAGCTTATTTCACCACCTTATCAACCGCTGGAGGCAACTCTTCCCCCTTGTACTCGCGGGTCGGTGATGAAAAGCCGCAGGAGGTACCGTCGGTGTAAACCACCTGATCTTCCCAAGGCAGCCGATACGATCCATCTACCAGATCCTTCATGTAGGTGTAGGGGCAGTCTTGGGCACCGCCTTTAACCGCCACATAGCCCCGATGACCAAACTGATAGATGTTATTCTCCACCCCCCAGTGCAGTCGAGCTTCTCTGACTAAATCTGGGCGCACCTCAGCCGTGATAATTTCGTTAGGGCGGTGGCTGCCCATCACCAGCGGTTCGCCATCAAAGTTGACGATCATGCCTTCGCCCATCGAGTCAAAGGTGCCATCGCTGCCACACATGCAGACCGAGGCCGTCACCATCAGGTTGCAAAACGCATTGGTCTGGTTGGTCACCTGCCAAGAGTGGCGAATGGGGGCCGTGTAGCCCGCCGTCCGAATCATGATCTCGGCCCCCTTATATGCACATTCCCGCGCCATCTCTGGAAACATGCCGTCGTGGCAAATAATTAGCGCAATCTTGCTGCCGTTGGGGCCTTCGCAAACCGGAATGCCCAAGTTCCCCGGTTCCCAGGGCTCGACCGGTACCCACGGATGCAGCTTGCGGTAGTACAGCGTAATCTCGCCGCTGTTGTCAATAATGATGCCGCTGTTGTAAGGGTAGCCACCGGGGTTGTACTCCATAATCGAGAAGCAACCCCAAATATCGTTATCAATGCAGGCCTGGCGAAAGGCCGCCACCTCAGGGCCATCCAGCCGACACATGATGTCGGGGTTCGTGTCCATCGACAGCCCGTGGAGTGAGTACTCCGGGAACACAACTAAATCCATGGTGGGCATGTTGCGCCGCGCCTTGGCCACCATGTCAACGATGCGCTGAGTCTGAGCCACCAAATCTTGAGAAGTGACTACGTTGGGCAGCTGGAGCTGCACCAGTCCCAGCACCACACCATTGGGAGATTTATTTAGTCCGCCAAGTCCGCTCATCAGGCCTCTCTCTAGAAACTCAAACGACAGTACTATAAGCCCATCACAACACCCTAATGGTGTTGAGTATTACGCAAAACGAGGTTTGAAGAGACCTTTGGCCCACTAAACCCTCTCAAACCTTAATCGTTCCTGGGACTCCGCTGGATGAGCGGAGTCGTAAGCCTTTCGGCAGGCTTCGCTAGCGTGCAGCGTCTCCCAAAGGGAGAAAGCCAAAATTCCCGCGATATGTCCTCTTCAACTTCACTCAGGGGATGGTTACCTCAAACCAGATACACCACGATGCCCTGAAGGTAGGGCACAAAGCTTTCAAATGCCTACTTAGAAGGAAATTTACGGTTTGCCATTTTCCGTTAGACAGATGGAAAGCGAAATGGCTCTGAAACAAGCCTCGCAGTCTACCGAAAGCCCTGAGCCGCCATAGGGTAGGCAGTGTCCACCAAGTTTAATACCAATAATATTCGGCGATGAAATCACTTTTTCGTTATGTAGAAAAAACTCTTTCGTCCGACGGAAGACCATAGGATAGTTAGCTCATAACCTAGAAGAAAGATACATTGTACTAACTCCGTTTGCATGGTCTCAATAGCGTAGCCCTAGCAGCTTTGGCCTACGGCTCTTATCTCTGCGAATTGCCTTTTAGAATCGAAGGAAAACGACGTTGGGCTTAGCATCATTCGGCTGATCGATTGTCCCTTAATAGCTAAAAAACTGAGAATAATGCTCGACTATTTTGATTGAGCAGTATTGGACGTTACGCCGCCACGACCTCTCTAGTTAGACATACAAAGAATTTTTGTCCTATGAACCTCAAGCCTTTGGATCAACAAGTAGTTGCCGTCGTTGGTGCCACCAGCGGCATTGGGCGGGCCACCGCACTGCGCTTGGCTAAAGAGGGGGCAAAGCTAATTATTTCGGGTCGAAGTGACGAAAAGCTGATCCCCTTAAAGCAAGATATTCAGGCTTTAGGGGGTGAGGCAACCACCATTCTGGCCGATGTTTCCATTTTTGAGCAGGTTAAGGCCATTGGCGATCGGGCTATTGAAGTGTACGGACGGCTAGATACCTGGGTGCATGTGCCTGGAGTAGTTGTTTTTGCCCTATTTGAGCAGACAACGCCTGAAGAGTTTCGTCGAGTTATCGATGTAAACCTGATGGGGCAGGCCTACGGGGCCATGGTAGCTTTACCATTAATCAAGCGGGAAGGACGAGGCGCTCTAATTCATATTTCCTCGGTTGAGGGGCTAAGGTCAATACCTTACCAAAGCTCTTATTCAGCATCGAAACACGGTGTGGAAGGGTTTCTTGAGTCTTTGCGGGTTGAGCTGATGCACGAAAAATTGCCCATCGGCGTGACCAGCATCAAGCCTGCCGTGATGAATACTCCTTTATGGAATAATGCCCAAACTAAACTAGGCTTTAAGCCTAGGGGCTTTCCGCCCTACTATTCTCCTGAACTGGTTGCCGAAGCTGTCGTTCAGTCGGCAACTCACGCTACCCGCGACTACTACGTGGGGGATGTTGGTCGAGTGCTTGCGGCCCTCCAGCGCCTCTCGCCTGAGCTGGTTGATGCGCTGCTGTTGGCGATTGGTTTTGGGTTTCAGCTCAGTGATGAGCCCAAATCACCTCAAGACCCTAACAATGTCTATGAGACTGTGCCCCAAGAGTCTCGAATTGACGGCGATTTTACCAAGTGGGTAGTGCCCAGCCTTTCTGACTGGTTGGCAAAAACCTTTACAGAGGGAATGCGGTCATAGCTAAGCAGATTGGCGATCGCAAGTAAGTGAGTTGGCCAATTCAAATGTAGTATGGGTTAGCAATAGCGTAACCCATACGGGCGTTGGGTTTCGTGCCTCAACCCAACCTCCATCGACTTATATTTAATTTTACGCTTGCCTACTTAGCAATCATCGGCTATTCTTCTTGGTCTTGATTAGACAACTGACTGGTTACCAGGTTATCGCGCAGAGTCAAGTACTTTTTACCTTTTTCGGTAAGTTCTACGTGGTGATTTAGCTCGCCTTCATGCGGTAGCTGGTCAAGATCGGTCTTAGCGTTAATAAACCCTAGAGTAGATAGACGCTTTAGATCTGCGCTGATGCTTGTACCGCTGTCATAAGGAACAGACTCTTTTTCATTATTGAGTTGCTGTAAGTGGTCTAGCTCATTTTCAGAGACAAAACTGGTCAGCAAGAGCTTAATAGACTCAGCATACGTTTGTTCAGATTCTTCGATTTCAAAAGGACCAATTTTTGCTTTTTGAATATTGTTGCGCGAAAATTTTTCGAGCAGGCGAAAGAGAGGTCGGTAGAAAAATAGCAGCGCAACAGTAATTACCAGTGGCCAAGACAATAAAATTGGCCCTAAGACTGAAACCCAATCGAAAATAGAGTGGTCACTCACGTAAAATCACCTCCATTGATGCCAAATTTAGATGGTTTATGGTCTCTTTCGCGATCGCGGCCTCAGGCTGATAATTTTAGACGCAGGCGAAAAAGCAACATCGCAGATCCCGATTTTCACTCCTTGAGTGTCAAGATAATCAAAATCTAGGGGTTTAATCGGGCGAATAACTGCGATAAATCCAGCATAACGAGCTTATGCAGCGATCGAATCAATCTGTTGGCGTGTTTTGCCGAAATCAGGCGCAATTATCAACTCCTGCTTGAGCCTGCTTGCTATATATGGGCACTAGCCCAACCTCAATCAAGAGCTAGGCGAAGCCATTCCTATCCGGGCGACATTGAACTCCTGATCGGGTGGGCAGGCGATCGCATCTATAGCGATGGTCATTACACAGCTATCCGGATCCGTCAGGGCTTTAGCACAAGACACTAGCCATCTAAAACGGAACATCAGAATAGATCGCTTAGCGCATAAGCAAAAACTATGCAAGAAAATGTTGCGGATTTGTTGCATTACTGTTACATTGGTTTACATAAAGAAACGTTTAACGCCCTAGGAGGGCACTGCAATGTTTACAACCACTCAACTCGACAACGGCATTCTCAACAACTACGCCGTAGAACCTGAGGTATATTTCGCTACCTACCCTTCACCTGAACAGCAAAAAAGCTATACCAAGCAAGCCGCTTTTGCGTCCCTGTTTGTAGCTGGTTTACTACTGATCTCTCTAGCAGTGAGCTAGGCCGAACCGGGTTTTAGCACAAGTTATAAGCATTTTTAAGGAAGATCGAAATGTTTGCACCGATGGTTCTGCTGGTTCGTAATATTATGGGAACCCCAAAATTCAATAAGCTACGAGGACAGGCGATCGGCCTTCACGCCAAGACCATCACTAATTTCTGCAATCGTTTCGGCATTTCTAATAAAGAACGCCAGTCGCTAATTCGCAAAGCTAAAGATAACGGTCAAAAGCTTGGTTTCTTAGCTTAATTCTTACTGATTCAATTTCTAATATCGCTGAGTTTTTAAAACCCCTGGCTACGGCTAGGGGTTTTTATTAATGATGCTGGTTCAATTAAGCTGACACAATGGGTGCGCTCGAAGATGTCACTATATCATTGGCCTCAAGCCTGGGCAAAAATTTTCGAATTAGTCCAATAGTAACTCCAGGCAGCTCTAGCTGAGGGGTAAACCCAACATCATCTAACTGATAAAAAATGCGAATGGCCTGGGGGTTCATCTCCATCAGACGGCGGCCTATCTCTGGGCCAGTAAATTCAGACCCCTGCCCCCAAATAATGGCCGTGGGTACGGTGAGTTGAGTAATATACTTTGACAAGTCAAAACATAAGTCGCCCCGCACAAATGAGAGAGCTGCATACTCAGCATTATCTTGCTGGGCTGATTGTAGGTACGCTTCAACAATTTCTGGGTACACCCGCTCTGGGCTGGCAAACTGTCGCTGCTCTAGATAACTCCGAATCCCAAAGCTATTGGCCACCCCGGCGCTGTAGAGTAGTTGACTCAGAACCGGTAGGCTGGCAAATTGGGCGAATTGGGCAAACCCACTGCGACGATAGTCTTGGCCAAACTCAGCTAAACCAGCCATGGTTGTAACAATCAGCGACTTAAATAAATCGGGTCGTTCAATCGCCGCCCGCACTGTAAAGGCTGCTGTTAAAGCAGAGGCAATTACAGTGGTTGGGCTACTACAGGTCTGCTCCATAAACTCTATGATGATGGCGATATAGTCTTCAACCTGATAATTTCGAACGGGATGATCTGACCGGCCCCATCCGATTAGATCGGGGGCTAGAACTCGATAGTCTGCGGCAAAGGCTGGATAAACTTTTGACCATTCGTAAGCCGAAGAGCCACCCCCAAACCCGTGTAAAAACACCAAAGTTTCTCTTTCATCAGCCATATCTGGAGTAGCCCAGGGTTCTCCTTGAGAAGTGTAGTAAACCATGCGGCCATACTGAGTCGTGATGATGTGGCTAACAAAACCAGGTGGAACGAACATAGTTTACTCTCGTCAAACAGCGCTTGCTGAAGAAAATCTTAAACAACTCGTCCTGTCCCATCATCAATCAATAGATGTAGGTTTTGCTTTCCTCTGAGCCTATATTTTGACATTCTCGCCGAATCATTATCAATCAATTATCCATCAGTGGAGGGTACAAAATCGTGTCTCCAACAACTCCAAGTTAGCTCGCCCAAACGTCTGCCGTTTCAGCACTTTGAGCCGATGTTTTGTCCTTCTATCGGTCCATTGCTAGGGTATCAATTTAAGCCGGGACAGGTTGTCCGCACCAGGGATTGAACTGTTGTGACGAAGAAGACCGTCTAGGCATAGGTAACTCTGTAAAAGCACTCAAGACAGACTCAAAGAGGTCAGGAAATGGATGGCCAAAGAGACGCTGAGCGGCGGTCGTCCCATCAGGGCGTTTGAGGTCAAAATTGTGGAGGATAGTCAGCACCGTCAAGGCATGGGCTGAAAAGCCCCGGGAGACGTGATGCCGTTGGGCGAGATAGCCATTGCGGCCCTCTACCGCAGAGGAGGTTCGCTGATAGTTGGCACACATGAAACGGCTCCATTGCATCCACCGCAAGCGGTCCGCCTCCTGGAGGGTTGAGGTGAGAGTAGCGGCCATCAGGTGGTTAAAGGCATCACTGCGGCCTGCTGGTAACGGTGCTTAAGGTGGGGCGTTCGGGTCTTATCGGCTTGTTAAGACCAATACAACCAGGGCAATAGGACGGTTAAAGCCCAGGTTTGCACCTCAAGGTCATGGGTTTCCGCAGGTAAGGCTTGAGAGCCCGATTCTTGTCTAGGTGTTAAATCTGTGGGGTAGAAAAATAAAGGCGCTAGGGTTGAGGTGTCCTGGTTAGTAGCGGGAGGTAACCCGATGCTAGGAGAAGTCTTTACCGCCTTTGTCGAGCAAAGT
>NZ_JADEXE010000522.1 GCF_015207265.1 Nodosilinea sp. LEGE 07298 | reverse complement strand
CACCCAGTTCAAAGATGCTGTATTGCTGCTGCAGGTGCGGGGCGAAACCAAGCCTGACTGGAGCCTGCGCATTGACCTCACCCCGCCGGAAGAAATGCTGCGGGAGTGGGGCCGCTGGGGCGATACCGACGCGATCGCGCGGCTGCTGTCGGCGGCGGTGGCCAGCTGGCACCTGGGGGTCACTGCCGAACTCACCAACGGCACCCTGCACCTGATCTGCTCGCCCCAGAGTGGCGACCACGACACCCAGCAGGCCGAGGGCCTGGCGGCCCAAGACGCCGTCATTGCCGCCCTGGCCACGCCCCTGTCAGACCTTGCTCCCCAGGGCATTCACCGGGCGGTAATCTACGGCCAGGCCGGAGCCGATGCCACCCCCGCCTGGGTGCACTACCTTGATTTACCCGCCGCCGAGCACAGCGCCCTGGCCGATACCCCCGAGTACCTGGGTCAGACGGGCGATCTGCCCGCGATCGCATTCCTGCTGACCCGACTGCTCAACCCCAGCCTTGACGATCGCCTGGCGACCGGAGGCTATCGGGTGCAGCTCTTGCAGCGCGATGGTCTGCTGCACGTCATGGTCGATGGCCCAGTGGCTCCCCGCCGCCGTCTGGTCGCGCCACCGATTACCGACTACCTGAACGCCCTCAGCCCCATGGGCCTGGAGGGCGTGCGCATCTACGGCAGGCGATCGGGCCAGTCGCAGCCCGCCTGGAGCTACGGCCAAGATTTTTTGGCTCGCCGTCGTCTGGTGCCCGAGTCCACCCCCGAGTTCACCGCCTCCGACACCTACGTCAACGAGCTGCTGGTGCGACCGGAAGGCCCCGTCACCCCCACCGAGGTCGAGACCGAGCTTGAGGACGACTTGGCCCTGGGCCAGTGGGTGCAAGACCTGCTCAGCCAGGGCCGCCGCCTGCTGCTGCGATCGCAGCTATTGAGCAGTGTCACCCCCGAAACCACCGACGACAGCAACAGTTTGGCCACCATGGGTCGCTCTGACGGGCTGAAAATTGCTGTTGTGTGGGCGGCAGTGGGCGTACTGATAGCGCTCCAGATCGACTGGCTGCTGGGCCAGGTGATGAGCCCTCCACCTCAGCAGGCCAGGGCCGAAGCAGCTACCCCAGAAGCCGCCCCAGAAGCCACTCCCGATGTCTCTGATCCCTTTGCCGACGACCTGGCCCAGCTTGACTGGCCTACGGCCCGAAACGATAGCGACTGGGTGGGCGGCGGCTTTACCAGCGGCGATGACGGGCAAGACCTAACCACTAGCCCCAGTCAGCCTATCGTCGCGATTGACGACCTGGTCGATCGGGCGACATTTCCCAGCTTTAACAGCCAGCAAATGAATGAAAAGCTGGCCCTCTACTACCAGCGCCTGGAGCAGTCTGGTCCCCCAGACGTGATTGTTGTGGGCAGCTCCCGCGCCCTGCGAGGGGTAGACCCAGTGGCGCTGCGCAAAGAACTGGCCACCATTGGCTACGACAATATCAGCGTGTTCAACTTTGGTATCAACGGGGCCACGGCCCAGGTGGTCGATCTGGTCATTCGCCAGGTGCTAGAGCCCGACCAGCTGCCCAAGCTAATTATTTGGGCCGATGGGGCGCGGGCCTTTAACAGCGGCCGGGTCGATGCAACCTACAACGCCATTGCCGCTTCCGCTGGCTATCGGGAGGTGGCTAACCGGCGATCGCAAGAAGCCGAAGTTGCCACCGATGCCGCTCCCGATGCCGTCCCTGCCGCAGGCGACAGCACGACCGCCACGAGTTCACTGCCCAGCAGCTACGCCGCCATGGATGAGTGGCTGAGCGAGCAGTTGGCCAGCGTTTCAGCCATCCATCCCGATCGTGATCGGCTGAAGGGCTGGTTTCAGCAGCGGCTGGTGGCGGCCACCCCCAGCCCCGCCAGCTCCAGCCAGGAGGCCCTCGATGCCGCCATGCCCGAGGGCAGTACCATTGACTACGATGGCTTTTTGGCCCTCTCGGTGCGGTTTAACCCCGCCACCTACTACCAGGACTTCGCGCGGGTTTCGGGCCGCTACGACGGCGATTACGACAGCTTTCGCCTAGAGGGGCAGCAGGCTGAGGCCTTTGCCAACCTGCTCAGCTTTACCCAGGCCCAGGGCATTCCGGTGGTTTTCATCAACACCCCTCTCACCGACGAATACCTTGACGACTACCGCCGCGAGGCCGAATCCGAGTTTCTGCGGCACATGCTCACCCTTTCTACCACCGAGAGCGGCTTTCTCTTCCGCGACTTTGCCCAGCTCTGGCCCGATCGCTACGACTATTTCTCCGACCCCAGCCACCTGAACCGCTACGGCGCTTACCAGGTGTCTAGCGAGCTGGGGCAAGATCCGCTAATCTCCTGGC
>NZ_JADEXE010000086.1 GCF_015207265.1 Nodosilinea sp. LEGE 07298 | reverse complement strand
GCCCAGCCCGCCCCCACCAGTAGTAGGTTGTAGGCCGCCGATCCCAGCATGCGAATCTTGCAGGGAAAGGGATTCTCCAGCACCGAGGTGCTGCGGGCGCAGAGGCTAAAGAACTGCGTTTTGTCGGGGGTGGCCTCGCTGCTGTGAATTGGGCGACCGTTGCAGTAGGCTCCACTGGGCATCTCCAGCCCGCTATCTCCTGTCCAGTAGCCGTAGAAAGATTGCCCCAGGGGCGGCATGGCCACGTAGCCAAACACCGGCACACCTCGGTACAGCAGCCCTAGCGAAATGCCCCAGACCGGAATGCCGCGAGTAAAGTTGGTGGTGCCGTCAATGGGGTCAATAATCCAGCACCAGTCGGTGGCGGGAAAGATGTGCTCGACCTCTTCGCTGAGCACGCCGTGGTCGGGGAATTTTTCACCAATGGCGGCGCGAATGGTGTCGTCGGACCAGCGATCGCACCTCGTAACCAAGCTGCCATCGGCCTTCAGATCGGCCTGCACCTGACCAAAGTCTTCGAGCAGCTTTTGTCCCACGGTTTTGGTTGTGGCCTCGGCAAAGGCCAACACCTGATCCCAAAAGTTTTGTACCGCCATGCCTAGTCCATATCGCTTTCCAATGCAGCGGTGATCGCCGCCTTGGCGTTGGCCTGAAATTCTTGAATATCGACCCGGCTGAGCAGCCAAATCGCAATCATCATGCCTACCGCCTGGAGGGTAAACACCAGCCCGTAGGCCAAAAATGCTTGGGGCTGGCCCACTTCCCCTGTGCTGCCAAAGGCTCTAAGGATGGCGCGGCCCAGGTCTAACACGCCGCCGCCAAGGACTGTGGCACTGCCCCGGGCGATCGCCTGAGCCAGCCCCCAGGCCCCAATAAAAGTGCCCGCCGTCTCGGCTACGGTTAAGTCCAGCATTAGCACGATCGCCCCCAGGGTGAGAATGCCAGAGGCAATGCCAAAGCAAAATACCGCCGTCAGTAGCACCGACGGATTGCCCGTCAGCCCCGATAGGGTAATGCCCAGCAAACACACTGCCGCCCAGGTACAGCCCACTACCACCGTACGCTTTTTGCCAATGCGGGGTACCACCAGCCAGCCGGTAGTAATGATGCCCAGCAGCGTACCCATGCCAAAGGCGGCATTGAGCTGGGTGGTTTCGGCAATGGTCATGCCAAACACTTCGCCGCCGTAGGGCTCCAGCACGGCATCCTGCATGAACAGGCTGAGGCTAAGCACCAGCAAAAAGGTAAAAAACAGCCCCGTCTGGCGGCTGGCGGTAAGCACTTTGAGGGCGCGACCCAGGGTAAGGCTGTCTTCCCTGTTTCTAAGGGCAGATCGACTTTTGAGCCGAGAGTACTTTTTCTCGATGCCTGCCGTACTGAGAAAGGCCAGGACGCAGACCACCGCCGGGGCAATCACAAATAGACGGTTCACTAGTGACTGCACCTGCTCGATTGGCGCATCTAGCCCAATCGGCTTGAGCACAATGGAGGTGATAATCACCCCGGTGATGATGCCGACCATCAGCATGGCCCAACCAATGCCCACCAGGCGCGATCGCGAATCTTCGTCCGACACATCCACCAGCAGCGCCGTAAACGGGGTCGAGGTAGCACTCAGCGCCAGCCCGTAGACCGCAAACAGCAGCCCCAGCAGCCCCACCCAGGGGTACACCGCTGGCCCCCAGCCTGCCTCGGCAATGCGATCGCCGATTTGCCACACCACCTGTAGGGCGCAAAACGCCGTCACCGCCACTGTACCAATGCCCAACCAAATGTAGCCGCTGCGGTGGTAGCCAAAAATGGGCCGCGAGTCCGACATTTGGCCAAACCACACGCGGGCCGGAGCCATGAATTGATGCACTGCGATCGCGCCCGCCGCCACCAGCGCTGGCACCCGCAGTTCTTCAATCATCACTCGATTGAGCACTCCCAGGGTGAGCAGCGACATAATGCCCAGACCCATGTTAAACACCCCTAGCCGCAGCATGGTCAAAATGCCGAGGTTGGGCTTGGGGGTGGCCGATGAGCCAGAAGCCGAAGGCGAGACATCGGGGCTAGTCATAGGTCGTTGTAGAGATCGTTACAAAAAAGCCTAACCAAACAACCGCAAAGCCTACAGCGGATAGTAATACATTAGACCCTAATTAGCCGGGCGCAAAACCAACTCTGGCAGGCTCATCTGCCAGGCATCGTAGCCAACGCCAGTCAACCTAAAGTTTGTGATTTTGACAGTTTTAAGCTGAGAGGCTTGTTGCCGGGGATATTTCCGTTTCGTGCCGCATAATCAGGCAAAAAAAGCCAAATATTTGAGTTGGCGCTAATCGGAGTAGTTGTATCGCAGGGTCTAAACAGCAGGTTCAGACATAGTTGAAGACGCCGGGCAAGGTGCAGGATCGCAGTGGCAGCGGCCTCAAATTTAACTCCATCCTGCTGCCGCCTTACTTGAAACGTGCCAGTAGTGTAGAGGAACTGCTGCCACGGCTGTTTCTCAAAAGAAAGGACAACCCGGTTGCACCACTGGCACAGACCAGAGTGCTACTCTAAATCGCCGGGAGTATTGTAATGAGTGGCCTAGATTGGTTGCCCCAAGCTACCCGGCCAGATAGTTTTCATTGGAGGTACACCATGACATCCCTTAAGCAATCGCTGAAATTTGCCGCTCTGGGGCTGGCCGCTGTGGCCGCTGCCGTGGGCCTCAGTACGGCGCTACCCCAGCCCACCCAGGCTCAAACCGGGTTAACCATCTTTGGCGGCGTCGAACCCGAGTATCGCCTCGGCTACCTGATCGATTTCAACACCCCGTACAGCACCAACGCCCGCTACTACCTCAACATCATGCGGACCAAACTGCCCCGCGATGTTATTTCGCTTGAAGTTGACTATCCCGACACCTTTACCGAAATTGGTGGCCGCATCGACCCTAACAAAATTGAGCTTCGCAGCGGGGACTGGCGCGGCGGAGAGGCCATTCCGCTGAAGGTGGTCGATCTGTATGAAGATGAAAACCGGATTGAAATCATTCCAGAAGAGCCCATTCCTGCCAACACCAACCTGGTATTGGTGCTCTCCGACGTTCGCAACCCCCGCCGCTACGGCTACCACTACTTCAACCTGCGCGTGATGTACCAGGGCGATGTGATTAACCAGTACGCTGGCACGTGGCCCATGGAAATTGCCTCTGACACCAATCAGCGCCGTTAGTCGTAGTTTGTGCTACCGTAGTAGACTGTGACTTTTTATCAGCAACAGGCAACGCCATGAGTAAGCGCACCTTAGAGGGCACCAACCGCAAGCAGAAGCGAACTTCCGGGTTTCGCGCTCGTATGCGCTCCCACACCGGCCAAAACGTGATCAAGGCTCGTCGCCGCAAGGGACGCGCTAAGCTCGCCGTCTAGCCCCACTGGGGGATAGTTCAAACCGTGGGCGGCAAGCATTTTGGCCCTGGGGCTACCAAAAGCTCCAGGGCTATTGCTGTTTATAGAAATACTATTGAGATGCTAGGGGTTAGGCCGTGCTACCCAAACACAACCGACTGCGGCGATCGCGGCAGTTTTCTCAGGTCTATCGGCAGGGCAAAAAAGCCGTTTCGGCCCATCTGATTATGCGGGTCTGGTCGCTGCCCGCTGCCCATAGCGAGAAGAGTCCTGGCCTCGATGGCCCCTGCATTGGTATTGTCATCAGCCAAAAAGTGCACAAGCGGGCGGTGGTGCGCAACCGCCTCAAGCGCCAGGTTCGCGCCGCCCTTAGAACCCTGCTGCCCCGTCTCGACCCCTCCCTTTGGATCGTGATTAACCTCAAGCCTGAGGCCACCCAGTGCGAATATGACGAATTTTTGCGAGAATTAGAGCAGTTGTTCACCAAGCTAGAGGTAATCCATGGGCATTCGTGAGGATGTGTTCTATGAGGGCGGTCCCCACATTGGCGATTTAATCGTCAACGTGCTGCTGGGCTTCACTATTATTTGCCTTCCCCTCACGGTTGGGGCGATTACCCGTGCCCTATGGCTGCGCTACCGCATCACCAGTCGACGCATTTCGGTGACCGGCGGCTGGATGGGGCGCGATCGCACCGACCTGATTTACAACGAAATTAGTAAGATTGTCACAGTGCCTCGGGGTGTTGGTCTCTGGGGAGACATGGTGGTGACCCTCAAAGACGGCAGTCGCCTAGAACTGCGCTCTATGCCTCGCTTTCGGGAAGTTTACGAATACATCAACGAGCGCATTTCTCCCAAGGCCAAAGCCGCCAGCGGTGCCGTTGGCGAAGTGTGAACCTACGGCAATCCGCCACCAACCGGGCGGCTTGCCTCCCCGACTATGGGGTAGATTAGGTAACTGAGCAGTTAATGTAGTATCCCCTGTTGCAGGGTTCAGGTGCCCATGGATTTTGGAATTGGATTTCTGACCAACAACATCATGTTGCCGATCCTAGATTTTTTCTACGGGATCGTGCCCAGCTATGGGTTGGCCATTGTGGCCCTCACCCTGGTAATTCGGTTTGCGCTGTATCCGCTCAATGCTGGGTCTATTCGCAATATGCGACGCATGAAGGTGGCCCAGCCCCTCATGCAAAAGCGCGTCAAAGAAATCCAAGAGCGCTATAAAGACAATCCCACGAAACTCCAAGAAGAGATGAGCGGGGTTTATAAGGAGTTTGGCAACCCTTTGGCAGGCTGCTTTCCAGTGCTGCTGCAAATGCCTATTCTCTTTGCCCTGTTTGCCACCCTGCGGGGGTCGCCGTTCGCTGACATCAACTACGACGTCAACGTTCAGGTCTTTCCCCAGGAGAAAATCGAGCAAATTCAGCCCCAGGTGTTTACCACCCCGCCTAAGGCAATCTATGTCTCCGACGGTTCGCACTTCCCCATCTCGGCGGTCGTGCCCGGTGGCAACAA
This sequence comes from Nodosilinea sp. LEGE 07298, assembly GCF_015207265.1. Classification (GTDB taxonomy): domain Bacteria; phylum Cyanobacteriota; class Cyanobacteriia; order Phormidesmidales; family Phormidesmidaceae; genus Nodosilinea. Next base: position 17,905 of record NZ_JADEXE010000086.1, on the reverse strand, counting down.
GCTTGTGGTTGGCGAGAAGACCGATGTGCGCCTGCAAACCGCCGAGGGCGAATCGATCGAGTCTTTGGTCACTCAGTACAACGACGATATCGACAGCTTTAAGCCCCGCTGGGAAGTCACCAAGGGCGATGACGTCATTTCGGTGGATGAAGCGGGCCATATCACCGCCCTGGCCCCTGGTGAGGCCACTGTGCGGGCGCAGGCTCCTGGTCTGGCTGCCAACAAGGGCTTTCTGTTTATCAAAGCCCTGGGCCGTATCGGTGTAACCGGCGATGATGGCGCTATTCACTGGGATATTTTGATCATGATCCTGGGGTTTGGGGCCAGCTTGTACCTCAACCAGGTGCTCTCAGGGCAGGGGGCTACCACCACCGACAACTCTCAGCAGGCGGCGGTAAATAAGTTCACGCCGATCATCTTCTCCGGCATGTTCCTATTCTTTCCGCTGCCCGCCGGGGTGTTGATGTACATGTTGATCGCCAACATCTTTCAGACCCTGCAAACCTTCATCCTGTCTCGGGAGCCGCTGCCTGAGAACCTGCAAAAAATCGTCGATGCCGAAACCAAAACCAAGGCCGAAGACGATAGAAAGACCCTGCCCTTTGAGCCTGGGCGCAGCAAAAAGAAAAAGGCATAACCCATGGTCACTGAAGCTGCTACCGCTGGCGTGAACTGGCTAACTAACCTGCTAACCATGCAGGGGTTGGCCTCTACCGTCAGCGCCCACCCGGTCGAAGATGAGTCTGGCGAAAGCTGCTGGCTCACGATCGCCGAAGAGCCGTTGTCACCAGAGCAGGTGCAGGCCCTGATTGGGGATGGCGGCGCAGTACTTGACTCGATTCAGTACCTGGCGAATACCACCTTAAATTTGGGCAAGGGTCAGGATGAGCAGCAGGCCTTCACGATTGAGCTGGCGGGTTATCGGGCCAAGCGCTTAGCAGAACTCAAGACTATGGCAGCCGAAGCGGCTGAGCGGGTATTGGCCAGTGGTGAAGAGTACGAGATGCAGGGGCTGTCCTCCGCCGAGCGGCGTCAGATGCACCATTTTTTGGCTGCCCACGAGGGGTTAGCCACTTTCAGTCGAGGTCGGGAGCCCGATCGCCGTCTGGTCGTTTGTATGGCGGGTCAGGCCCCCAACGCTGACAATTAGGCTCTGGCTAAAACCACCAAGCCAAAATCACCGCACCAAATGTATCAAGACGGCTTGGAGATAGCGCGAGCCATGGGAGGGATGAGCAATGGACAACGTGTATATACCCCATCTGCTACAGCGGCTTGAGAAGACCCTCACCGTTGATCTAGACACGCATCTGGCCGATCTGGAGACTTTGACCCCCGTGCGGGGAGAACTGACCGTCATTCATCAAGGTACCTATTTAGAGGTCAAAGCCAGAGCTAACACAATTGTGACGCTGAGCTGCGATCGCTGCCTGAAGACCTATAACCACCGGGTGGCCATTGCTCCCCAAGAGCTGATCTGGCTCGAACATGAGCCAGACCCCGCTACCCTACCCCTAGAGCGGGAGGTAGCTGTCGACGACCTAGTCGAAACCCTGCCCCCCAATGGTCACTTTTACCCCGAAACCTGGCTCTACGAGCAAATTTGCTTAGCTCTACCCCAGCCGCAGATCTGTGACGAAGACTGCCCCGGCATTGACGTGGGTAAGCCTGCTCAGGCTAAACCTGTAGATCACCGCTGGTCGGCCCTGGCCCAGCTTCAGCAGCAGTTCCAGCAGCCGGAGAGCTAGGGTCATGGGGTTTACCGAAGAGCTAGGGCTGCTAATTCGAGCCCGCTACCCAATTGTTTATATTGCCACCGCCGAAGAAGAGCGGGCCGAGACCGATATTGCCGCTTGTGCAGCCGCACAGGGCAACCGGGCGCTCTACACCTGGGACTTTGTGGATGGCTACCAGGGCAACCTCAACGATGCTGGCTTTGGCAAGCGCAACCCATTGCAGGCGCTGGAACTGGTCGAAAAGCTGCCCGCTACCGCCCCGGCGGTGTTTGTGCTGCGTGACTTTCATCGCTTTTTAGACGACGTTGCGATTTCTCGCAAGCTGCGCAACCTGGCCCGCCGCCTCAAGGCTCAGCCCAAAACCCTGATTATTCTCTCGGCTCAGCTCAGCATTCCCGATGAGCTGAGCGAAACGGTAACGGTGCTGGAGTTTACCCTGCCCGATGCTGCCGCCATTCGCCAAGAGGTGCAGCAGCTTTTAAGCGCCACTAGTACCAACCTGCCGCCGGGCATGCTGGAAGAGGTGGTGCGCACCTGTCAGGGGCTATCGCTGGAGCGGATTCGGCGGGTGCTGGCTCGGGCGATCGCCTACCATGGGGCCTTTGACCCCAACGACCTCGACCTCATCCTTGACGAAAAGCGCCAGAGCATTCGCCAGACCCAAATTTTGGATTACTACCCCGCCAAGGAGCAAATCTCTGACATCGGCGGTTTGGATAACCTCAAAGACTGGCTGCTGAAGCGGGGGGCGGCGTTTTCAGAAAAGGCGCGCCAGTACGGCCTGCCCCACCCGCGCGGGCTGCTGCTGCTGGGCATTCAGGGCACGGGCAAGTCGCTGACCGCTAAGGCGATCGCCCACCACTGGCACCTGCCCCTGCTGCGGCTCGACGTGGGCAGACTGTTTGGCGGCTTGGTAGGCGAGTCTGAAGCCCGCACCCGCCAGATGATTCAGCTGGCCGAAGCTTTGGCCCCCTGCGTGCTGTGGATTGACGAAATCGACAAAGCCTTTGCAGGCATGGATGGTCGGGGCGACTCAGGCACCGCCAGCCGAGTCTTTGGTACTTTCATTACCTGGATGGCCGAGAAAACCTCTCCAGTGTTTGTGGTCGCTACCGCCAACAATATTCAGGCACTGCCGCCTGAGATGCTGCGGCGGGGACGCTTTGACGAAATTTTCTTTGTCGGCCTGCCGACCCAGAGTGATCGCCAGGCTATTTTTGAGGTACATCTCTCCCGTCTGCGGCCCCACACTCTCAAAACCTTTGACATTTCCCGATTGGCCTACGAAACCCCCGATTTTTCGGGGGCTGAAATCGAGCAGGCGATTGTTGAAGCGATGCACCTGGGCTTTAGCCAAAACCGCGACTTTACCACCGACGACGTTCTGACCGCCGCCAGCGAAATGGTGCCCCTGGCCCGCACCGCCCAAGAGCAAATCGAAGCCCTGCAGGCCTGGGCAGCAGCGGGTAAAGCCCGAATGGCCTCTCGCAGTGGCCTGGACCCCAGGCTGCGCCCTACTCTGCCCGATACCGATTGACAGGGTCGATGTCGATTGGGCGGGGGTGCTGTACCATTAGCAAGCTGTAAACGATTTTTTGGCCGGTTCCGTCCATGAAAGGATTTTTCATTGGCCTATCTAAGTTAACTTTGGGCGTTGCGATCGCCCTGATTTTGCTGTCGATGGCTGGGGTAGCCACTGCCCGCTACTTTATGGGACGTCTCTCGGTGCTGCCGCCTAAACCCCTCTACGGCGATGAGATGCCGACCGAGTCTGAAGCCGCTCCTGAAGCCACACCCGAAGGTGCTCCCGAGGCCGCTCCCGAGCCGACCCCAGCGGTAGAACCGCCGCCTGAGCCCGCCCTTGAACCCGGTACCTATGAGGCCGTGGTGGTGCAGCCCATTGGGTTGGTCATGCGTGAAGGCCCAGGGGTCGAGTTTCCCCAGGTGGGGGGCGTAGACGTCAACGAAGCGGTGGTGGTGCTCGAAGAACCCGCCGATCAAGATTGGGTCAAGGTGCAGGTGGTCTCTAACGGTCAGGAAGGCTGGGTCAAGGCGGGCAATACTCGCCGAGCGGAGTAATCCTATTCCCTAAGCTGAGGCTGTTCTCGCGATCGCATCTGCTACTTTCCTGGGGAAAATGTTAACTAATTTAACTAAGCCTTAAGCTTGGTATCAGTTACCCGGTGTGGTCTGCTTTGACGAAAGACAGGGTGATAGCGTGAGGTCTGAAAAGCAACCTAATCTTTGGGTTGGGTACGTGGTTTCTCTGACAGCTGCGGCCTCATTCTCCTGCGTTATATCCTGCTTTTAAATACACCCATGCATAACCTACAAAAAGACTGGATTGGCTCTGTGGCGATCGCGGCCCTAGGCGCTGGCATTATCACCTCCTTTGCGGTAGCCCAGGGACAAAACCCGCTGGTGGGCTTAGCTATTACGGCCTTCGCCGCTGTTTCAGCCGTAGCTATCGATCACTTCCTTTAGAGCTTGGCCTGAGACGTAATACTACCTTGACCACCCATCGTGGGCGCAATGGTTGCCCCTAATGGGTGGTTTAGTTATGAGACAGTGCGTTAGCAAGCCTCAGCTATCAAGTTAGCCACAGCTGAATCAGCCACAGAAGGGCTAGATGGCCTGGGTAGAAGGCATAGAACCACCGTGCTTTTGGCCCCCGTTCGCCATTGGCTAGCCAAAACAGCAGCGGCACCACGATCGCGGGTAGCTGAAATGGCCCACCTATTGACGCCCAAATGAGGTGAAACCCCACCCAGGCGATTGCCCACGACAGCCGAGGGCGAAAGTAGCGGGTGAGAAAGATCAGCGCGATGCCATAGCTGCCATAGCCCATGCTGAGCAGTTCACTCAGCCCTGCGCCACCTAACCAAATGGGAATTCGAAACTTGGGAAACTGGCGGTCTAAGCGCAAACAAACCAAACCTACCAGCAGCTCAAATAAAATGTTCAGCCGAGTAGTATTAAAAATTAGCTGGTAGATCGGTTGAGATACCACGCCTAAGGCCGCTAGCCTGAGGCCATAGCGCCCTATATCTCGGGTGTGCGCCTCGCCCTGCACCAGCAGCCAGATAAACAGCGGAAAGCTGATTCGCCCAATGATGCGAAGCCCAATCGCACCGGGGAAAAACACCACGCCGATGTGGTCGACTAGCATGGTTACTGCCGCTAAAAGCTTGATGTGGTAGCTGGTCAACCCCCAGGGAGATGGGTTTCGCATGGGCGGCACTGTGGTTTCCTGCTCAGCCCTTCTGGTGTACCACAGCGACAAGGAGCGGGCCACTGGCGGGGGGCTAGACCACAGCCTGGAGTGGATCATGCGATCGCATCAGCACGGGCAAGCGCAAAAAAAGACGCCCCGAAGGACGCCTTGATCAACGCTTAAAAGGACTGAGATAGCGGCTTAGCGGTTGCCGGGGGTGCGGCCACCCTCATCATTGCTGCCGCCGTGGGGACGCGAGTTGCCGGGGTCGCAGCCCTCGGCACCGTTGCCAATGCCCTGGTTACAGGCCTGCTTGCCGTCATCGTCGTCGTCATCATCATCACCATCATCGTCATCATCATCACCATCATCGTCGTCGTCATCACCATCGTCGTCGTCACCATCGTCATCGTCATCGTCGCCGTTACCCACTTCAGTCACGCTGGTGTCAGAGGTGGTTTCGGTCGTGGTAATGGTTTCAGTAAGGCTAGAAACATTGGTGCTATTGACAATGTAGGCCGACTCGATGGTTTCGACCTTGCCCAGGTAGGCGAGCGCCTGATAGACAAAGCCACAGGCTTCCGAGCGCGAAACGACTTCAAACAGATTTAGCTCGGTAAGGGTAGGGTAGTTTACCAAAATGCCTCGCTCTACCAGCGCCGCAATCACGACGCGATACTGACTAGGAATTTGGCTGGCGTCGCTAAAAATGCTCAGCAGGCTATCGACCGACTGGCCTGAGGTCACTTCAGTAATGTTGAGCCCCCTGGCCAACATCACCAGCATATCTAAGCGGGTCATGGAAGCGTCGGTGTCAAAAGCTCCGTTAGAAATATCCAAAAAGCCCATGGTGTAGGCTTTCTGAATGGCTCTGTAGGCCCAGTAATTGCTGGAGACATTGCGCAGGGCGACAATCTGGCGAGTGGCAGGTTGATCAAATGCCTGAGCAACCATTGCGGCATACTGGGCTTTGGTCAGGCTATTCGACGGCAAAAAACTACCGCTCGGAAAACCGCTGACGACATTGATGGCAGATAAGCGATAGACAAAGTCGCTAGCCCAGTAGTTCGTTGAAATGTCGCTAAAGCTGACCTGGTTGATGGTAGTGGTGGTGGTGGTGCGGCGCTGATAGATAACTTCGCCCGATTCTACGTCGTCGTCATCATCGTCATCGTCATCGTCGTCGTCGTCGTCTTTGGTGTGGGCAGCCTCTAGGGCCTGGTCTAATAACGCTTCGTCTTTGAGCCAGTCAAAATTTTGAATAGGACCGCCAGATAGCTCACCTGCTAGGGCGATCGCGGCCCCGCTACCAAGAGCTAGGGTCGCTAAAACAGCTGAGAGAGGCGCTAAACGCAGCAGTTTGGCCCAGTTAGTTTGAGTCATCTCGTTCATTCCCCGTAGAGTCGTTTGTGTGCAATGGTGATGGTATATAACCACTCCTACAGCTCCGCTAAGTCAGCGACTTCCGCAGTTTTTCCGCGTTATCGACCGAAATCAGGGTACTGATGATTGCTAATCTCCAGAGACGAGCTAAAACTCCTTGTGTTGCGGATTTATAGCCCCTTTACGCAACGCCTATTCGATCTTTGCAAATCCTTAATAAATAGCCAAATTGAGCCTAAATTAGAGATTTTCTTGCAATTACAAAAAAACTCTAGCGATTGGTTTTTCGGTTGGCCTACAGCGCTGCCCAACTGGGTTATAGTCATTTCTCAACCAAAAAGTCCCCCACTGGGCAAATAGCCATATAGCCGCCGGTACGGCGGCGCTAACGCCCAACGAGATTGTCTATTGGCCTAGTACGGCGGCCCCTTCATAGAAAAAGATACCGGCCACACAGCCGGTCATCAGAGTGGCGAGGGTACCGGCCCAAAGGGCTTTCCAGGCGACTTCGCTGATGTCTTTGCGGCGGGAGGGCACAATGCCGGTGAGGCCGCCGACGAAGATACCAACCGAGGGCAGGTGGGCAAAGCCACAAAGCACGTAGCTGACAATCACCAGGGCGCGATCGCTCAGAGTTCCCGCTGCTGACGCATTGGCCAGACCAATATAGGGTGGAATCGCTGTTTCGAGCAGGCGGCGACCAATTAGCTGTGACGACAGCCACAGTTCGGGCCAGTCGAGCGAAACCCCCGTGAGAAAGGTGAGGGGCAAAAACAACGCTCCCATGATGTTTTGCAGCGTGATGACGCTAAACACCTGGCCAATCACTCGCCACAGCGCCACCTCGCTGGTGGCCAGCGAGGCCAGATTGGCAAACACCAGGTCAAGGAGGGCAATCAGGCCCAGAATAGCGATCAGCGCGGCCACGATGCCTACGGCCATTTTGACCCCGTCGAGGGCACCGAGGATGAGGCTATCCATAGGGCTTTTGCGCTCATCATCGGCCATTTCAATGGCAGGCACTTTGCCCAGAGTCTCGGGCATGTCTTGCTCAGGCACCAAAATCTTGGCCAGCACAAAGGCCGCTGGAATCGTCAGCACCGAGGCCGACATCAGGTGCCCTGCAATGGAGGGAAAGACCGGCCGCAGGTAGCCAGCATAGAGCCCCAACACCGTGGAGGCAATAGAGCCAAACATAGAGGCCAAAATGGCGCACAGCTCGCTGCGGGTCATGCGCTCTAGAAAGGGCTTGATGGCGATCGCAGACTCAATGCCGACAAAAATATTTGCCGCCCCCGCCAGCGCCTCGGCCCCGCTGATATTCATAGCCCAGCGAAAGAAGCGGGCGAACACCCGCACAATGGGCTGCACCACCCCCAGGTTGTACAGCAGCGCAAAAATAGCGGCAAAAAACACCACCTGAGGCAGCGACCTAAAGGCAAAAATATAGCCCAGATTGAGATTGTCGGCTCCCAGGCGATCGCCGGGTATAGCGGTAAACGGCGGCGTCAGGGCGCGAGCAATCCAGCGACCGGCCCCGGCAGGGCCAACCGACTGATTAAAGTCGGGCACAAAAATAGGGCCAAACAAAAACCGCGCCCCGGCGTCAGACGCATCGATCAGGGCATTGAGAATTGAGCTTAGCCACACCACCACCTCACGGGTGAAGGGCAGCAAAAAAATCAGCACCCCCACCAACAGCTGAATACCAATGCCCCACTGAATCAGTCGCCACGGCACCTGCCGCCGATCTTCTGAACCCAACCAGGCAATAAAGCAAAGACCAAAAATCCCCAGCAGCGAAATTAAACGCAGTGCCATCGCGTGCCCATTCTCCTTTTGGCCCAAAGTTACGAGTCTGCCACCGATTATGCCGAAGAACGCCGCCAGCGAATCATGCCGTTCCAGAACTTAATCCAAGGGAAGGGGATAGATGCAATGTATAAAGCGGAACCGCGAACCGTAGCCCTAAAACCCAAAACCTAAAACCTTCCTTCCAGACTGCCCCATAATGGAACTGCCCCCCCGCCTCACACCATGGAAGCTTTTTCCCCTTTTCCGCCCGATTGGGCTCAGTCGGCCACCCACGCCACCCAGTTTTGCTGCCCTCAGTGCGGAGCCGAGAGCCGCCAGGCCAAAGCGGTCTGGATCAACCGCCGATCGCCGGTCTACGGAGCCGACCACCGCCGCAAATGGCAGGAGTTTTACCACTGTGGCGAGTGCGCTACCCCCTGGTGGGCCTGGAGCAGCGATCGACCTCCGTCGCCCTACAACAGCCTCGACAATGATGACGGCGACCTGTTTTAAGATAGTTTGGCCCAGGCACTTCTCTATTCAGACCCGTTTGAACGTTCAAATGTTCAAATGCCGTTACCCATGATCGTTAACCCTCAACCCAAGACCCTTCACGTGTTTGGCAGCCTCAACATGGATTTGGTCTGCCGCACGCCGCGCCTGCCCCAGCCGGGAGAAACGATTTTGGGTACCGACTTTAAGACCCTGCCCGGCGGCAAGGGGGCTAATCAGGCGGTGGCGGCGGCTCGCCTGGGGGCTGCGGTAGCTATGGTCGGGCGGGTTGGAAAAGATGCCTTTGGCCAGCAGCTGCTGAACGGTTTGCAGAACGCTGGAGTAGATGCCAGCGGGGTGATGGTCGATGCTGGGGCACCAACGGGGGTGGCGGCGATCGCCGTCGATGACTCTGGCCACAACACCATTGTGGTGGTGTCAGGGGCCAACGGCCGCGTGGACGATCAAGATGTCGATCGGCTGGTGGCCCGACTGCGACCGGGCGACAGCCTCTTACTACAGTTTGAGGTGCCGCTGCCCGCCGTGATAGCTGCCGCCAACGCGGCCCAGGCTCAGGGAGTGACTGTCATCGTCGACCCGGCCCCGGTCCGTGGCGATCTACCCGCTGAGTTCTTTAAAGCGATAGATATTCTCACCCCTAACCAGATTGAGGCGAGTCAACTGACGGGGATGAGCATTACCGACATTCCCACAGCGACAGCCGCCGCTTGCCGCCTTGTGCAGCGGGGAGTGGCCATCGCAGTCGTAAAGCTGGGCAGCCAGGGGGCCGTGGTTGCTACAGAAGACCACAGTTTTCATCAGTCAGCCCTACCGGTCAATGCGATCGACACCGTAGCGGCGGGAGATGCCTTTAATGGCGGCCTGGCCGTGGCCCTGGCTGAGGGAATGGACCTGGAGGAGGCGGTGCAGTTTGCCAGCGCCGTCGCTGCTGCCTCGGTGATGGTGTCGGGGGCACAGGGGTCAATGCCGGAGCGATCGCAGGTAGCGGCCCTGCTGATTGGTCTCAAGCATCCCTAGTCGTCTGCCACGCTAAGAATGACAGATTTAGTGGGGTTTCTTGTAGGGGTTCAGGGTTCAAGGTGTAGGGTTTAAGGCCGACCGTGAACCGTACACCTTAAACCTTAAACCTCAATCACCACCCTCAGGTTGCCTCGCTTACGCACCACTCGACAGGCGGTGGCCTCCTGCGATCGCTCAAACTCTAGATCGAGCAGGGTTTGCCCCACCTTAAAGTTGTTGATCGCCATATAGCTTACCGAGGCAGGCAGGGTAGGTTGCACAATGCGCAGGCAGTTATTGGCCGCATCGGGCACCAGGTTCACCATAGTTTGCAGCATTTGAAACATGGTGCCAGTGGCCCAGGCCTGGGGAGAACAGGCCACCGGATAGCGCACGGGCCGACTGTTGGGGGTGCGCTCAAAGCCGCAAAATAGCTCGGGCGGACGCTGATAGGGCTGTACAACGGTCATATCAAAAATGCCCTGGGCAATTTCGAGAGCCTGATCGATATAGCCCAGCGACCTGAGCCCGGCGGCAATCATGCCGGTGTCGTGGGGCCACACCGAGCCGATGTGGTAGCCCATCGGGTTGTAGGCTGGGGAACTGCTGCTGAGAGTGCGAATGCCCCAGCCGCAAAACATATCGGGGGCCTGTAGCCGTTCGGCCACGCTGTGAGCTTTTTCGGGCGAAAGAATGCCCATTCCCAAGCAGTGCCCTGGGTTGGAGGTAATGCTGTCGACCGGCTGGCCCTGACCGTCGAGGGCGAGGGCCACGTAGCCCTGCTCTGGTAGCCAAAAGTCGCGCTCAAAGCGCTCTTTTAGATCGTGGGCCTCGGCCTGCCAGCGATCGCGCAGGTCGGGACGCTGCATGAGGTCGGCCAGCGGGGCCAGGCGCGTTTTGGCAGCATAGACATAGCCCTGCACTTCTGAGAGCGCGATCGCCCCTTCGGCCAGCTTGCCCGCCGCATCGACAATGCAGTCGACCGAATCTTTCCAGCCCTGGTTGACCAAGCCCCCTGGCGACTGGCAGTGGTAGGTAACGTAGCCGGTTTTTTCGCTGCTGCGATCGATCCAGTCCATGGCGGCCAGGGCGTTGAGCCATAGGTCTTCGAGCAGGGCGCGATCGCCCTTCCAGGCATAGTAGTCAGCGTAGAGCACCAGCCACAGAGGGGTAGCATCGACTGTGCCGTAGTAGGGGGTGTGAGGCACCTCGCCACTGCGCGACATTTCGCCCAACCGCAGCTCGTGGAGAATTTTGCCCGGCTCTTCTTCGCGCCAGTCATTGTGCTGTTGGCCCTGGTACTGAGCCAGCACGGTTAAGGTTTGGCGGGCCAGGGCGGGGTCAAAGATCAGGGTTTGCATCGCCGCAATGATCGAATCGCGGCCAAACAGCGTCGAAAACCACGGTACGCCCGCCGAGAGCACTTTGCTCTCCCCAAAGGTCTGTCCCAGCAGGTAGATATCCTGCTCGGCTCGCTCAATGATTTGGTTGAGGGCGCTATTGTCGGTGCGAATAGAGGTTACTCCCTCGCGCCAGCGCTGCTCTGCCATGGTTTCTGCCGCCACGGCCTGGCCCAGCGTCGCCGGAATGTTGACCGATGACCACGGCTGATTGTCTAAGAAGGGCTGTAGGCGGTAGCCCAACACCTCAGTAGCGTGGGGCCGCAGCGCCACCCGCCAGATCGCTGTGTAGCCCTCAAACCGATCGGGCGATCGCAGATAAAACTGAAGTCTCGACTCCATCAGCAGCCGGTCAACCCCTTGATAGGCCAGGGTGAGTTCTTTGCCATCGCCGCTGAAGTGGCCGTTGTTGAAGACGGAGCCTGACTCCGCCGCCAGCTTCACCGGGCGCAGCAGTGTCCCGGTCTGCTCTCGCACCTGACCTCGAATTTCAAATAGATCGGCAAAATCAGCGTCAAAGCTAATGCTCAACTCAAACTCGACAGGTTCAGTGCTGTAGTTGGTCAAGGTGAGTTCCTCAAACAGCCCCCCTTGCAGCACCAGATCCCGCTGAATGCCAATGGTCTCGGCGCGAATTTCGTTATGGTTCTCGTTGCCAGGAATATAGGGATTGGCACACAGGGCCGAGAGGGCGAACCCCTGCTGGGCGGTACTGCTGAGTAAAAGCGGCGGCTGCCCTTCAAACTGTAGTTCTAACCGACTGAGAAACCGAGTGTCTCGGCAAAACAATCCCATGCTGGAGGTGACTTGAGTCTCCTCACAGCCAACCACGTTGCCCAGGGTATCGGTAATCAAAAATAAATCGTTGCCCTTCAGGGTCAGCGTGGGCTGCTGCCGCTTGATGGCGGTGTAGGGCCATTCTGGCACCGGCACCTGCTGGGCGGGGGCAAAGGTGCGCCCGCCGAGTTCCACAATGTGGAGAGATTCTGCGGCTGAGTCAAACCCCAGCTGATTTTGATTAGACAAGTCACTCATAGTTATGCTGCTTACAAACCTGGTTGCGTTGAGGTCAAGGGTGGGGGAATTAACCGCATATCCTACTCATCCCCCATCCCGGTTAGACCCACCACTCCACTCCACTGAGGTTAAAACCGCAGGTGGTCTATAGGGTAGCTTTGACGGGTTCTGGTCGCCTAGGTCGTAGATTGGCCCTGGGAGTTTGCAGCCGATAGGTGCGCTCAGCGCGATCGCCCAGCACCTGCCGGTATACGGCCTCGTAACCATTCACCATGCGCTCTACGCCAAAGTTAAGGGCGACATGGTCGCGGCAGGCTTGACGACTAATGCGGTCAATGCGCGTCACCGCCTCTACGCCGTCATCAACGCTGTGGCACAAAAAGCCGGTCTTACCGTCGATCACAATTTCTGGGGCCGAGCCTAGGGCCATAGCAATCACTGGGGTGCCGCTGGCCATCGACTCAGCCATCACCAGGCCAAAGGGTTCTGGCCAGGAAATAGGAAATAGCGTAGCGGTGGCCTTGCCGAGCAGCTCTTTTTTGCGGGACTGGCTAACTTCGCCAAAAAACTGAATTTGCTCCCCATCGATTTGCGGAGCGACCTGGGCCTCAAAAAAGTCTTTTTCTTCAAAGCTGACTTTGCCCGCCATTTTGAGCGGCAGGCCGCTGCGCTTGGCGATTTCGATCGCCCGGTGGGGGCCTTTGGCCTCTGACATGCGCCCCAAAAAGACCAGGTAGGGCGGCTGTTCTGGCTGGGGGTAAAAAGTGAACTGCTCTACGGCGATCGCGTTGTAGACCGTCGCCACATAGTTCAGCTCTAGTTCGGGCCGTTGATGGGCATTAGAAATACTGATTAAATTTTGCTGCCGGTGCTGACTAAAGAGCTGCTCACAGCGGGGGGTAAAGGGTAAATGCAGCGTGTGCACCACTGGGGTCTGGCTGCGCTGGGCGTAGGGCAGTGCCGCTGCCCCCACGTGGCAGTGAATAACATCAAATTCATGGGCCATAGCAAAGATCTTGACCAGCTGCTGCTGCTCGTAGCGCTTATAGTCGGGTGGCAATACCCCAAGGGGGCGCAGGGCGCGATCGCAGCCAGGCACCAGCCGGGCCGATGTTTCTGAATCACCCGTTGCAAACAGTGTCACCTGGTGCCCAAGCCGCACCAGTTCTTCCGTCAATAAACTGACAATCATCTCCGTGCCGCCGTAGGCTGATGGCGGCACTTGCTCCCATAAAGGAGTAACCTGTGCTATTCGCATAAAATCCTCTCAAACTAGCTCAGCTAGTCGATAACGTGTAGTGAAATAAAAATTGAGTCTGCTAAAGATGGGCCTACTAGTAGACCCGGTAAAACAATCGATTGCAGCTTTGATCAAGGCTGACTACAGCATTGACTATCTAAAAAAAATGTGGGTTTATCTTCAGAGGGAGATTGAGACTATGGCGTTAAAAACCATTCAAAAGTGGTAAGCTCTGCTCCCAAAGGCAGACCTCATAGATTTTTAAGCCTCAGGATTTAAAAAACTGTTCCGGGTTTTTGCCTACTTAATTTCTGCCTACTTAAAGGGCTGCAGCGACAATAGCTTTTAGGCAGCGGTGGAGACAATCAGGGCAGCGACTCAGGTAGCATACCACCTTAATTACTTGACTCATCTTTGCTAGTGCCACATCCAGTACCCAAAGAAGCATATCCTTAGGCATAGATTGGCGTCACGGCTGCTCTCAGAACAGGGTTTCAGTCGTGCTTCCTGCGGCTATAGTAGCCACTTTGTCGTCTGAAGAAAGCCCGAATTCGCTAAAATTAGGTACGACTGAGGCGATCAATGGCACGACCTAAAGCCCATGAGTGGCGGACCGAACTGGATGACCTCATGCGCGGCATTGCCGGGGCATTTCTGTTTGGTGCGCCCTTTCTCTACACCATGGAGGTCTGGTGGAAGGGCAACTTTACCTCCCCACCGCGCATGATGCTGATTTTATGTATTGCCTACCTGTCTCTGGTGCTGCTTAACATTAAAGGTGGGTTTCGCGCCCAGCAGCCCCGTAGCTACGCTCAAATTTTGGCTGAAAGTGCCGAAGGACTGGCGATCGCGCTATTCGCCGCTGCCCTGAGCCTAACGTTGATAGGCATCCTCCGCTTTGAGATCGGGGTGGACGCCATTTTGGGTAAAGTGATTACCTTGTGTTTGCCCTTTGCGATTGGGGTGGGCATTGCCAACAACATTCTGCTCAAAACCAACGGCGACGACGCTGACTCGACCTCCAAACGCGATGGCTCCGAAGGGTCGATCGTAGATCATCACTGGCACAAGCGCGCCTGGCGAAGCACCTTGTCCGATGCGGGGGCGGCGCTACTGGGGGCCATCATCGTCGGGGCTTCCATTGCCCCTACCGACGAAATTCCGATGATTGCCAGCTCGCTATCGCCCGTGCGGCTGCTCTTGATTATGGCTAGTTCGCTGCTGCTGTCGTACATTATTGTGTTTGCCGCCAATTTTGGTGGTCAGCGGCGGCGGCGATCGCAGCCCGGCTTCTTTCAAGGCCCCATCAGCGAGACGTTGGCCTCCTATCTGATTTCGCTAGCCATCTCTCTACTCATGCTGTGGCTGTTTCAGGTCATTCGCATTGGTGACCCGGTCAATCAGTGGATAAGCTATATGATCGTACTCGGGCTACCCTCCACCATCGGCGGAGCCGCAGGCCGCTTGGCGATGTAACCGATACCCCTATGACCGAACAGCCTATCCGCAATCGAGCCGAATGGATTTCCCTGGGCATTTCGCTAACCTTGTTGGCCGGCGTAGTGGGCACCGTGATATCGCTCTGGCTCCAACCGTCGCTCAAGCCCGCTGAGTTTACGGTAAAACGGGGCCAGGTGCGAACCTCAAACAACCAGTACTACCTACCCGTTACCATCCAAAATGAAGGTGACGCCACCGCCACTCAGGTTACCGTCGAAGGCACGCTAGAGACCGCCAATACCGAAGAAACTGCCACCACTACCTTCGATTTTGTCCCCGCCCGCTCTGACGCGGAAAGTGTCCTGATTTTCAGCCAGGAGCCAGCCGCTGCGATCGTGCGGGTCGTTAGCTACCAGGAGCCCTAAGGGCCATACAGTGTGAGGCCAGCCTTGTGGAGTTAGTTCAGCCGCACGACCGGCTGATTATCCAATAGGGTATTGCCGGTCAAAATATCTTCTACCGTAATTCGCAGCAGCCGATCGCCATCGACTCGAAACAGCACCCGGACGCGATCGCTGCCGGGAAACCCCAGCGGGTCGAGCTGAGCGATCGTGCGTGCGCCCTCCCGGTCGTTTAGCGGCTGCACCGAGGGGGCATCGCCGCCCAGCTGGCGCGTTACCAGGCGACCGTTCTCGAAGTACACCTCGGTTTGGGTACTGGCGGCCCCCAGCTCGCCCACGATTAGCTCAATGCTGGGCTGCTTTTCCACCGAAGCGCCCAGGGTTAGCTCCACCGGCTGGACCATTGGATAGGGCTGCCCCTGGGGCAAAATTGAGTGCCAGCCGTGGCGGTTGTTGCGCCGGTCCCAGTAGCGAATGCCGTAGCTGTGGTAGAGAAAGTCTTCGACCGCTAGGCCCTGGGCAATTTGCAGTGCGCCCTGGGCGACGGCTTCAAAGGGGCGATCGCACCTCACCTTCTCGGCCCCAAACCGCTCTATCACCCACCGCTGCAATGCCGGTATTTGGGCCGTGCCGCCCACCAGCAGCACCGCATCGATCGCATCCTGGTCTACCCCCTGGCGCTGGCCCTGCTGCACCACCTGGGCCAGCCCTTTTTCCAGCCGCTCAAAAAACTGATTTTGGCTGAGAATGGCCTCGAACTGGTCGCGGGTGAGGGCCAGGTCGTAGGTGTCAAAGGTTTCGTCATCAAAGTAGGCTTCTGCTGCCTCGGTTTGCGTTGACAGCGCAATCTTCAGTCGCTCTGCCAGTCGCTGCACCACCGGCCCATCGGGCACGCCCTGAGTTTGAAAGTGCGCCATCAGCCACTGGTCAATGTCGGCTCCGCCCAGGTTTTCTCCGGCTTTGGCCAGCACCCTCGCCACTTCCGGCTTTTGGGTGCTGGTTTGCGCGTTACCCTGCCCGCGCCACTTGAGCAAAAACCCGACAGGCTGCCGGGCCGGGGCCACCAGTCGCACCAGCGACCAATCGAGGGTGCCGCCGCCAAAATCGAGCACCAGCAGAGTTTGCTCCCCGCTCAACCCGTAGCCCAGGGCGGCGGCAGTCGGTTCATCAATCAGCCGCACCTGGCTAAAGTCGAGGGCGATCGCCACATCCCCCAGCCAGAGGCGATAGGCTTCGAAGCTGTCTACTGGCACCGTTAGCACCAGGCTGTCGTCGTCTCCGGCAACTTGGCGCACCTGGGTGAGCAGCGATCGCAAAAACCACTCCCCTAGCTGCTCAAAGCTCAGCGCCTGCCCATCGATCTCTGGCAAAAAGCCCTGCAAAGGTGCGCCAATACCCCGCTTGATATTGGCAAAAAACCGGGGGTCGGCGGTAATGTCAAGACCGCGATCGCGCACCGCCTGCCCCACGACTACGCCATCGGCCTGGGGTTTTTCCACATAAACCAGGCTGGGCACCAGAGGGGGCACACCCTGCAACTGCGAACTTAGCCCCGGCAGAGCCAGCGTCTCCGGGCTTTCTGTCGCCGGGTTCCAGCGAGCAATGACGGTATTACTGGTGCCAAAATCAACCGCAATAGCCATGGGTGCAGGCGCAACGACATAGCTTTTAATCCTACCGGGAGTGGGTATCGCTAGGAAGGGTATCGGTCTTATCCACCGTGGCCTGCGATTTATGGGGCCACCACTTCATCACCACGAGCGCCAGGGTAATCACCGTCAGCGGGATCACAAACAACAGCATGACCCGGCTAAACAGCCCCAGGCTTTCATGGTCTGCGGCCCGCAAAATCAGGAAGGCGGTGTAAGCCACGTAGTAGCCGCTGAACAAACCACCCTCCCAGCGCGAAATTACATTGCCGGTCAGAAAAATGGGCAGGCAGGCCAGCGCTACCGCTAGCATGACCGGCAGGTCAAAATTCAGCACCGCATTGGGAATGGGAATCCCTGACCCCGATGATATTGACGTTATCCCCAGCACGGTCAGAATGTTAAAAATATTGCTGCCCACCACGTTACCCACGGCAATGTCGCGCTCGCCCCGGAGAGTAGCTACCGCCGAGGTCGCTAGTTCTGGCAGTGATGTGCCCGCCGCCACAATGGTCAGCCCAATCACCAGCTGACTCACGCCCAGCGATTGGGCAATGCTCACCGCCCCGCTGACAAACAGCCGCGATCCGCCCACCAGAGTTACCAGCCCAACACCCATGTAGGCGAGGTTAATCATCCAGGCCAGGCGGCCCACCGAGGTCGAGCCATACTCGCGCTCGTACTCGGACTGCACCTCAGCATTGGTTTCTTTACGGCTTTGGTAGACCAAAAATAGGGTGTAGACCACGCTGCCCAGCAGCAAAATAATGCCGTCGCTGGGCTGCAGAACGCGATCGAGGGAAAACAGCAGCAGCAGCCCCGAAATACCCACCATAATCGGCACATCTAGCCGAATTAGCTGCTGAGCCACCGGCAGCGGAGCCACCAGCGACGACAGTCCTAAAATCACCAGCACGTTAAAAATGTTGCTGCCAATCACGTTGCCCAGAGCAATATCGCCCTGGCCCGCCAGGGTAGACTGCACGCTGACCGCTAGCTCGGGGGCGCTAGTGCCGTAAGCCACAATGGTAAGGCCGATGATCAGGGGCGAAATGCCTAACAATCCAGCCAGTTTGGCCGCCCCCCGCACCAGGGACTCGGCCCCCACCAGTAACAGCC
>NZ_JADEXE010000521.1 GCF_015207265.1 Nodosilinea sp. LEGE 07298 | reverse complement strand
GAACTTGAGACGGTACCGGCCCCAGCTACCCCCCCAGCAGTGGCCCAGGCCACTCCAACCCCAGAAGTAGCCCCAGGACCAGCGCCAGAGGTTCCGGCCCCGATCAACCCTGACGTACTGGTACCCAACCCCGAAGTCACCATCGACGGCACCCCAGTGCCCCGCCCTCAGGTACAGCAGGCTCCTCCCTTCCTGCCTCGTGCCGTTGCGCCCCCCATCGGCGACATCTCCATAGCTGAAGGGGTACCAGCCTTTAGCAGCATTAATTTGGGCAGCAACGAGCGCATTCCAAAACTACTACTGCGCGATGCCCCCGCCCGCGAAGTGCTGTCGCTATTAGCACGGGCAGCTGGCCTCAACCTGGTCTTTACCCCCGCTAGTGGAACCGAAGGGGGACAGGCGGCAGGAGCTAGTGCCGATGGCCCGCCGGTTAGCCTAGATATTGAGAATGAGTCGGTGCAAGACGTGTTTAACCACGTGCTGCGAGTGACGGGGCTACAGGCCAATCGGGTGGGCCGCAGCATTTATGTTGGCCCTACCCTACCGGTTTCAGCCCAAAATGTCTCGGCTAGAACGCTGCGCCTCAACCAGGTTGACGCCGCCGTGGCGACAAACTTCCTGGTTGCCCTGGGGGCGGAAAGTGCCATCAGCCGGGAGCGATTGGTCACAAACGTTAATGCCGTAACGGTTGAAGAAGGGGTACCTCCGATTACCGAAACTCAGACCTCAACCGTGGAGCAAATTGAGGTCAACCGGGTTGACTACGAAGATAGCCAGGGAATTCTGCGCGGATTGCAGGTGGTGGCCGACGAGCGCACCAATTCGGTAACTCTGGTGGGTCGAGCTGACCTGATTGCCATCGCTACCGAGCAACTCACCCGTATTGACCTACGCCGACGGCAGGTGGCGGTTAATGTCAGAGTCATTGACATCGACCTCAACGCCATCAATGCCATTGGCACTAGTTTCTCATTCCAAAACGGGCTGTTTGGGGTGCTCAGCTCCGGAGGGCTTGGCATTCTGAATATTGGGGATGGCGGTACGCCCAATACTGATAACCAGGCGACCCCCACGGGTACACCTATCCTGCCACGCACATTAGGTGGCCCTGGTGCTAATGCCACCTCTGGCAATTTCTTGGCTCAACTGCTGGGAACGGTGCAAAACGGCAACGGCAAGATTATTACTGACCCCACCTTGATTGTGCAGGAGGGCCAGACGGCTACTGTTCAGCTAACTCAAGATGTAGTAACCGAACTGACTCAAACCATCGAAGTGACCGAGACAGGTAACTTAACTACGCTAGAGATTGAAGTTGAGCCGGCAGGCCTAATTCTACAAATTGATGTTGATCGCATTGACGACAACGGCTTTGTTTCACTATCAGTGGCCCCCAGTATTTCGGCTCCTACCGATAGTTTTTCTAGCGACGCTGGCACATTTTTCTTACTATCAGAACGCCAAATTAGCTCCGGCCAGGTGCGGGTTCGCGATGGTCAGACCCTGCTGCTGTCCGGTATTATTCAGGAGTCAGAGCGCTCTAGCGTTAACAAGATTCCTATCTTGGGCGATATTCCCATTTTGGGCGCATTGTTCCGCAGTACGGTAACCGATAACCAGCGCCGAGAACTGATTGTGCTGCTCACACCCCAAATCCTGGATGATTCAGATGAGTCGACGTTTGGCTATCAGTACACTCCTAGTGAACAGGTACAGGAAATTCTAGAGAATCGGGGTCGCCAACCAGAATAGAGCATCGACACTAAGTGGTTGGGCCAATTCAAATGTAGGATGGGTTAGCGACAGCGTAACCCATGCGGGCGTTGGGTTTCGTGCCTCAACCCCAACCTACATCGACTTATACTTAATTGCGCTCGCCTACTTATAGCGATGGTCAATGCGCTTGGTACATAGACGACAGATGTAAAAGTCGCTCAAAAGGGTAGATGCATGAACGGTGCGTCTACCCTTGTTTTTTGCGGAGCCGTTTATTCAGCTACGTAGGAGCCATACATAATGTATTCGTCGCTTTGGAGCTGCGTTTCGCTCGGGTAAAACGCAATTTCTATAGAGGTCGCAGCGCCGCTGGTGTCGGCTTTGGGGATGAGCTTGATGTACTGGTTTTGGGTGTCGTAAAAGCTGGGGCTAGACTCAAGCCTGAGCAGGTAGCCCCCCTCAGTGCCAACCAGGGTATAAGGGCTGCTCTGACCACTGCTCCACTGCACCTGGTCAGGGGTTACGGTCATGGTGCCAAAGGCCAGCAGTACGTTGCTGAGGGGCTGCCACTCATGAATGAGGGTATTGGGCAGGGCGATCGCTGAGGATGATGGGGTTGTATCTGGGGCGGCGGCGGTGGTACTAGGGGGCTGAGTTGCTGAGGGC
>NZ_JADEXE010000520.1 GCF_015207265.1 Nodosilinea sp. LEGE 07298 | reverse complement strand
CCAGAGACCTGGCACCCGCTACCGGATACCCTTCCCAAAAACTCCGGGGTGCGATCGCAAAAACTCCGGCTAGGGATCATTTCTTGCTTTAGCGCTCCCCACCGACCTGTATCTTGTTGAGAAGTATTCCTGATTGCCTCAAAGCCATGGGCTGCTAGGGCAGGGTTCTTAACGATTTAGCAGGTGGTGTGATGGGCGTTCGATTGCAAGGGTTGGTGTTGTTGGCGGGATGGCTGGCGCTGGTGCCGATGACGGCTCGGGCTGAAACGGCGTTGTCTTTAGCGGATGTAGCTCAGCCCAGCAGTCAGGCGGCGGATCTCAATCTGGCCCAGGGGGCGACGCAGATTACCGGGGTGCGGGTGGAAGCTGAAGGCGAGGGGCTGAGGCTGGTTCTAGATGCCGACGGGGCATTGGGAAACCCGGTGACCTCGGTGGTGGGTAACGCGCTGATAGCCGAGATTCCCAATGCAGTGCTGGCCCTGCCAGAGGGCGAGGGTTTTGAGCAGTTTGGCCCCACCGAGGGCATTGCCCTGGTGAGCGTGACCAATGAACCTGGGAATCGGGTGCGGGTAGCGATCACCGGCAGTGATGGGCCGCCAGCGGTGAATGTGAACACTGAGGCCACTGGGCTGGTGCTGGGAATTGCGCCCGGTGTGAGCTTGGCCGCTGGGGAGGATGAGGTCATCCGCATTGGGGTGACGGGGGAGGGTGATGAGGGTTATGCGCCCCGCAGTGCCACCTCGGCTACCCGCACCGATACGCCCCTGCGCGATACCCCGCGCACAATTCAAATTATTCCCGAACAAGTGCTGGAGGATCAGGGCATTACCCGCGTGAGCGATGCCGTGCGCAACGTCAGCGGCGTGGTGCAGGATGGCGGGTTTGGCAGTACCACCGACCAGCTCAATATTCGCGGCTTTTTTACTAGCGGTATTTTTATTGATGGGTTTAGGGGCGATGGCTCGGGGTTTGCCGAAACCGCCAACGTGGAACGCATTGAGGTGCTGCGGGGGCCAGCCTCGGTCTTGTTTGGCAATACAGAGCCCGGCGGCATTATCAACCTAGTCACCAAGCAGCCCCTCGACGAGCCGTTCTATGGCTTAGAACTTCAGGCGGGCAGCTATGGGTTTGTTCGCCCCACGGTCGATTTGACCGGGCCGCTGAATAGCGAACGCACCATTCTGTACCGCTTTAATGGGGCCTACGAACGCGCCGATGGCTTCCGCAACTTTGACCAAACCGTCAATCGCTATTTTGCTGCGCCGTCGTTGGCCTTTCGCCTGGGCGATGCCACAACGTTGAATCTAGACTTTACCTATCGCAACGACGAACGCCCCTTCGACCGAGGGTTTTTGGCCACCGGGCGGGGCATCGTAGACACCCCGCTGAGCCGCATTTTTGGGGAACCTGACGATGTTAGCCGCGTACAGGAATACGGAGCCGGATACCGTCTGGAGCACGAGTTTAGCGATCGCTGGCAGGTGCGCAACCAGTTTCGGCTGCTTTCGACCGACAGTTTTGACTATCGGGCCGAGCCAGTAGCCCTAGACGAAGCCACCGGCATTTTGACCCGAAACTTCCGCTCCAACGACGACCTTGGTGAGGTTTATTCGCTGCAAACCGATGTGCTGGGCAACTTTTCGACCGGCTCAGTTGAGCACAACCTGCTGATTGGGCTAGATCTGCGGCGACAGACTTCCGGCGGCACCCAGCGACGGCTACCGGGTGGGTTGACGCCCGACCTTGATATCTTTAACCCGGTCTATAACGTCATTGAGCGGCCCCCCCTCAGCGCCCTGACCGATGAGGTGCGGAATAATAGCGATCGCACCAATGCCCTCGGCCTCTTTGTGCAAGATCAGGTCCAAATACTCGACAACCTGATCGTGGTCGCTGGCGGACGGTTTGATGTGGTTTCGCAATACAGCCGCGATAACCGCACAGGTACCGACTCTGGTCAAGATGTGACGGCGTTTACCCCCACCGTTGGCGTAGTTTACCAGCCGATCGAGCCGATTTCGCTCTACGCCAACTTTGCGCGATCGTTTCAACCCAACTTTGGCACCAGCGTTGACGGCAGCTTTCTAGAGCCAGAGCGCGGCACCCAGTACGAGGTGGGTGTTCAAGCAGCTATCACCGATCGCCTAACCGCTTCCCTAGCTGCCTACAACATTACCAAAACCAACCTGGCCACCACCGACCCCGACAACCCTGATTTCAGCATTCCGATTGCTGAGCAGCGCAGTCGAGGCATTGATCTGAATCTGGCTGGCGAAGTTTTGCCTGGTTGGAATGTGATCGCGTCCTATGGCTATATCGATGCCGCCTACACCGAGGAATATTTTGGCTTACCCCCAGGCAGTCGGGTGCAAAACGTGCCCAACCACAC
>NZ_JADEXE010000085.1 GCF_015207265.1 Nodosilinea sp. LEGE 07298 | reverse complement strand
GATGGGGGAGTGGGGAAGGTGAATCCAAATCGAAAACTTCCTCATCCCGCCCTGCGGGAAGCCGCTCCGCGTCTACATCTCCTCATCCCCTCATCTCTTGTAGAAGGCTAGACGATCGCACGGCGGAAATTGCTTCCACCATAGCGTCTACGACGTGATCGACTTGCTCAAGGGTCATGCCGGGATACATGGGTAGCGAGAGAATCTCTTGGCTGAGGGCTTCGGCCGCAGGAAAGCTGCCGGGGCCGTAGCCCAGGGAGCGAAAGGCGGGTTGCAGGTGGCAGGGAATGGGGTAGTGGATGCCGGTTTGCACGCCAGCGGCAGTGAGCTGCGCCTGGAGTTCGGTGCGGCCCATGGGGCAGGTTTGGGTAACGCGCACCACGTAGAGATGGTAGATGTGGCCGGGACCAGCGTCGTTGCGCATGGGCACAATGCCGTACTCGCCTAGGGGGGCAAGTCTGCGATCGTAATGCTGGGCGATCGCGTAACGAGCCTGGTTCCAGGTCGGCAAGTGGGGCAGTTTGACGTTGAGTACGGCGGCTTGCAGGGTGTCGAGGCGGCTGTTGGTGCCCTGGGGTTCGGTATGGTAGTACTTGCTGGTGGCTCCGTAGTTGCGCAGCGATCGCGCCGTTTTAGCCACCAGCTGATCAGGTGTGACGAACATGCCCCCATCCCCCAGGGCACCCAGGTTTTTGCTGGGGTAAAAGCTAAAGGCGGCACCGAGGCCAAGGGAACCAGCGGTGTAGCCGTCGCGCTGGGCCAGGTGGGCCTGGGCGGCATCTTCAAACACAATCAGGCGGTGGCGATCGGCTAGATCTAGCAGATCTTGGGGTGAAACCATTTGGCCGTAGAGATGCACGGGCACAATGGCGCGAGTTCGGGATGTAATGGCCTGCTCAGCGGCGGCAAGATCGATTAGAGCGGTGGCGCGATCGCAGTCGACCAGCACAGGCGTTGCCCCCGCCCGCAACACGCCAATCAGCGTGGCGATAAAGGTGTTGGCAGGCAAAATCACTTCATCCCCTGGCGCAAGGCCGCAGGCGCTTAGGCCCAGGGCGATCGCATCGGTACCGCAGCCTACCCCCACCCCAAAGCGAGTGCCACAGGCCGCCGCAAAGGTGCTTTCAAAATCGCTCAGCGCCTGACCCAGCACAAAATCTCCCTGGGCAATCACGGCGTTAATGACGCCCTTAATCGTCTCCTGCAAGGGCGCATGCTGCCAGGTCAAATCTACGAAAGGAATAGTCTGCGGGGAAGAAATAGTCATACGTGCCAGGGTAGATGGGCTAAGACCTATGCTGTTCACGCTCAGATTGCCCGATTGCACAAACCCCTTAACAGAGAGGAAATACGGACAGAGCGGCCCAACCCATGTAGTCTAGGGTTCAAACCCAGTGCCAGAATTATGGGCGATCGCATTTCAAACCCAGTTCAGGCGGTAGACTAGGGCAGACTTAGCACATATTTCACCGTCAGGGCCATCTACTACTTGCTCTGCGTCCATAGAAAAGCCGCCAGGTCTGCACACGCGGGGCTAAATCACCCTATTCAGCTACCGTTACCCCTATGGATTTTGAAACCGCTCATACCTTTGTGGTGCGCCAAACCCTCGGCACCAGCGACAATTTACCCGATACCTTTATCGCCTGCCTGCGCCAGGGCAAACCACCTATCCCCGGCCAGGTAACCTCGCTCTTGCTGGCCCTCAAAGTGCTGTTTGAAGGGCTAAAAAACGAACCCACCCTCGATCGCACCCTCATCCAAGCCCTGTTCATTCTCTCCTACGAAAGCCGCCAGCTCTACGCCCAGGGTCAAAAGGCAGGCGTTGTCTGGCCGCCCATGCTCGACGAAGACCTGGGCCGGATTGGCAAGGTGGCGAAGTCAATTGTGTTTGGCGAGTGGCAGGGGTAAGGGGTATAGGGTTCAAGGTGTCGGGTATCAGGTCGCCCCGTGAACCCAAGCCCTTGTACCTTATGCCCTGCTCTTGTAGGGCAACCCCGCCTACCAAAGTTCGGCAAACCACACCTTTCAGAGAATTGCCGAGAAAACTCCCGAGCGGCTAAATTAGCACTCAGGAAGCGAGAGTGCTAAACCGCTTCCCACCACAAATCCTTTTATTCGCAAACATTTGGAGGTAAACCATGGCAGCTGTCACCCTGAGTGTGTCAACTGTTAAACCTTTAGGCGATCGCATTTTGGTCAAAGTCAGCGCCGCCGAAGAAAAAACTGCTGGCGGCATTTTGCTCCCCGACACCGCTAAAGAAAAGCCCCAGGTGGGTGAAGTGGTACAGGTCGGCCCCGGCAAACACAACGACGACGGCTCGTTCCAAACCATGGAAGTCAAAGTCGGCGACAAGGTGCTCTACTCCAAATACGCCGGTACCGATATCAAGCTCGGCAGCGACGACTACGTGCTGCTGCGCGAGTCCGACGTGCTCGCCGCCCTGGCCTAGGCCCATTTTGGATTGGCGATTTTGGATTTTGGCTCTCTTCCGTCAATCTCTGCCCCGTAGGGTGGGCACCGCCCACCATTAACTCGGGCGATCGCAACCCAACCCGTAGAGTGCATTAGCGCAGCAATGCACCACCCAAAAAACACCTCAAAGGAAATGTCTCATCCATTCGCGGCATTCCTTTGAATCAGACTCGGTGCGTCAGGCGTTGCCGCGACACACCCTAACCAAACCTCAAACACAACGCAGTTAGTCAACAATTCTTGCGAGGAGGATTATTTACCCATGGCTAAAACCATCACGTACAACGAAGATGCTCGTCGCGCCCTAGAGCGCGGTTTCGACCTGCTCGCCGAAGCCGTCGCCGTAACCCTCGGCCCCAAAGGCCGCAACGTGGTGCTCGAAAAGAAATACGGCGCACCCCAAATCATCAACGACGGCATCACCATTGCTAAAGAAATCGAGCTAGAAGACCACATCGAAAACACCGCCGTCTCCCTGCTGCGCCAGGCGGCGAGCAAGACCAACGACGCCGCTGGCGACGGTACCACCACCGCTACGGTACTGGGTCATGCGATCGTCAAAGAAGGACTGCGCAACGTTGCCGCCGGGGCCAACGCCATTTCGCTCAAGCGCGGTATCGACAAAGCCACCGCCTTTCTGGTCAAAAAAATTGCTGAGCACGCCCGGCCTGTGGGCGACTCCAAGTCGATCGCCCAGGTGGGTGCCATCTCCGCTGGCAACGACGACGAAGTCGGCCAAATGATCGCCGACGCCATGGATAAAGTGGGCCGCGAGGGCGTGATTTCCCTCGAAGAAGGCAAGTCGATGACCACCGAACTGGAGGTCACCGAGGGGATGCGCTTCGACAAGGGCTACCTGTCGCCCTACTTCGTCACCGACACCGAGCGCATGGAAGCGGTGCTCGATGAGCCCTACATTCTGCTCACCGACAAGAAAATTGCCCTGGTGCAGGACTTGGTGCCCGTGCTAGAGCAGGTGGCCCGCTCCGGCAAGCCCCTGATGATTATTGCTGAAGATATCGAGAAAGAGGCTCTGGCCACATTGGTAGTCAACCGCATGCGCGGCGTGCTGAATGTGGCTGCCGTGAAAGCGCCTGGGTTCGGCGATCGCCGCAAAGCCATGCTCGAAGACATCGCGGTGCTGACTGGCGGCCAGGTGATCTCCGAAGACACCGGCCTCAAGCTCGACAATGTGAAGGTCGATATGCTGGGCAGCGCTCGCCGCATCACCATCACCAAAGACACCACCACCGTCGTCGCCGAAGGCAACGAGAAGGATGTCAAAGCCCGCTGCGAACAGATCCGCCGCCAGATCGACGAGACCGACTCCACCTACGACAAAGAGAAGCTGCAAGAGCGCCTGGCCAAACTCTCCGGTGGGGTAGCCGTGGTCAAAGTCGGGGCCGCCACCGAAACCGAGATGAAGGATCGCAAGCTGCGCCTCGAAGATGCCATCAACGCCACCAAGGCGGCAGTTGAAGAAGGCATTGTCCCCGGTGGTGGCACCACCCTGGCCCACCTGGCCCCTCAGCTCGAAGCCTGGGCCAGCGACCACCTGAGCGGCGAAGAGCTGCTGGGTGCCCAAATTGTCACCCGCGCCCTCACCGCCCCCCTCAGCCGCATCGCTGAAAATGCAGGCTTTAACGGGGCTGTGATCGTCGAGCAGGTGAAGGAGAAGGACGTCAACATTGGCTATAACGCGGCCAACAACCAGTTCGTCGACATGTTTGAGGCTGGCATTGTGGACCCTGCTAAGGTGACCCGCTCTGCACTGCAAAACGCCGCCTCGATCGCCTCAATGGTGCTGACCACCGAGTGCATTGTGGTCGACAAGCCCGAGCCCAAGGCCCCTGCCGCTGGCGCTGGCGCTGGCATGGGCGGCGACTTCGACTACTAATACTAAATCCTAGTTGTCTACCCCAGATTGGTTAAGGGCAAACGGTCGTTTGCCCCCACGCCATACCTGTTTTGATCCGGGGAGTTTTGAACTCGGACTTGGTATAAATCTCCTCAAGGCAGCCCAGATTCGGTTTGCCTTGGGACAAACAAAAAGGGCTCGGCTAATTGAATCAGCCGGGCTTTTTTTGTAGTGAGACCACGCTTGCTCAACCTGGTTCAAAGCTCAAATTTGTTGAAGCTGCGGACTGATAAAGCTAGACAAGCCACAGGCTAGAACCATCAGTTTTGCTTATTCTGTCACCCGATAGATGCGACAGGAATTGAACAAATGGGCCTGGAATTTAGGGCTTGTGGATTTTTGTGGAGAATCCCTGTAATTTCTTTGACCTGTCAAGGATGGAAAAGGCCAACAGACCGGCACACGGAAAACCAAATAAATAGCTAACATCATAACGCCAAAGTGTAACCTGCAAAATATTTCTTTTTCTGGAACACTTTGTCGCTTTAAGAGTCTTGGACAGTTGACCATCAAGTCTAAAACCTGATCTCCGTCAAATTTCTTAAAGATTTTTGACCTGGCTTTGCTGTAGGGGTGTAAGGTTGGTGGTTTTTGTGAAGCTCGATAAAGGGTTCAGAATCAATGTCCATGTCTCAAGCTGCTTCTATACCGATGAACCAGACCCCGCTGGTAAAAATGTCAGGCGATGCCGCAGCGGCTCAGGAAACCAGTGTTTTGTCCAAATCTATTCTCAGCGTTGATTTGGGACGAACCTCGACAAAAACCACTATCAGCCGCGATCCCAACAACGTCGTTTTCATTCCGGCTAACGTTAAGCATCTATCAATGGAACAGGTGCAGGGAGGCGCGTTCGAAGCCCGTGCAACGGATCCTCTGTCTGACATTTGGATGGTTTACCAGGGCAGCGGCTATGCCATGGGACAGCTAGCCGAAGATTTTGGCGCTAATTTAGGGGTCGGCCAGTCTAAAGTCAACGATGCTTTGGTCAAGGTCTTGGCCTGTGTTGGCTATTTCCAATTAAAGGATGAGATTTCGGTGGTGCTGGGGCTGCCCTACCATTCTCAAGATCAGTTTGAGCGCGAAAAAGAGCAGCTGATGAGCCTGCTGCTGGGGCCGCACGTGATGAGCTATCGCGGTGAACCGCTCACCATTCACATCAGCAAGGTTTGGGTCATGCCCGAAGGGTACGGCAGCATTCTCTGGAATGAGGTGCAAGAAAAAAAAGACGCCAGCGTTGACTTTACCAAGCTGCCCGTTGCGATCGTGGATATTGGGCATCAAACCACAGACTGCATCATGGTCGATAACTTTAGATTCGCTCGTGGCGTTTCTAGGAGTGAGGCGTTTGCCATGAGCCAGTTTTACGAGCAGGTGGCAGCCCAAATCGAGGGGGCCGACAGCCAGTCTTTGGCGCTAATCGCGGCTGTGAATCAGCCTCAAGGGCAACGGTTCTACCGTCCTCGGGGAGCCAACAGACCGACTAACTTAGATGACATTCTGCCGAACCTCAAAGAAAATTTCTCGCGGGAGATGTGTAATCGCTTGCTGGCTTGGCTGCCGGAGCGGGTTACAGACGTCATTCTCACGGGCGGTGGGGGTGAGTTTTTCTGGGAAGATTTTCAGCGCCTGCTGCGAGAGGCCAAAATCAACGCCCACCTTGCTACGCCTTGCCGCCAGGCCAACGCTCTGGGACAGTATATCTATGGCGAGGCTCAAATGGCATCGGCCCGTGCGGCTCGTTCGGCCGCTTAGTCGTTTGAAGTTTGGCGTTAGCCATGCCTAATCTCTTCCCAATCGAATCGTGATTCTGCTGACTTGAACGAGGGTTCTAGGAAGGTAAATGTTGCCATCGATTGGGAAGAGGTTTTGACTAGTGGGTGGCACTATGGTTTCGGGACGAGAATGATGGTACTGAAGTGGTTACGCCAGACGAAAAAGCTGGTTCTGTTTCGTCAAAATGAGCTTGATCAACATCTATTAGCGGCTGTCAAAGCTGAGCTGGCTAGACAGCCGGGCTTGAGTTTTAGCAGCCTTTGCAAAGAAGCTCTTTACCAGCTTTTGCTGAGTAATCACGATTACCCTAGTCGGCCACCATCTTCTACCGATACAGACAAACGCATCGAGAGCCTTGAGGCCCAATTGCTCAGTGTAGAGCAGCGGTTTTTTGCCCAAGAGAAAAATCGGTTAGAGCGACTAGAGGCTCAGATGCAGCAGCTCGCTCTCCAGGTGGCTCAATTGGGGGGTACTGTTTCTTCTGCCCCGGTTTCTCCCCAACTAGCTTCAGAAGCAGTGCCTTACGCAGAAAAGATCGAAGACGTGCCTGAAGATCCTGTGCTGTCTCGCCTGAGCGGTTTGATTGATGATTTTTAGCCGGTGCTGCTCGGTTCTACCAGATAGCTATGGGAGCGGGGCTAAGAGGACTGGTATTACAATTTAATCTATAGCGCCAGTCTTGAGGACTTTGGGTTGGCTTCTCCCTTTCCTGGCATGGATCCCTATTTAGAGCACCCGGAGATTTGGCCGGGGGTTCACTTACTGCTGATTGCGGCTTTAGCCGAGGCGCTAGGCCCACAGTTGCGACCCAAGTATTCGGTTTCGGTAGAGGTGCGCATGTATGAAACCAGTGGTGATCAGGCGCTGCTGGTGGGGATTCCTGATGTGGCGATTCAAAGAGCCAAGCCCCAAGCCGAGGTGGTACCAACTGCTGTGGCTGTAGCTCCGCTGCCTCAACCCGTTCAGGTGAGGGTGCCAATGCCGCTAACAATTCGGCAGGGGTATTTAGAGGTGCGTGAGGTAACAACAAAAGAGGTGGTGACGGCCATTGAGTTGCTGTCGCCAATTAACAAGCGATCGGGTCGAGGACGGCAAACCTACGAAAGCAAGCGCGAGCAGGTGCTGAGCAGTGCGACTCATTTTGTTGAGATTGATTTGCTGCGAGCCTATGAGCCGATGGCAATGTTTGGGGCCGAGGGGCCGAGCGACTACCGCATTTTGGTAAGCCGTAGTGAGCAAAGGCCGATCGCAAGTCTTTATGCGTTTAGCGTGCAGAATTCGATTCCGGCGTTTGCGCTGCCGCTGCGGTCGGGCGACCTAGAGCCTACGGTTGACCTACAGGGGTTGCTGAATGAAATCTATGAGAGGTCGGGCTACGATCTGAAACTAGACTACGGTGTGGAACCCGTGCCGCCTTTGACCGACGCTGAGGCGGTTTGGGCTAGTGGTTTGCTCAAGTAAATTTGGTTTGCGATGATAGGTGCCGACGCTCGCCGTCTGTGACAAAACAGCTGTGCCAATTTGCGTTTAGAGACAGGGTGCCTGTTGTCTTAACCCAAGACGTTGCTAGTAGCAGCAGGCACCCTGTCTCTTTGAGGGCCGCTACTCAATGAGCAGGGTCTTGGTCATGATCACCATCCATTGGTTGGGGTGGTCGGTGGCTGCGGCACTGCTGGGCGGTACTGGAATGGGGTCGCTCCAGTCGTTGGGGTCGGCGTAGCCGAGTGAGTGGAGGATTTTGATGGTGCGATCGATCCCAACGAGGCTGCCAAAGAGCATGTGGCGCACTTTCTCGGGTGTTAGGGGCTGGGTCTTTTTGTCGTTTACCCCAGAGTTGGGCGGCAGCGGCAGGGAGCCGGTTTCTGGGTTGTCGCTGGCGTCTGGTTCGAGATATTCAAACATCGGTTCTGTTTCCTTTTTTGGTTGCAGTGAGCAAGCCCTGCCCCCGCAAGGGGTGGAAGGGTGAGGAAAACAGAACACGAAAACCCTAGCCACCCGCAGTTGAAGTGCAAACTGGAGTGACTAGGGTACGATCTCCCTAGCCTCGCAATCTGCCCACGAGATTTGCGGGGTTAGCTGTCGGTTGGTGTCGCAAGCACCTTCCGGCAGCGCCAAAAGTTTTCGAGTTCTGTGAGGCAACCGCTCTAGTCGAACGGCTTAGTGGATGAGTGTACTAGTGCAAAAGCAACTCGTCAACCGTAGTGAAATGCTTGAGGCGATTCGCTTCCCTCACTTGATCGAGTGGGAGCGCTGAGGCGATGGTATTGGTAGACAGTGGATAACTCCTGATACTGGGGTGTTATCCAGCACTTCTGACTGATAACACCCTCATTTCCCCTGCTTAAACCTCAAACTTGCTGGATAAAACTCCGAAGTACAGGGCTTGACTGGCAGATTTAATGTTTAATGCCTTAAAAAACGGATATTATCCAGCCAATCTAACGGATAATACCGAGCATGGATGGTCTTATCCAGCGGATCTTACACTTAATACATGGTTAGCCTCCTGAGTTATTAATTTGGACAGAGTATTAAGGGTGTCTGTAGGACTTTCAGTATCCTGCAAATAAATTCAAAAGTGAGTACAACTAAAAAACAATGGGTCCAGAAATTTTTGGAGTTAGTGCAGTTATTGCGTCGCTTGTTGCAACAGTTGCAGGTGCTGTTGTTTCAGCATTTAGTGAAAGATCACGCGGTTCTAAGTCGGCATCTCTAGAATTAGTTCAGCCTACAGAAGATCCGGTTAAAGATAGTCGTCTGAGCGAACTCAGGGAAGCACTTGCACGGCAAAAGGCTATTGCTCGCCTAAATGGATGGGCTGATTCTTCTCTCACTTTTGGTCAATACATTGTAGGTGGGCTTCTTGCTTCTTCTTTTATTCAAGAATCCATGCCAAATCAAGTTATTGGCGCTTTAGGAGTTCTCGTTTTGCTTTCATCGCTGATCCGACAAAGATATAGACCGGATATTAAAGCGTTTGGAGCAAGGCGTCGGGCTGTATTGCTCCGTTCTTTTATTCGTGAAGTGGAGGACAATCTCTATACTCTAAATACAACTCAAGATAATGCTCCATCGATTTATGCTATACGCCAAAAAGTGTCGGAACGATTGTCCAAATTTGAAGAAAGTGAATTAGCTGATGCACAGCAAGAAGGTGACGCGGCCACCGTCGGCTAACACTTCACTACAGCGGACGGACGAAAGTGCGATCGCAGATCTCTTGTAGGTTGGGTTGAGCTAGCGAAACCCAACAATCTCAGTTGAGTTAGCTTTGTAAGCTGAGTTGAACGAAATGAAAACCCAACTCAGAGGATATGTTGGGTTTCGCCGAGCCTCAACACCAACCTACCAATTAAGCTAGACACGCTAGCTCAACCCACCCTAATAACTAACACTTAGTACATAGTTAGATGCCAATGGACGCTTCTTCGCAGTACCCAACAGCCCTCGATTCGTCACTCGTCGGCACGTATCCGGCATCAGCCAAGGCTGGTGGAGGGTTCGTTTGGGACGCCGTCTTAGAGTATCGCGTCTGGTGTTACCCCGCAGCTGGTGCAGCCGACGCCTACGAAGGCTCCGACTACTACTATGCCTTCGCAACCTTCGAGGAGGCAGAAGAATTTTCCGCCCAAACCGCCGGGGCTCAGAAGCCGCTCGCCCTCGTGCTCCAGGAGGAATACATTGCCGAGGACGAACCCGGTCAGTACGTCCATGTAAAGGAGCGTCGCATTGCCGAGTGGCCTGCCGAATTCCTTTCTCGCCCTCGGCGATCCTCTTCAACCATTCCAGACTTCATGTCCCCGAGCGCGCCAGCGAACAGGCTAAATATCCTCAGGGGGCTCGCAGAATAATTCTGCCCTGTTGGCATCTAACTGTGCGTTTAAGCAGACTGCGGGGAGAGACCCTCATGTTTTCTGATGTCATGTTGGGCCGCAGCCGCTTAATGCGGCGTTGGGCATTACGTTCATGACCCTTCCTAACACTCCAAGCGTGTTGTTGATCGCCGCAACTCCTGGGTTAGCAGCACTGGCCATTGGCGGGCTACTGCGGCTAGCCCAAGGAAGAATGCGGGCAATCTCCGCTACAGCATTTTCCCTCGGTCTTGCTCTGTGCTCATTGATGCTCTTTGTGGCTGCATCGTACAGCTTCGAGAATGCACAAATTCCCGCAGATTCCCCTATCTTGCTCTCAGCTGTTCCGCTAACAGTGTTTACTGTAGCCCTGAGCATCTTCGTGCATCGCTACAGATTGCCTGCCCTAATATCTATAGTCTGCGGAGCCGTAGGTCTCGCCGGACTGTACTGGCTTAGTGGCTTCGTTCTGATATTCTCGGCCTGTAGCTTTAGCCTGGGTGGGTGCTAGGGTGATCGCAGATCTTCTGTAGGTTGGTTTTCGCTAGCTCAACCCAGCCCACTAACTGGTAACCAAATTCCACAGAGAGCCAAGCAAAGAGGTCTTTTATGAATGTTCCATTTTCAGGCGGCTGCGCTTGCGGTGCCATCCGCTACGAGTGTCACAGTGCGCCTCTCGCAATGCTGAATTGTCATTGCAGTGATTGCCAACTATCCAGCGGAGCACCGTTCGCCTCTGGCGTAGTTATATCAACCAAGTCCATCAACGTCACCGGCTCACCCAAAGAGTATTCTGTTCGCGCGTCAAGTGGCGCTCAGACAACGCGAAGTTTCTGCTCAAACTGCGGTAGTCCCTTGTTCACAACCGGCGAAGCGATGCCAGATTTCACATCCATACGCTTTACAACGTTTGACGACCAAAGTGATTTTGCTCCTGCGCTAGACATTTGGACATCAAGCGCAGCCCCCTGGGTTTGCTTGAATGAGGAATTGCCACAGTTTTCGCAGTCCCCCTCACCGGGCACACAAGGCCAGAAGTAGAGACACTGACCGCCGCACAACTTTACTGTTATGAGCAGTCTCCGTAACCTTCCGCATTCCCCAACTGGTTGCCCCGCCTATAGTCATCAATTTGGCAGTACCATTCATCTGAAGCTTGAAGTGCATCTAGCCCCCTTATGAAGCAAGTATTCTCTAACGAGACAGCGGTACAAATTTCGCAATTTGCGCCTACAAGCGTCACCTCCACTATTGATGTAGCCAATATCTCAGGCTCACTTCAGCGCATCAGCGTCACTATCAACCTCGTCCATACCTATACCAGCGATCTGAGAATTTCTCTTAGCGCCCCCAGTGGAGAATCGGTGCTGCTAGTCGGCAATGCTGGCAGCAACGGCGACAACTTTTTCGATACCACCTTTGACGATGGGGCGGGAATTTCTATCAGCCAGGGCATAGCGCCTTTTCAGGGTACGTTTCAGCCCCAGCAGCCCCTGGCCCAATTGCTCGACAGCGATCCTAACGGTACTTGGGCGCTGCAAATTCAAGACGAAGCCTTTATGGACGGCGGTTTTCTCAATCGCTGGTCGCTGGAATTGGTGGTTGATAATCAAAGTCCAGTGCCGCCCCCGGCGCAGTTTTCCATTCAGCTACGCTTTTTGGGAGGGCTAACGGCTACCCAACGAGCTGTCTTTGAAGTTGCTGCCGCCCGTTGGTCAGAAATCATTATTGGCGATTTGCCCAGTGCCGTCGTCAATGGAGAAACCATCGATGATGTGTTGATTGAGGCGCGAGGGCTGTCGATCGATGGCCCCAATGGGGTGCTGGGCCGGGCTGGCCCGACTCGCCTGCGCAGCGGCTCGATGCTGCCCATCACCGGGGTGATGGAGTTTGACATGGGCGATTTGGCCCGCTTGGAAATGGAGGGTGGCCTGCTGGATGTGATTATTCACGAGATGGGCCATGTGCTTGGTATTGGCACCATTTGGCAAATTAAGAACCTGCTGGTGGGGGCTGGGTCGGCCAACCCTACCTACGTGGGCCAAAACGGAATGCGGGAATTTTCGGCACTGATTGGGTCGCAGGGCATATCGCCGGTACCGGTGGCGAATACCGGGGGACAGGGCACCCGAGATGGCCACTGGCGAGAAGCTGTATTTGGCAATGAGCTGATGACGGGCTTCTTGAATCTGGGGCAAAATCCACTGAGCCGTTTAACGATAGGTTCTCTAGAAGATTTGGGCTATGCGGTAAATTACACGGTCGCAGACCCTTACGTGCTGCCGTCGGCCCTGGCCCTGGCGGTGATGGGGGTGAATACGGTGGGTAGCTATGGCCGTCGGCAGTGCCGCATGTGTGATGCTGGGGTGTTGGGCACCCACGATTTACCGCAGGTAGAGTCTCACTAACGCACGAATGAGTTGATCTCTGGTACCGGTTGGCGATCGCAATAGAGCCTCTGGCTCGGCTACGCCTAAGCCTCTACGATTTTGCCTTTTGGAAACCGGGGGTTTGTGATTCGGATTTGCCCTAAAAATGGCCGTTCCCATCGACTCCGCTTAGGGAACGGCTACGGCTGTTTTTATCGTTAGGGGTGCCGCGCTAGCGGCATGGGCGATTGGTATCAAACGAAATACTCTCTGCTTTTGGGCTGGCTATCTTACCCCCATTTATCTCGTTATAGTGAGGGCATAGCGGCTGTGGAGATCCCCCGACCATGACGGCACACAATCGGTCCGATCGCGACACACCACCCCCCGCTGAAGCTCACGCCAACCTAGCGACATCCGGCCTTGCGGATGAATCTATCCACGCCCCAGGCGTCGGTGGCGGTCTGCCGGTGATTGAGTACTGGGCCGAAAAAACGCTGTCGCCCCAGGGGCCGCAGATTTGGAAAAAGCTGTTGCACAAAAGCGCCTGCCTGTCGTGTGCCTGGGGCACCGGGGGGCAAAACGGCGGCTTTATCAACGAGCTAGAAGAACCGCTCCAGCGCTGTATGAAGAGCGTGCAGGCCATTTCGTCTGAACTGCAACCGGGCCTCAGCGACCATTTCTTCGATCGCCACACCCTGTCTGAGCTGCAAGCGCTCACCTCTCGCGAGGCCGATCGCCTGGGTCGGCTCAGCTTTCCGGTGATTCGTCGGGCTGGCAGCGATCGCTACGAGCGCATCTCCTGGGAGGAGATCTACCAGCTCACGACCACCGCCTTTTCGCTGCCGCCAGAGCGAGTCGCCTCCTACAGTTCGGGGCGATCGTCCAATGAGGCGGCCTTTTTGCTCCAGCTGATGGTGCGATCGCTTGGCTCCAACAACCTGGCCGACTGCTCTGACCTATGCCACGCCCCCTCGACGGTCAGCCTGAACAAAGTATTTGGCACGGGCACCTCGCTGGTGAGTCTGGAGAGCCTGCGCCAGGCTGACTGCGTGGTGCTGGTGGGGTCAAACGCCCCGGCCAACCACCCCCGGCTGATGAATGAGCTGATTGAACTGCGCGATCGCGGCGGCAAAATCCTCGTCATCAACCCCGTCAGAGAAGTGGGCCTGGTCAAGTTTGGCTCTCCGGCGCATCCTCTGCGGCTGGTGCAGGGCGAAGAGATCGCCTCGCTGTTTTTGCAGCCGATACCGGGCAGCGACCTGGCCCTGTTTGTGGGCATTCAAAAGGTGCTGCTAGAGCGGGGCTGGGTGCAGTTCGACTTTCTCAAGGCCTACACCGAGAACTGGCAGGGGGTAATCGACCAGGTGGCCGCTACCGAGTGGGAGGCGATTATTGCCACCTGTGGCCTCACGCTGACGGAAATTGTTGCCGCTGCCGAGATGATTCACAGTAGCCAGAACGTGGTTTTTGCTTGGGCGATGGGCATCACCCACCAGGCCAACAGCGTCGACAACATCTTTAGCATCGCCAATACCGCTCTGATGACGGGCAACGTGGGCAAACCCGGCGCGGGGATGATGCCGATTCGCGGCCACTCCAACGTGCAGGGCTTTGGCTCGATGGGGGTGACGGCCCACCTCAAAGACAGCATTCGCGAGGCGTTGGAGAAACTGTTGGGCAAATCGCTTAAACGAGAACCGGGCTACGATGCCCGCGCTCTGATCGAAGCGGCGGATGCGAGCGAAGTCGATACCCTGCTGTGCCTGGGGGGCAACCTCTACGCCGCCAACCCCGACCTCACCCAGGCCAAACACGCCCTGGGCAACATCGACACCATTATCTACCTGGCCACCAAGCCCAACCAGGGCCACTTCCACGGACTGGCTCGGCAGAACACCATCATCGTGCCGGTCTATGCCCGCTTCGAGAACCCCCATAAAACCACCGTCGAGTCGGGCAACAACTTTGTGCGGCTCAACAGCCCCGGCAAAACCCACCTCAAGGGGGCCGATCTGGTGACGGAGATTGACTTTTTGGCGGAACTGGCCCACCGTCTGCACGGCGATCGCCCCATCGACTGGCGGCGACTGCACGACACTCGCTACGTGCGCCAGCTAATCGCCCAGACCATTCCCGGTTACGAAAAAATTGGCGAGATTGACGACACCAACGCCGAGTTCACCATCGGCGGGCGCATCTTTCTAGAGCCGAAATTCCCTACTCCATCGGGCAAAGCCGAAATGCAGCCCACCCCGCTGCCTAATCTAATGCTGCCTACCCTGCAAGATTTTGGCCTGCCCCCAAATTCATTGGATGGCCAGCATCCGGCTCTGGTGCTGGCGCTGATCACCGGACGCAGCTACGGCCAGCACAATACTGTGGTCTACAAAGAAGCCGATGAGTACCGGGGTATGCCCCATCGCCACTGCATTCTCATGAATCCTGACGATGCTCACAAGGCAGGCTTTAGCCAGCACCAGCGGGTGAGCGTGCGGGGCGATGCGGGGCAGCTCGACAATATCGAGATTATCTACGGGGAGGTGCGATCGGGCGCGGCGCTGATGTTTTACCCCGAAGCGAATGTGCTGATGAAGGCGCGGATTGAGCCAAGGGCTGGAACACCGGCCTATAAGCGGGTGCCTGTGGCGGTTTTTGCTGAAGTTGTGTAGAGTCTGCCCAGATCCCAGGTTTTTTTCTAGCCATAGACCCAGATTATTGCTGAACCTGAGAAAAACCCTGGGATCTCCATGGGCTAAACACTACAGGCGGTTTTTGTTTTTGCTGCGGACGCGATCGTACAAACTCTCCATGGCTTCAATGAAGGAGTTGTCGCGAGTCCAGAAGGCGGGGAAATCGCCCTGCTTTTTGACCAAAATCGCTGGCACTGCCGACGGTGTGGCTACCTCAATGGTCTGGGGCAGGCGCTTTTCTCCCTGCCAAAATTCTTTCAGGCTGAGGGCCGACGCCTCGACGGTCTCCGGCTGAGTGTAGTAGTGCTCTACGGGGTCGGGCGATCGCTGCTGGGCCGAGAGTTCTGCCGAGAGGGCTTGTCCCAGGGGCGATTTGGCTAGCTCGGCTTTCAGTTCTTCCCTGGGCAACCCCCGCAGTTCAAACAGCAGGAAGGGATCGCGATCGAGTTCGGCGGCGATTAGGTAGTAGACTCCGGCGATGTGTTTGCAGGGGTTGCTGTAGTCGGGGCACGAGCAGTTGGTCTTAAAGTCTTTGGCGCTGGCGGGCAGCAGGTTCAGCCCCAGGGTTTTGAAGCTGTCTTCGATGTTGTCAGGGATTTCGTTGAGCAGCAGCCGGGAGATCAGGCTGGCTTTGGAGGCGACTAGGGCGATCGCAGCTGCCCACTTGGCTTTGCTAATCGGCGCAAAGTCAATTGTGGTGGTGTACAGCGGCTCTTTCGTCACCCCAAAGTAGGGGTTCACCGACCCGCGCACTTTGGCCGTGACTAGGCCGACGTCGATCTCAAAGCTTTTGACCTTGCCGCCGCTGGCATAGGATCGCCCCCGCTGCAACCGGCCCGAGTCGGTCAAGCGCTCGATCGCATCGATAAAGTTTTTTCCCCACCAGGTGCGGCTAAAGTTTGCCATTGCGGGCCTCCAGTGCTGGTTTCATTGTAGGTGAGCCTAGACATCGGGCAGAAAATTTGGAATTTGGCACCGCTTTGGAGTTGAAGAAAGAAATGGCTACCAGATGAGTTGGCAGTCATAGCTTTTGAAGATTTCATCGCGGCTAACTATCGCTGTAGATTCAACGCAACTTTGTGCTACGAGTAAGCGATCGAATGGATCTCGATGGTGTTGAGGCAGCTGCTCTAGCGCCAGAATGTGTGGCAAGGTGATTGCTAACAGTGCCATGCCGTTTTCCTGATGGTGCTCCACAAGATCGGCCAGAGGCATGTTTAGATTGAGTTTGCCTAGCTGAGTTTTGATTTGCATCTCCCACAGCGACGCCAGGCTCAACAGCAGTCGTGCCTGACGCATAAGTTGAAGGGTTGCTGGTGGAATCAAATCGGGTTCTCTATCCCACCAGATAAAGGTATGGGTGTCGAGGAGAAGTTTCATGATTCCCCTAGCCAAAATTCGTCTGGCAGGGGAGCATCAAAATCATCGGCTATCCAATAGGGAATGTCTTTGTGTAGGCCAGGAATGGGCTCCTGGAGAGCTGTAGACACCTTCTGCCTGAGGAAGGCGGCAAAGTCTAAAACGGCCTGCTGCTGTGCTGGGTTGAGTGAGCGTACCTGCTCTAGCAAGGCTTGTTCGAGATTCACAATATACCTCTGCATGAAGTTTCTGCCCCAATTATGAAAGATATTCAGGCATCATTCCATGATCGCGCTTTTGTTGAGGGCGATGAGTTGTTTAAAGGCATCGTTGTCTAGCTCCGTCAGCCACGATTCATCGGCTCCGACGATCGCACCGGCCAGCTTTTTCTTATCTTCAATCATCTGGTCAATGCGTTCTTCCAGCGTGCCCATGGCGACGAACTTGTGGACGAAGACATTTTTCTTTTGGCCAATGCGGAAGGCGCGATCGGTGGCCTGGTCTTCGACGGCGGGGTTCCACCAGCGATCGAAGTGGAAGACGTGGTTGGCCTGGGTGAGGGTGATGCCCACCCCGGCAGCTTTTAGGGATAGTACAAAGATCGCCGGTTCAGTCTCGGGGTTTTGAAAGTCGGCGATCATCTGCTCGCGCTTGTTGCGATTGGTGCCGCCGTGGATGTAGTAGGTGTTGTAGTGGCAGGTGTGGCGCAGGTGGTGCTCTAGGGCGTCGCCGATTTCACGAAACTGGCTGAAGACCAGGGCGCTTTCGCCTTCGGCCACGACTTCGTCGAGCATTTCGAGCAGGCGGCTGAGCTTGTGCGATCGCTCCGGCGTAAACTCGCTCTCATCCTGCAAAAACTGGCGGGGGTGATTACAAATTTGCTTCAGCTTGGTCAGGGTGGCGAGTATCAGCCCCTTGCGCTGGATGCCTTCGCTGGTTTCGAGCTGTTCGGTGACATCTTTGAGCACCGCTTCGTACAGCGATGCCTGCTCGGGGGTGAGGTTGCAGAACAGCTTTTGCTCGACCTTGTCGGGCAGGTCTTTGATGATCGACTGGTCGGTTTTGAGCCGCCGCAGAATGAAGGGTTCCACCAGCTTTTTGAGCGTGGCGGAGCGGGTGGGGCTGTTTTCTTTTTGGATGGGCAGCTCAAACTGTTTGCGAAACTGGGTCTGAGTGCCCAGATAGCCTGGATTCAGAAAGTTGAAAATCGACCACAGATCCATCAGACGGTTTTCGACTGGGGTGCCGGTGAGGGCGAGGCGGTGGTTGGCGTTGAGCTTGAGAATGGCCTTGGTCTGGGCAGTTTTGGGGTTTTTGATGTTTTGGGCTTCGTCAAGCACGATGCGGTGCCAGGTGACGCCCGTTAGCAGCTTGGCGTCTTTGCGGGCCAGGGTGAAGGAGGTGATCACCACGTCGTGGTCGCGGCAGATGGCTTTGAAGGCTTTGGTGTCTGAGCTGCGATCGCCCCCGTGGTGCACTACCGCCCGCAGGTGCGGCGCGAACTTCTCGATCTCGTGGTACCAGTTGCCGACCACTGAGGTGGGGGCAATTAGTAAGGTCGGTGGCAGTTTTTGACCGCCATTTTGAGCCGCTTCCTCTCGCTCCTGCACCAGGCGAGCGATCACCTGCACCGTTTTGCCCAGGCCCATATCGTCGGCCAAGCAGCCATTCAGGCCTAAATTCTCTAGGTAGTGCAGCCAGGAGAGGCCGCGCTTTTGGTAGTCGCGTAGATTGCCCTGGAGCTGGTCGGGGTCGGGGGTGAGTTCGAGTCGGTTTTTGTCGCTGAGCTGGGTGAGCATGGTGGCCAGAGCGTCGTCGCGATCGAACTCCACCTCCAGGTCATCGTCGGCCTCGCCGCTGGTCAGGCGCATAAAGTCGAGCAGGCTCATTTCAGGGTTTTCGGCCTGCTGCTGCTGCCAAAACTCCAGCATTTGCTGCATTTTGTCCTGGTCTAGCTCCATCCACTGGCCGCGAAACTTGACTAGGGGCGACTTAGCGTTGACGAGCTGCTGCCACTCTTGCTCGGTGACGGGCTGGTCGCCGATCGCCAGGTCGTACTGGTATTGCACCAGGGTGTCGTAGGAAAAGTAGCCCTTGGACTTATCGCTACCGCCGATCGATTTGCCCTTGGCCCGCAGCCGCACCTTGGCCCGCTGGCGACCCTTGGGCGTCCACCAGGCGGGGACGATCACTTTGTATCCGGCATCCTCCAGCACCCAGGCGGATTCTTTCAGAAAGGTGAAGGCGGTGTCGAGATTGACCGGGATGCCGACGGGCTGGTCGGTTTCTAGGCCATCCCAAAACTTAGGGTAGATGCGGGCGGCGTAGCCCAGGTTCATCAATAAATACTGCTCGAAGCTTTCTCCCAGGTGTTGGCGCAGCTGGGTTTGCTTTTTGCCGCGCAGCTGCCAAAACTCTTCCAGCGAAATCTGCAAGGAGGGATCGTCCTTGGGGGCGACCAGGAACTGGATGTGCCAGGGAGCCTCGGGAGTAACGGGTTCCGCCAGGCGAAAGCCGATGTGGAAAGGGGCAGCGGTTTCGGAGCGACTGATGCGATCGCGCCAGCCCTGCCACTGCTGGTACCGCTCCAGCGCCGCCACCGATTTCTCGCCGTGGTGGGGTTCAGCCTCCAGACAGTCGTGAATCAGCGAGGGCACGATGGTTTTGAGATAGCTCTGAGGCATCGCCGTGCCCCGCACTAGCTCATCCACAAAGCATTCCGAAAAGTGGCGCAGCAGTGTGGCGCGATCGTAGAAGGTAGGTGTGGCTGGTGGTTCCTCAAACCCGGCCACACAGAGCAGGGGCATGTAGTCTACGTAGGTTTGAATGTGCTCGGTGTAGCGATCGCCAATAATTTCCCAGCCAGAATAAATCTCAAATCCTGGCTCTGTTTTTGTCGTCTGTTTTTTAGTCGCTGCCTTAGTTTTCGCTGCTGTGCGCCGGGTGGATGTCTTGACCGCCGCAACCTGCCGATACTTCAACGCTGGAATGTACTGATCGCGCAGTATCACCTGCTTAAAAGCCTGGGTGTAGTGGTACCAAAACAGCAGGTCGGCCCCCAGTTGCACCTCTGCCAGGTTGTAGACG
The DNA here is from genome assembly GCF_015207265.1 of Nodosilinea sp. LEGE 07298. Lineage (GTDB taxonomy): Bacteria > Cyanobacteriota > Cyanobacteriia > Phormidesmidales > Phormidesmidaceae > Nodosilinea. Next base: position 3,352 of record NZ_JADEXE010000085.1, on the reverse strand, counting down.
GCCAGAAAGTGCAGATTATTCAGCAGGCTAATCACGTCGGCCAGAACGGGAAGCTGGTAGCAATCCACCTGCCAGTACTGCCAATCAAAGCTCTCTGGGGTTTCTACCTCTAGGTAACGGGATAGCTCCAGGGATGGGAGCGGTTGACCATCTACCGTGGGCAGCAGAAAGGTGCGGGGGGTGATGAAGGAGTCTAGGGAGCGGCGATCGGGCGATTTCAGGCCTAGCTCATCGGTGAGCAGGGGCACCAAGTCAGGCTTGGGCAGGTGAAAGGGATGGCCCTGAGACGACAACTTGCGGCGGCTCTTTTGCTCGGTTTCGACCCACAGGCAAAAGGCCCCCGTCTGCACAAAGGCGGTGGGCTGAGGTATCCAAGTGCCGTGGAGGATCTGCATGGCTGTATCCTGGCTTCACGGATTTGCATGATCTTACCGGGTTGGCCTCTAAAAATCGAGGGTCTAGCGGCAGATAGGTGATTAACGCCCTCGCACCCTGACATCGGCTTCGATCTGGTCGCCGGGGTATAAAATCACCTGGTCGCCTTCGGCTAGCCCCGACTCAACGACGGCGGCAAAGTCGCTGCGGGGGCCGATCGCCACTTCTCGCCGCTGGGCTCGTCCGTCTTCAGCCACAAAAGCGCACCAGTCGGTATCGCAGCGAAACAGGGCGCTGATCGGCACCGTCAGTACGTTTTCTTCTTCCCACACCACGATCTGGGCATCGACGCGAAAGCCGTCGCCCAGGGGCACGGCGGGGTCGGTGAAGTCGGCGATCACATTCACCCGCTGCTCATCGACCCCCAGGGCCGATACCTCTGTGAATGCGGATGGTTCCACCTGGCGCACGATCGCCTGCAAATTCTTCTCGCCGCCCCAGCGGTCGATCTGTACCGCATCCCCCGGCGATACCCGCACCGCATCGGTGGAGAGAATGTCGATCACCAGCTCTAGGCCATTGGGGTCGCCCAGGGTGATCAGGGGCGTGCCCGCCGCCACAAACCGGGCGCTGGGTTCCAACACTTCGAGCACGCGCCCGGCGGCGGGGGCGGTGATGGTGGTGCGGCGGGCATCGTCGGTGAGGCTGGCCAGTTCGGCGTCGAGGGCGGCTAGCTCGGCCTGGTAAACATCCACCAGGTAGTCGGGGTCTTGTTGCTCGGCGGTGAGCACCGCCAGGTTGGCCTGGGCGGCCTGCACATCGGCCTGGGCGACGGAGACTTGCTGGCGGGCGGTTTCTAGGGCCTGCTGCCGCTGGGTAACGGCCAGCTCCATCGTTTCGAGATCTTGGCGGGGAACAGCTCCCTGGGCTTGGAGGCTGGCCATGCGATCGCGATCCCTCTGGGCCTGCACCAAAGTTGCCTCCGCCTCCGTCACCTGGGCCTGGGCCTGAGTCACCTGGGCCTGGGCGGCGCGAATGCGGGTTTCGGCCTGGGCCAGCGCCTCGGGTTTGGGCCGCTGGGTATCGACCCCGGCGATCTGGGCTTGCACTGCGCGGCGGCGAGCCTGGGTGGCCTCGACCTGACTGGTCAAGGGCAACGGGTCGAGGCGGGCAATGGTGGCTCCGGCAGTCACCGTATCCCCAGCATTCAGGTCAATGCGCTGGAGTTCACCATCGATGGGGGAGGCGACCACATAGCGATCGCGCACCCGCGTCTGGCCCTCGGCCCCCACCGTTACCTGTAATGCTCCCCGTTCTACTGGGGCCAGATCGACGGCGATCGGCTGGGGGCGCACAGCGTAGGCGATCAGCCCCGCCAGGCCCAACCCGCCGATGCCGTAGAGCCATCGCCGTCGCCATCGCCGTTTTGGCGGCGGCACCGGGGTAGCGCCATTACCTAGCGTTCGTTGATCGCTGGTGGATTCTGTGCTGGTCATCGGTCTACCTTTTTGGTTCAAATTCAAAACTCAGGGCCTGGTGGTGCATTGCTTGGTGTCCTACTGGTGCATTGCTTCGCGTTGGCAGAGCCTCGCCCCAGCGTTATGCACCCTACGCATCCACTCATCCACCCATTCACTCCCTCGTCTTGAGCACCGCAATCAGATCCAACTGCCGCAGCTGACGGGCGATCAGCAGCCCGGAGGCGATCGCCGCCAAGCCCGTCACCACCGCCGCAAACACAAAGCTGGCGGGCTGAATGATGAAGGGCACCCGAAACAGCTCGGTGTTTTGGGCGGGAGACTGATTCAGCACCCAGGCCAGGCCGTAGCCCAGCGCCCACCCGACCGGGATCGCCGCCAGGGTCAGCACCCCCTGTTCGCCCAGGAGAATAAAGGCGATCTCCCGCTGGGTGAAGCCGATGATGCGCAGGGTGGCCAGTTCGCGGCTGCGCTCCGAGAGGGCAATGCGGGCGGCGTTGTAGATCACCCCCACGGCGATGATGCAGGCGAACAGCAAAATCATGCTGTTCATCACGCCGGAGGTGGCGGCGATGGTGTCTTCAAACTGCTGCAATGCCGTTTCGCGCTGGGCCATGCTGGCCACCGCCGGAATTTGCTTGATCTGCTGGTACAGGGTCGGCATCTGCAACGGATCCACCGTCAGGTAAGCACCAGAAAAGGTGGGGCCTTCCTGCATCAGCGTATTCAGGGCGGTGACATCCATATACATGGCCAGGCCGATCAGCTCATCTACCAGCCCCACCAGGGGCACCGAGAGCACCGGGCGCGCGCCTTCGAGCACTTCGACGGTGAGGCGATCGCCCACCTGAACCTGCAAAATGTCTGCCAGCTTGGTGCTCAGTACCAGACCGTCGGCGGGCAAGGGCACGGCCTGCAAGTCGCTGTCGATCAGCCGCCGCAGGGTGCTAGGCGACGAGAGACCGACGATGCCCCCGAGGCGCGATCGCTGCTCAAACCGCAAGCGCACCGGCACGCTGCGAAAGGGCTCCACCCGCAGCACCCCCGGCAGCTGGGCCAGGTCGTGCTGCACCCGCCCCGGCAGCGGCTCAATAAAGGTGAGGGTGACATCCTCCCGCTGCACTGTGCGAAACTGCACCGCCATAATCGCGTCAATGCCGTCGCTGAAGTAGCGGCCCACCACCAGCATCGCCACCGCCAGACCAATACCCAGCACCGCCATCGCCGCCTGGGCCGGTCGCCGCTCCACATTGCGCAGAATGATCCGCCCGGCGGGAGAGAGCAACCGCTGCAATCCCAACTGCTCGATCAGTGTGGGCTTAAAGCTGGCCGGGGGTTCGGGGCGCATAGCCTCGGCGGGGGGCAGACTCACCGCACCGCCTACAGCTTTAAAGGCTCCGGTGGCGGCGGCGATCGCGCTCACCCCCACTGCCCCCAGCATCAGCCCCAGCCCGGCCCGATACTCGATCGACGGGAACTGGTAAAACTGCGTGTAGAAC
>NZ_JADEXE010000519.1 GCF_015207265.1 Nodosilinea sp. LEGE 07298 | reverse complement strand
GTGGATGGGTGGATGGGTGAATGGGTGGTTTTGCCTTAAGTTTTTCTATCTTCTCACCTAAACAATAAACAAGTACTATCTTCTGCTCCCGCGATCAAGAGCGTCAGCGGCAACGGCGTTATTATGCGGGTAGCTAAATTCAGGGATGGCGCTTAGGCATGGAAGCTCGCAAGCTGGGTAATACCGACATTGAGATCACGCCGCTGATTTTTGGCACCTGGCAGGCGGGCAAGAGAGGCTGGGTCGGCATTGAAGACCAAGCGGTAATCGACGCTATGCAGGTGGCCCTCGACGCGGGCATTACCACCTTCGACACGGCAGAGGTCTACGGCAGTGGCTACTCCGAAGAACTGGTGGGTAAAGCGCTGGGAGATCGGCGTGACCAGGTGGTTCTGGCTACCAAGGTTTTCGCCAATCACCTCAAGGCCGACCAGGTAATCGAGGCCTGCGAAAATTCGCTGAAGCGAATGCAGACCGAGGTGATCGACCTGTACCAGATCCACTGGCCTGCCGGATCCTTCAATAGCGAAGTGGTGCCTATTGGCGAAACAATGGGGGCGCTGAACCAGCTCAAGGAACAGGGCAAAATTCGCGCGATCGGGGTGTCGAACTTTTCTCAGGCGCAGCTCGAAGAAGCGAGGACCTATGGCCGCATTGACAGCCTACAACCACCTTATTCCCTTTTCTGGCGCGGGGTTGAGACAGAGCTAATGCCCTACTGCGTCGAGAACAATCTCACTATCCTCGCCTATTCCTCGCTGGCCCAGGGGCTGCTAACCGGCAAGTTTGGCCCCGACCATCAGTTTCCTAAAGAAGATATTCGCAGCAAAAACAAGCTGTTTCAGCCGCCGCTCTACGACAAAGCCCAGGCAGCGTTAGAACAATTACACCCGATCGCCGAGCGGTACCACACTGCCCTGGGCAACCTGGCTCTGGCCTGGCTGATCGCCCAGCCGCAGACGACTGCGATCGTGGGGGCGCGTAACGTCGAGCAGGCGGTTGAGAATGCCAAGGCGGCTACCGTCTCGCTATCGCCTGAGGATCTGGCTGAGATCGATGCGATCAGCCGCACCGTGACGGAGCATTTGCCTACGGATCCAGTGATGTGGAACTTCGGCTAATTGGCTGGATGCTTGATGGGGGCTTCGACTACGCTCAGCCACCGATTCGCTCAGCCACCAATTCGCGCAGCCACCAATTCGCGCAGCCACCGATCCGCGCAGCTGCCGATCCACTCAGTCATGGCGTTACCGAGCTGCTGAGTCGCTAGGCTTTTAAGCTTTCTCAGCATCCTATGTCTGACCTACTTTCAGGTAATAGGCTAGGGCAAGTCCTGTATTGAGTTTCCGATGGACCCTAAGGCTTTGGCCTTGCCCCGCTGGCTGCGAAATTCGCTGCTGTTTCCGCTATTTTTCTTGAACGGCTGGCTGTTTACCCTGCTGATCAGTTTTTTGCAGCCCCTGGTCAATATGGTGTTGATTGCCATCATTTTGGCACTGGTGCTCGACTACCCGATGCAGGCTTTGCAGCGGCGCAGCGTACCTCGCTCGATTAGCCTGACGCTGGTGGTGGTGACCGCGATCGCGGCCATTTTCGTCGGCGCTTTTTTTATCCTGCCCTTGCTGGTCACTCAGCTGGGTGACTTTCTCAACCAGCTACCCCAGTGGATGAGCTCGGCCACCGGCCTATTTGAGTGGCTCGACAGCTTGCCCATGGCAGACTCTCTAGGCGTTAGCTTTGACGAAATTCAGACCCAGCTAGCGCGGCAGATGACTGGGGTAATGCGGACCCTGGGCACCACCCTACTGGGGCTGCTAGCGGGCAGCGTGAGCAGCGGTTTTAAGGTGTTTTTTGTGCTGGTGCTGACGGTGTTTATGCTGGTCAAAGGCGAGCGGGCCTGGGCAGGCATTATGAGCTGGCTGTCGCCCTGGTGGCGCGATCGCCTCGAAACCAAGGTGCCCTACAAATTCAAGCGGTTCATTAGTGTACAGGTGATGCTAGCCACTGGCTTTGGCCTGCTGCTGGCGGTGATATTTACCCTAATTCAAGTGCCCCTGGCGCTGATGTTTGCCATGCTGATCGGCATGGGCAGTTTGTTTCCGTTTATGGGGGCGTTTGCCTAGACTGCGGTCAGCCTGTTTGTCATGTTCCACGACCTAGGCACGGGCATTCAAGTGTTTATTATTGCGCTGGTGCTGGTGCAAATTTTAGACGAGGTGATTTTACCCAAGGTGATGGGCGACCTAATCGGCGTCAACCCGATCTGGCTGATTATTTCGGTGTTCATTGGGGCCAGGCTGGGCGGCGTGATGGGCATTCTGGTTGCGGTGCCCATCGCCAGCGTGATCAAAGAAATTGTCATCGATATGATTACTGAAGCTCGAGGCGAGACGACGGCTCCTCCGAGAGACC
>NZ_JADEXE010000518.1 GCF_015207265.1 Nodosilinea sp. LEGE 07298 | reverse complement strand
GGGCAAGGGGGCGGGCCTGAAGCTGCACAGCTCAGGGTCAAGGCTGCTAACCCGCCAGAAAGCGCGGCCCAGCCTATCCATCGATGTTCCATAACAGGGTGTTGATTAACGCTGCACCTACCTTGCCATGGGCGAGCGGGACCAGGCGTGCGGTTTCAGGAATAGAAACAGGGTGTGTTCCTGCTGGAGTGGGACGGTTGTGACGGCCATCTCAGATCAAATTTGAGCCACATAATCCCGATGCCAAACCAGGCGGCTTGCGCAGGGGCAAACGGTGTTTGCCCAGCCCAATCGAGGGTAGCCAAGGCGGATTCAGCATCCCGGACACACAGGGATTTGGCTGAATGCTACGGCTGAACGGCCCTGGCGATCGCCACACAATCTCCAAACGCTGCATCGGTCTTCACCCCCTGCCAGTCCATCGACGGAATCGCCGCCCGGTAGCCCTGGCCCTGTAGAGCCTCGATTAGCCGATCCCGGTTGGGAATATCCATCTGGCCCCGCCGCCCAATGTCGCCTAGGGAGTAGTAGTAGGGCGGTAGGTCAATTTCTTGGGCCATAATCGCTAACAGCCTGGCCTGCGATCGCCAATGCCAGTCTTCCGCCAGCGCCTGCATCTCCGCCAGCCTGTCCCCATCGTGCAGCGATCCCAGCCACATTGGCCCGCTCACCACCGGGGTATCCTCAGTCCTACAGGGGCATATCACCCGGCCCAGGTGCCGCCAATCCAAGGTTTGAAAGTGGCCACAGCGGTGGCAGTAGGCCAAAAAGCCGTAGGTCTGATCCGTCAGGGTGGGCTTACTCACTAGCCGCACCATCACCCGATGTACCTGGCCCGTAAATAGCGAAAACACCGGCTCTATGCCCAGCCCCCGTGCCGCTGCCGTCTGGGCCGCATGACCAATCATCAGCCTCAGCCCCTGTTCATGGACGGCGGGGTGCGATCGCGCGCAGGCTCCGTAGGTTCTTAAACTGCGCTCTGGGTCGTGGCCGCTGGTGGCCCGGCCATCGGTGCTGGTTAGGTAGATCATTCCTCCCAGGCGCGTCGCCCACAGCCCGGTGCTGACGTAGGGGGTAGGGCCGCCAAAGTTGTCGATATCCACTAGGTCATAGAAATCGCGCTGCTGGTAGCAGGCAAAAAAGACCTGGTTGGCGTCCTGGTGGGTGAGGCGACAGGTGTCGGCGGGCAGGGCGGCGAGATTTTGGGTCAGAAGGTCGGCTAAGTCGGGGTTGCCCTCGTTGGCCCATACCCAGTCGGCCCCGGCCTCTAGTCCGTAGCGCAGGGGCCGTACGCCGCAGCCGGTCATAGCATCGAGCACCCGCAGATGTCCGTGGCGCTGGCGATAGACGGCGGCGGCCAAAATGGCTAGATCGCGGGCGATCGCACTTTGCGATCGGTAAAAGGCATCTCCTACCGCAAAGGTGGCCTTACCCTCTTGAACAAAACCTGAGCGTGACCCAACGGTCACCGGGCCGCCTCAACCGCTTGGGCGATCGCCCCCTCTAGGGTGAGCTTGTCTAAATTAGTCAGCACAAAGACTTCTTGTACGGTCTTACCCTTGCGGGCAATCAGCTTAAAGCCGCCGCGAATGGGTACCGATACCTTGACGCGCAGTTCGGGAGAGTGCGCCCTGACGTTTGCGATTACCCCTGGGGTAACGGTGCCAATACCGGACTGTTCTAAAAGGCGTTCGAGAATGGGAATGAGCCCGGGCAAGTGAGTGGAGTGGTTCCAGACTAGGCGACCGTCCGAGGCATGTGTCATGGGGAGATTTAAGAAAGATTTAATCAGACATTACTTGATTATGCTTTCTCAAGGGGTGCCATAGTCAAGCCAGCCCGGGTAAGTTGAGTGTGATACAGCTCGGCCTGCTCTAAGGGGCCGACCCATACAATGGCCTGGCCGTCTTGGTGTACCTGGTTGGTGAGCTCCCAGGCGCGATCGCTGCCCATGCCTGGAATGTACTTCATCAGACATTCCGCCACATGCTCAAAGGTATTGAAATCGTCGTTGAGCACGATGATCTTGTAGTTGGGGTACGGCTTGCGCGTGGTTTGGCGGGTCTTTTCAGGGGCAATGGCGGGCGCTGAGGAAACCGCTTGGGGCAAAACCGAAGTCATGGGGACTGATCCTGAACGTAATATCGAGCAAGCACTCACTAAATCAGGGCTTAATCTTAACAGTGTATCGAATTCTGTGGGGTTAGCTCGACTGACTACAGCGACAGTACCCGTTCTAACTTGGGAATGGTCAGGGGTAGGTCAATATAGGCATCAGCCTCAGGTAACTTAGCGATCGCGGGGTTTTCGGCAGCATTCTCGGGACGCAGAATGGCCACCTTAATGGGTTGGGGCACCTGTGGTGGCTGCAGCTGCTGCAGCTGGGCGGCTAGCGCGGGCTTGCGGGCTTCTCGAT
>NZ_JADEXE010000517.1 GCF_015207265.1 Nodosilinea sp. LEGE 07298 | reverse complement strand
CATCAATACAGCTAGGCCTAGGCCAATGACGGGCAACACCAGCAGGGCAAAGACCCCCAGACCAATCTGCTGCTGCACGGTTAGGGAAATGCGGCGATTGGTGACTTCACGCGGACGAATGGAGAGGGTGGCATCGGTCTGCTGCCCCAGCCAGCTGACGGCATTGAGAAAGACGTCGCCGTTGAGCTGTTGCTCAAATAGCCCGTCAGTGGCGAAGGTGGCGTTGCCGATGACGACCAGGCGCGACTCCGGTGGTGGTTCGCCTTCAGTTGGGGTGGCTCCGTCGACCGGGCGGCTGAGGGCAACGCCCAGGGTATAGGGGCCAGAGGGAGGCGCATTTTCGTCGTACTGTAGCTCGCCTTCAGCCGAGAGAGACTCAGCCCGGCTCTGGGGGTTGCTTTGGAGAATGGGCGCTGCCGTGACGCCCGGCACCTCTTCAACATTGACGGGGCGCACGAGGGGAAAGAACGATCGCCCGCCGCCAAAGTCGCGGGTAATAGGGTGATCGCCGTAGTCGGTAACCAGGGGTGCGGCCGGGCCAAGGCCCACGAGTTGACCACTACCCGAGGTGTCGAGCACGATGCGATCGTCGAGGCTGACGCCCCAGGGGTCGAGCAGGGTGCCCAGGCCGGGGCTGGTGCGTGGGTCGATCAGCAGCATGAGGCTGCCACCGCCGTCTAGGTAGGTTTGCAGGGCTTCAACTTCGGCATCAAAAAACTCGGCAGCAGGGCCAGCTACCACGACCAAGCTAGCATCCTCTGGCACTTCGCTCGTTTGCGATAAATCTAGCGGCTGCACGACGGCACTTTTGTCTTCGAGAGCAGTAGCGGCCTGCAAAAAGCCGGTGTCGCTGCCGTCAATGGCAAATTCTTGGTGGCCCTGGGTAAAGTACACGGTGAGGGCGCGATCGCTCACCACCTGATCAAGTGCGTTGGTCAGGGTTCGCTCCGACAAGCGCTCGCTGGGGCCAACATTTTGCAAGAAACGGCGAGTATCACCGCTTTCCACAAACACCATGCCCGTTTGGGTAGCCCCAAAATCTTGAGCCAGGCGAGGGTCGTTGTAGGGGTTGACGTAGTCAAAGTTAAACTGCGGCCCGGCCTGGCGGTAGCTTTCGAGTAGCTGCCGATCTTGCGGATTGGGCAGCGGGTCAAAGACAACAACGCGGGTGGGGTTTTCGAGCGATCGCACTACCTCCTGCGACTGGGGCGCGAGGGTAAACAGCTGGTTCTCAGTCAGGTCTACCCGGCTGGCATAGCGCACCGCCAAAAAATTGACCAGCGCCAAAATAGCCAGCACCGCCAGGGTAGATAGCAGCGCATTGGCCCCCGCTTCGGTTGAGCGCTGCGCCCAGAACCGCCCCTGCCCCTGGTTGCCCAGCACCAGACCCAGCAGCAGCAAGCCAATGCCCCCAACCAGCAGGCCCGCAGGCAGCAGGGTCCAGCCAGCCACAATGCCCGCAAGCAAACCTGCCGTCACCAGGGCTAAGCCCGGCAGCGCCAGGTATTTCAAATATTTTTGGTAGGCCGCAAACGCTTTCATCGCCATAACCCGCTACTACTAACCTGCTGCACGTTGAGTTGACTGCTAGGGCACTAGGACCGCTGGAACCTGAGGGTTTCAATCGACTGGGCCGTCAAATATAGCCCTAGGCAAATAAAAGATAGAAACAGCACCAGACCACCAGTATCAAAAATGCCTTCGGTAAAGTCGGTGAAGTGCTTCAGGAGGGACAAGTGGGCGATCGCGCTGCCCACTACCCCCGGCAGTCCCTGGGCCACCGCATCTACCAGCCACAGCAGCAAAATTAGCGCAAAGGTCATAATCGCCGCTAGCACCGTACTCTCGGTCAGCGACGAGATGAACATGCCCAAAGCCAATACGCTAGCGGCCATCAGCACCAAGCCCAGATGCGACAGCAAGAAGACCCCAGACCCAGTGGGCGGCGTCGCGGCCCCCAGAGCGATCGATTGGCACACCATCAGCGGCAGCACCATAGCGATATAAAAGCTCACCACCGCCAGCAGCTTGCCCAGGGCCACAGCCCAGTTAGTCACCGGCGAGGTCGCCAACAATTCCAGCGTGCCCTGCTTGCGCTCGTCGGCGTAGAGCCCCATCGACAGCATGGGCAACACAAACATCGACAGCGACCCCAGCAGGCCCACATAGGCTTTGTTGAACTCATAGGCCACATCAAAAGGCGGCGGCGTGGGTAGCCCCATCTGCACTGCCTGGTCGGCCATCGCCGCCTGGGCCAATATCCCCTGCGGCCCCAGCAGAATGGCGACTAAGAAGAAGCCACCCAGCAGCCAGAACACAGCCGCAATGATGTAGGGCAGCGGCGACGCAAAGTAGCTTTGTAGCTCGCGCTGGTAGATGGCGAGGATGTTTTTGAAGAGAAGGGTCATGGGGTGGCGAG
>NZ_JADEXE010000084.1 GCF_015207265.1 Nodosilinea sp. LEGE 07298 | reverse complement strand
GCGCCAGCCCCGCCCCCACCAGCACGCCCAGAGTGCCGCCGCAGATCACCACATCCCACTCGACCGATTCCAGGGGCGTTGTAGCCTGGTGCACGACCTGCTGCTGGGGCAGGTCGCCAGTGCGATAGCGCCGCCACAGGTCGTCGGCCTTTTCAAGCCCCACCAGGGGATTGCCCGGTAAGCCGGAAAGCATGTGTTGGGTAAGGGTCATTGCCTGATCTTACCTAATATCAAGTTTATGAAACAGCGCTACAGGCTGTGGATCCCCCGCTTCGCCGCCCCCTTGCAAAGGGGGCTCTCGAAACCCCGATTGGTTGTCCCCTTTTTCAAGGGGGGTTGGGGGGATCGCTGGCGAGTATCTCTACAAACCACACATTTTGCGGACTCGATACCGCCATAAAAAAGCAGCCCCATAGTTGAGGCTACCAAATGTCAAATCAGCGACAATTCGACAAATATTAGAGAAACGTAAACCTGTTGAAGCCGTAGCTCTACTGACCAAAGAAGTCTTTAACCGATTCCACAAAGCCTTCGCCAGCATCTTGAGCGGCATCAGCGGCATCTTCTGCGGCACCCTGGGCGCGGCCTGCTTCCCGTCGGGCTCGACCTTCAACCTGATTGCCAATGCCATCGGTGCCGCCGGTTGCCCGATCGAGTTTATTTTGGGCTTTGCCGATCTCTTCCTGGGCGCGGCCTTCGAGTTGGTTGGCGGTGCCAGCCCCAGTTTTGCGGTCAAATTCTCGCTCGGCCCGTTGTTGCACAATGTCGCCAGCTTCGTTACCCAGAGCAGTAGCTGGGGTGCTAAAGCCAAACAGCAGGCTAGAGCCAATCACTAGAGCCACTAGGCCCACGCAAAGCATGCGCTGAAGCTTAGCTGCGATCGCATTAACAGTCATAAAAATCTCCTGAAAGAAGTCGCACTTAGAGGTAAGTCATAAGTGTTGGTCTTGCCCAGTTATAAACCGGGCAACCAGGCCGCAGCATCGCTCAGCAGGCAGACATAGGATGGCTCTTTGGGACGATTTAAGTCTGGTATCTCTTACCTTTGGCCTACCTTTGCGTGAATAAATATTCATGTAAGTTGAGCGACTACCCCTAGCGCGTCGCCCGCCGACGTGACCTAAAATCAGTGCACTCTAGAGACTATCTGCCGCTATGCCTAATGCCATTACTCAGCGCAATGGGGTGTTTGCCGATGGGGCGTTTACCCGTCCATCCGCTGGGGCCGAATTCACCTGTTCCATTCTGGTAGTAGGTGGTTCGACCGCCGCCTACACTACCACGCTGACCGCGTTAAGGCTCAATCTAGATGTGTGCCTGGTGCAGCCCCACCAAGTAGTGGGTGGCCAGTTCACCGCCCAGGCCCTGCCCGCCTCCGACGATGGCGACTTGCTCCAGGCCAAGGCGGGTTTGTACACGGTAGATGGCGAAGAGTTTGCCATTTCTAAGGCCCAGCAAGCGTTTCGCGATCGCCAGCGGGAGCTACAGCCCGTGGGCGGCAAAAAGGTGGCCAACCCCGGCGGCGGCTGGGTCAGCCCTTTAGCGACAACGCCAGTGGTCGCCGCCACGGCCATGAACGAGGCACTGCTGCCGTATTTACGGGATGGTCGCCTCACGCTGATTCCCTTTGCGGAACCTGTCCAGGTGGCGCTGGAGGGGGGAAATGGGCGATCGCGGGTGCAGGGGGTGATCTTTCGCGATACCCAGAAAGGCCACACCTTTACCGTCAGAGCCAAAGTCACCGTCGAGGCTACCGACCTGGGCGACCTGCTAGAGGTGGGCAACATTCCCTCCCGCGTGGGCCAGGAAGCCCGCCACGAAACCGGTGAAGCGATTTTGCCTGAAGATGCCCGCCCCCAGTGCCAGCAGTCGATCACCTTTGATGTGGTAGTCGAGCACACGGCGCGGGGCAAAGGAGTCGCGATCGGCAAGCCCAACGGCTTTGAAACCGAGGGCTGGATTGGCCTGAAAGAATTCACCGGCAACTTTTGGACCAAGGCCCAGCCCGATAAATGGCAAAAGTGGGATTTCTTTAGCGACTTCGGCATCTTTCGCTATCGGCGGCTGTTCCGGTCACACCCCCACGACAAAAAAGTCGCCCCTGGCGATGTGGCCGTGCTCAACTGGGGCACCTCTAGCGAGCCCGATCGGGCCTTTTGCTGCGGCAACGACTACCGCCCCGGACGGCTGGTGGGGGTCAGCCGAGACGAGCGAGCCCTGCACATTCAGCGGGCGCGGCAGCGAGCCCAGGCCTACGTCCACTACCTGCAAACCCACGGGGCCGCCGATCTCAAGCCGCGCGGCGATCTCACCTGGACTAAAGACGGCATTGCCCTCGAACCCTACATTCGCGAAGCCCGTCGAGGCATTGCCCTGACCACCATTCGCCATGAAGATGTGGCCGAAACCTTCTTTCCCAACCAGGCCCGCGCCCGCTGCTTCGACGATTCGGTGGGCATTGGCCAGTACCACTACCTCGATCTACACGGCAACGATGCCAAGGGCCACGTGAGCCCCAAAGGTAAGGACGTGATCGCCCTGCCCTTTAGCCTACCGCTGGGTGCACTGGTGCCTCAAGACACCGATGGCCTGGTGCTGTCGGCCAAGAGCATTGGCACCACTCACATTACTAACGCCGCCTACCGTATGCACCCGATGGAGTGGGCGATCGGCGAGGCCAGCGGGTTTTTAGCGGTGTTCTCGGTGTGGACAGGGCTAGATCCCAGGCAGCTAGCAGTTGAAGAGAGCCATATTCGCAAAATCCAGGGTTTTATGGCCCGCAACGGCATTCCCATCTTCTGGTTCAACGACATTAGCCACGACGACCTCGACTTTGAAGCGATTCAGGTACTGGCGGCAGCGGGCATTGTGCGCAGCGACGACCCTAGAAGCCTGAGCTTTAAGCCCTATGCGCCAGTCAGTCGAGCCGTCGTCGCTACGGCTCTCGTCAACGCGCTCAAGCTGCCCACGGGCCTGCCCGACAAACCCACCTTCAGCGATGCACTGCCAGGCAAGCACTGGGCCTACATGCCGATCGAAACCCTCCACGCCCACGGCATGATTGCCGGAGTCGGCAACAACCGCTTTGCCCCCGACGCCCCCATCACCCGTCAACAGCTCTCGCTTTTGGTCAAGCGGGCCATGCCCGAGGTCTACGACAAGGCCTTTGGCCGCACCCCAATCGATCGCCAAAATCTACAGCGCCGCGAACTCTCCCGCGTGCTCTATGAGGTGCTGAAGGGGCGGCTGAAAATATAGCCTACCGGGCTTAACGCTTGTTTCTAGCGGCAATGCCCGAGCTTTTGCCGTGTTTTGCTGCATTTTAAGTAATAAAAACTACAATCTGAAAGTCTGAAAACCTGTTCACTAATTTTTGGTCAGGTTTTTATGGTCAGTTAAACCTATGAAATTGTTTACGCGCCTAAAGCGACAGCAGTCTTTGAGAGCGTCAAAGCGTCTGTTACAGGTTGTGAGTGGAGTCGGGGTGTGTCTGCTGGTAGCGACGACTTGGTCATCATGGTTTGCCCCCGCTACAGCCCAGGTTGAAACCTACGATGTCAAATCGGTACCCGGCAATGTGATCTGGGGTGAGCTGTTTAAGCCCGATAGTGCGCCAATTCTGACGGTTAAATCGGGCGATCGCATCCGTATGGAAACCGTCTCCCACGAAGGCATCCTGGCCGATCAGGGCGACACCGTTGAGTTTTTGACTGGCGGCGGCATCAAGTCAGATGATATTCTGCCCGACCAGATCACGATCAAGGGCACGGTGCCTAAATCTGGGCCAGGCCCCCACGTCATCACCGGGCCAGTTTACGTTGAAGATGCCGAACCTGGCGACGTGCTCGAAATCAGAACCATCGGCATCGACTACCGTGTCCCCTACGGCGTCATCTCCAATCGCCACGGCAAGGGCTCGCTACCGGGCGAATATCCCGAAAACGACGCTCCGATCTACACCAAAATCATTCCTATTGATGCCGAGAAAGAGATTGGTATCTTCAGGCCCTCCAATGGCTTACCCGATCTAGAAATTCCGCTGAAACCCTTCATGGGTCTGATGGGCGTCGTGCCTGCCGATCCCGAGAACTCCGTCAACTCGGTCCCCCCCGGTCTGTACGGCGGCAACATAGACATCAAGCATTTGGGCCGAGGCAGCAGCCTGTACCTGCCGGTACAGGTGCCAGGGGCGCTGTTTTACTCCGGTGATCCCCACTGCGCCCAGGGCAATGGCGAAGTGGCGTTGACGGCGATCGAATGCTCGCTGACACCCACCTTTGAGCTAGTGCTTCACAAGGGTATGGAGCTACCCGCGCCTATGGGCGAAACCGCAGACGCCTGGATTGCCGTTGGCCTAGACACTGACCTGAACGAAGCGATGAAGAAGTCGGTGCGCGAATACCTGCGGATCATGGAGGACAAGTACGGTCTGACCAAGGCCGATGCGCTGCTCTACGGCAGTGCCGACATCGACTTTGAGGTGTCTCAGGTGGTGGATATCGTCAAGGGTATTCACGGCGTGATTCCCAAGGAACGCTTCACCGCGCTGGAGAAGTAATCCTCTATCCAATCGGTTAGGGTAGAACGGTAGTCGCCCTGACCGGTTGAGAGCAATCCACCAGGGTTCGGCATCACTCATTCACCGATCAAAAAGAACCCCGAGTTTTTGAAAAACTCGGGGTTCTGCGTGTCAGGCAACCTTACTTGATCAGCGTCAGCAGGTAGATCAGGCTAAACAGCACAATCCAAACGACGTCAACGAAGTGCCAGTAGATCTCGGCCATCTCGGGGCCAGTGTGGGCCAGGCTGCTGTAGTGGTCGGCGCGGCGCGATCGCCATAGCACCCCCAAAATCAGCACCAGTCCGATAAACACGTGCGCTCCGTGAAAGCCTGTCGTCAGGTAAAAGCAGTTGCTGAACAGGTTAGTCCTTAGACCGTAGCCCAAGTTCATGTACTCATACACCTGACCGACCAAAAATACCGCGCCCATGGCAACGGTAATGCCAAACCACTTGCGCATGCCTGCTAAATCGTTCTTCTTAATCGCCTTAGTGCCCAGGTTGATTACCCAACTGCTCGACACCAGAATCAGGGTATTCACCGCAGGCAGCAGCAGTTCAACCTCGGTTTCTTTCGGCGGCCACTCGGCATTGCTGCCGCGAAACACCAAAAACACCGCAAAAAAGCCCGCGAACATCAAAAATTCTGAGGCCAAAAAGGTGATTAGACCAAGCACCCGTAAATCCTGGTGCTCTTCGTGGGCTTCTACAGCATGGCCATTGGCCGCTGCGGCAGTAGTAGAGTCAATCGCGCCTTGCATAGGGTATCGGGGGGTAAAGAGTAGGTGGTGAGCAGATCGGAAGGGAGTAGGTGGGTAGACAAGAAGGCGACGGGAATCACCGAGAGCATTTCGCCCCCGGTGATCCCGTACCGTTACACCTGGGTCGCCTCGGTAGGTTCTCCCGCTGGGCCAACCTGAACGGCTTTATCCATGCCGTACTCGTAGGGGCCGTGGGTCAGCACCGGCAGCACCTCCCAGTTTTCGATAATCGGCGGCGAATCAGTTGTCCACTCCATGGTCAAGGCATTCCAGGGGTTGGGGCCAGCCTCTTTACCCGACCTCCAGCTCCAAAGCACGTTGAAGTAAAACGGAATCACCGACACCGCCAGAATGTAGGCTCCGACGGTCACCAGTTGATTTAGGTCAGCAAACTGGGGATCGTACATAGCCACCCGGCGCGGCATACCCTGCATCCCGAGCTGGTGCATGGGGGTAAAGGTCAAAATGGTGCCGATAAAGGTCAGCACAAAGTGCACCTTGCCCAGGGTCTCATTCAACATGCGCCCAGTTATCTTAGGGAACCAGTGGTACACCCCTGAGTAAATGCCAAACACCGACCCGCCAAACAGCACGTAGTGGAAGTGACCCACCACGTAGTAGGTATCGTGCACATGAATGTCGAAGGGCGCAGCCCCCAGGGTTACCCCGCTGAGGCCACCAAACACAAACATCGACAGCAGCCCCACGGCAAACAGCATAGCTGTGGTGTAGCGAATTTTGCCGCCCCACAGGGTGGCCACCCAGCTAAAGATTTTGACCCCCGTAGGCACCGCCACAATCAGCGTTGAAATGGTGAAGAAAATTCGCATCCAGGGGGCAGTGCCGCTGGTAAACATGTGGTGTACCCACACAAACAGCCCTACCAGGCAAATGGTTAGGGAAGAGTACGCGATCGCCTTGTAGCCAAAGATCGGCTTGCGGGCATGTACCGGAATCACCTCCGACATAATGCCGAAGATAGGCAAAATCATCAGGTAAACCGCCGGGTGCGAGTAGAACCAGAACAGGTGCTGGTAAACCACCACATTGCCGCCCGCATCAGGCTTGAAGAACGAGGTGCCAAAGTTGATATCAAACAGCAGCAGCACCATGGCCGCCGCTAGCACCGGCGTCGCGAACAGCGCCAGAATAGACGTCGCCACCATGGCCCAGCAAAACAGCGGCATCTGATCCCACTTCATGCTGGGCACCCGCATCTTCCAGATCGTGACCAAAAAGTTCACCGAACCCAAAATGGAGGAGGTTCCTACCATAATCAGGGCCAAACACCATAGGGTCTGGGGCAGGTTTGCGGTAATTTCGCTCAGAGGCGGGTACGAGGTCCACCCCGACTGGGCACCCCCGCCAAAGAAGAAGCTCGCGGCTAGCAGCGCCCCCGCCGGAGGGTTAAGCCAAAACGCGATCGCGTTGAGCTTAGGAAAGGCCATGTCCCGCGCCCCGATCATGAGCGGAATCAGGAAGTTGCCAAACCCCCCGATCGCCGCTGGCACAATCCACAGAAAGATCATGATCGTGCCGTGGTTGGTCAAAAAGGCGTTGTACAGCTCGGGGCTGAGAAAGTCTGAGTCGGGGGTAGCCAGCTCGGTGCGCATCAGCACCGCCATAAAGCCGCCCACCAAATAAAACAAAAATGACGTCACCAGGTACTGAATACCGATGACCTTGTGGTCAACATTGAAGGTGAAGTAGTCGTACCATTTCCACTTGTCAGGGTGGCCGTGGCCGCCTTGATCCTCAGTGGGTTTGATGGAAACTTCTGCTTGAGCCATAAATCGGGTCTTGTTAAAGGGCTTAAACATTGCGGCAACCCCAGAAGGGAACCTTTTAGGAGAAATCCAGCCAAAGCGGATTTAGTGATTCGCGAAAGCCCCATGGTCCATCTGAGCGTGGTCCATCTGGGCAATTTGCACTGGGGATTTGGCCAAATCTGGAGCGATGGCCCCAAAGGGTCGGTCTTTGACCACCGCGGCCAAATACTCGGCATCAGAAGGGTTCTCTAAGGGCTGAGCCACCGTTGTTGTCGGCGTCGCCTCGGCTACCCGACTGGCCACCCAGTCGGCATAGTCTTCGGGGGAGTGCACAATTACCTGAGTACGCATAGCGCCGTGGTAGGACCCACACAGTTCGGCACAGACCACCGGATAGGTACCCTCCCGGGTTGCCACAAAGCGCAGTTCACCGGGTTCACCAGGCAGGGCATCCTGCTTCAGGCGAAACTGCGGCACCCAAAAAGAATGGATCACGTCTTGAGCTTCGATTTTGAGCTGCACGTCTTTACCAACAGGAATGTGCAGTTCTCCATCGGTGATGCCGGTATCGGGGTAGCGAAAAATCCAGGCGAATTGCATACCCGTTACGTTGACCGTCACATCGGGCTGATTCATCTGCACCAGAGGGCTGGCCCCAAAGCCGTAGACCTGGGTTTTGGAGTAGACATCAGCATCGGCACTCTCACCTAGGCCCATCTGAGCCAGCAGCGGAGCCACATCGATCACCGACTGCTGCGGAGCCATGGCAACCATAGCGCCGTGACCGTGGTGACCGCCAGGCGAAAAGCCGCCCATTTCTTGAAACACCACCACGCTGTATAACCCCAGGCCCACCACAATAATGCTGGGAATAGCGGTCCAGAAGGCTTCTAGGGGTAGGTTGCCCTCAATGGGTGGGCCGTCGGTGTCATCCCCTTTGCGGCGGCGAAAGCGAATCATCGAGTAGACGATCGCCCCCTGCACCACAATAAACAGAGCGGTGCCAATGGTGACCATCACGCCAAACAGGTCATCGACCAGGGGTGCCTGTTCTGAGGCTTGCACCGGCAGCAGATTGTGATTTTGCCCCACCCACAGACTTATCAGGGTGACTGCAATACCGAGAACCAGTGTCCAAAAGGGGGCGGGAATTTGTTTCATGGCTACTCTCCTGAGGAGATGTTGCGAAAGATGCAGGACTCAACCCAATGAGGACATGCACCTGGAACTTGCGAATTAACTGCCAAGGCTAAAAAATCCTTAGTCATGCCTCTTTGCATGCTAAAGGGCAGATCTGGCCTGGCTTGAGAAACTTTCGTTTTGCTTCAACTCTATTAGCAGTTCACGACCTTTTCGCGAAGTTTTGTAACCTGGCAAGTCATCAAGCCCCTAGGACTTTGGCAACAAATCAATCGTTTTTGCGGCCAGTAGAGCGAATTTCGCCAAAATTCGAGGCTATCGACCGTTGGGTTGCTGTTCTTGTGGTTGGTTTTCTCTAATCTCTGTCTAGTTTAGACATGGCAGTTCAGAGGTGACAGGTCAAAGATAGACAGGTCTAGCAGAAGGGCATTGTTGCTCAGTTGGGGAGACCTCAAACCTTTGACCCTCAAATTGGCATAGGCCCGATCTGGCCCCAGCTCTATCGTCTAAGCCTGTTGCTTGTGGAGCATTGGCAGGCCATTGACAGCACCACCGGGCATCGAGTTACTTTTTTTTGCAAGTTGGGGTAGGCGCTGGCAGGTGGGCATGCTAGGCAAAATACCTGGGCGGTAGAACTCGTTACCGCTGAGGCGTTTTTGTACTCTGGGAGACACTGCACCATGGAATTTTCGATGGCTTCAAACCAGCCCGATGTTCGCAAGGAAGCCCTCGTGGCGTTGACGGCCCAGTTTGTCAGACAAGGTCATCCACCCACCTATGCCCAACACATGGCTACCGCGTCTATCTTTCAAGCCGACCTTGAGCTGCGCAATGCCCAGTTTAGCGGCCTGATTGCCTGGCTGAAAGAATCCCATGCCGATATATACCCTGAGGCGATCGCAATTGCAGAGTCGGTCCGGCAAGAGTTTGAGAAGCGCGTTACGGGTGAATTTTAAGCACGTGTATCAGCTCCGGTTCAGCCCTACTGTTTAGGCCCTGCTCCTTCCATCACAGTCGAAGACATTACTGAGATCAAAGCTACCCAAACCGCCCTTGAAGAGTTAGCTATGCGCGATTCACTCACCCACATCTACAACCGCCGCCACTTTATCGAGCTAGCCAGCCAAGAACTGGCGCGATCGGCTCGCTTTAACCGCCCGGTCACCCTGTTAATAATCGATATTGACCATTTCAAAGCCATCAGCGACACCTGTGGTCACCTAGCGGGCGACGCGGTGCTGCGCGACATTGCCCTGCGAATTAAGGCCAACCTGCGCCAGAGCGATATTTTGGCCCGCTACGGCGGCGAAGAATTTATTCTAATGATGCCTGAAACCGACCAGACCCAGGCCTGGAGTGGGGCCGAACGGCTGCGTCAGGTGATTGCGGCCACTCCCTTCGACAGCGATAGCGCCCCGCTCTCCGTTACCGCCAGCGTAGGGTTGTCGTGCTGGCCAGCAACCCCAGACGCCAACGCCACAACGTCACTGCCCCACATCAATGATCTAATTAGCAAAGCAGACCTGGCTCTTTACCGTGCTAAGCACTCAGGCCGCAACCAAATCCATGCCGAAGCCTGGTTCTACAGCGTTGGCCAGATCGCCTAGGTAGTTCAATCTCGGCCTGCCCCCTGTCTTCTAACGTTAAGTCTTCTAATGTTAAAGGGCGTATAAGCGCGACGGCTCGATCAAGACTCTTGCTGACCTGGTAGCGTCCCAGTATTAAGCGTTTTACCCGTAGCTGATGTCCTCAGCTACAGGTAAAACGCTTTTGAGCAGAGCAAAAAACAGTAGTCAATCGCATAAAAATGCCCCCCACCAGCAAACAGGTTCCTGTCCGCTGATGGGGGGGATTGCGTTAGCCGTAGCCCGTTAGCTGGCGATGTAGCCGTGCATAGTGGCCTTGCGCCGACGCAGGTGCTTGAGGGCCTGCTGCTCTAGCTGGCGCACCCGTTCTCGGCTGATGTTCATGCGGTTGCCTACCTTGGCCAGCGACAGCTCGTTGCCGTCTTCTAGACCATAGCGGAGGGTAATCACTTCTTTTTGCTGAGGGGTAAGCTCAGACAGCAGGTTACGAATGTCCTGCTTGAGTGACTCTTGAGCTGTGAAGGTTTCAGGCGAAATGCCGTCGTCTTCAAGCAGCTCTTGCAACTCGGTATCCTGGTTGTCGCCAATGCGCACATCTAGAGAAATGGGCTGCCGCGCCAGCACCAAAAACTCGCGAATTTGCTTCGGCTCTAGCTCTAGCGCTTCACCGATTTCATTGGCATTGGGGCTACGGCCTAGCTGCTGAGACAGCTCGCGCTGTACTCGCTTGATTTTGTTGAGCTTTTCGGTGATGTGAATGGGCAGGCGAATCGTGCGTGCCTGCTGGGCGATCGCACGGGTAATCGCCTGGCGAATCCACCAGTAGGCGTAGGTTGAGAACTTGTACCCCTTGGTGGGGTCAAACTTTTCAACCCCGCGCTCCAGCCCCAGGGTGCCTTCCTGAATCAGGTCGAGAAACTCCAGGTTGCGCTTCTGGTATTTCTTTGCGATCGCAACGACCAGGCGCAAGTTAGCCTCGATCATTTTGCGCTTGGCTCGCTCGCCCTGGCGCACGGTTTGCTTAAGTTGCTCTTCACTCAACCCAGCCGCTTCGGCCCACTCGGCATCGCTGGGTTCGTGGTCTAGAGACTCAGTCAAGCCTGCCTTCTGTTCTAGCAGCGCCATGTAGGACTGCACCTGTTTACCAAAAATAATTTCTTCTTCGTGGGTCAACAGGGGAACCCGACCAATCTCATGGAGGTAGGTTCTTACAGCGTCGGCACTGTAGAGAGGCTTACTTTTTAATGTGCGAGTTTTTGTTTTAGCCATGAATTAACCTTTCCTCCACTGACAATGCGAATACGCCGAAACCGAAAACCCAAAAACCTGAAATTCAAAAAATTGAAGCAATGATGACCCGATAGAACTCGTACTCAATACCTAAAAACGCCTGCCTGGGCAGAACTAAACTAATCTGCTAACACTTACTTATAGAGCAGAGGTTGGGCATGCTGCGTCTCTCACCTATACCCAACCAATCAAAAACTAGCGTCCTATACTTTCCTGAGCTAACCCTTAAAGATCAGGATTAAATTAATCACTCGCAATGCGTCACTACAAGGTGAGGCAACCAGGGAGGACAATGACGTTAAGAGCACCAGCGCTGAGGCCACTATCTTGAACAAAGCATTTTGAGCAAAGCACTGAGGTCAACCCCTAGGCTGAAACTCGAAGGCATTATGAGTTTACTCCTCCAGAATATAACAACTTTCTGGTTGCGTAAAGTGTTACAAGTGTAGTTGCCTGTTTGACGACTAAGGACACGGCTATGTTTCCATGGTGTTAGAGTAACGAACTCCTGCGAGGTGGTCTGCATCAGATGTGTCAGTTCTAGAATCAGCAGACTCTAGCTGTAACACTGGCCCGAACGTATATATAGATAATGACGGATTTGAACCCTTAGTCCAATGGGGCTTACCCCCTAGGAAAACCGAACCTGACTAAACGGGTTAACGATCGCATCACTAGCCCAGGCAGCCTAACTAGCATTCCTCAATATCAGATTACCCAGACCATGTAACAGCGGTGTGTCAGCAATATGGCAGCTCTATGGCGGGTTTAACAGCATACTACAAGTTTCTCAAGCCTTCCCGTAGACTCTGATCTGTGCCAACGATGGAGTTTTTTACCGGCTGGCGATCGCTCCAAAAACCGTCCGAAAGCCGACCAAAACCGGTAAACTCAGTGAGATTAATTTTTCATTCATAGGCATAAGCACCCATGAACCACGGGCTAAACCACCGTCTGCTGACCACGAGACCCGCTCCTATCGGCATCTTTGACAGCGGGGTAGGTGGCCTGACGGTGCTACGCGAAATCTATCGCCAGCTCCCCAATGAGTCTGTGCTGTACTTTGGCGACACAGCGCGGCTGCCCTACGGATCGCGATCGCCCGAAGAAATTCTCTACTTTGTGCGCCAGATTTTGACCTGGATGGCCGAGCAGGGCGTCAAGATGGTGATGATGGCCTGCAACACTAGTTCGGCTCTGGCCCTAGACCAGGTGCAGGGAGAGTTTCCGTTTCCGGTGCTGGGATTAATTCGGCCAGGGGCGCAGGCGGCTGCCCTAAGAGGCAAGCATATTGGAGTCATTGCGACCCAGGCTACCGTCAACAGCCAGGCCTATACCAACGCTATTCTAGAAATTTCACCAACCTGTCAGGTGTGGGAGGTTGGCTGCCCCAAGTTTGTGCCCATCGTTGAGCAAAACCAAATCAAAACGCCTCACGCCCAGCAAACCGCAGCAACCTACCTGCGATCGCTGATAGCCGCCAATATTGACACCCTAGTGTACGGCTGCACCCACTATCCCCACCTGGCTCCGGTGCTGACGTCAATTTTGCCCAGCCCAGTGCAGTACGTTGACCCGGCCATCTCGATGGTGGCCGCCGCCGCCCAAGAACTCGATGCCCTGGGGCTGCGCAGCAGCGTCCCTGCTTGGTCAACGGAGTTTTATGTCAGCGGGTCAGCCACTGACTTTAAGCGCCTTGCCGTACAGTGGCTTGGTCATCAGCCTCAGGTCAACCAAATTCGCCTACCAGAGCTAGTCGTCCAGCCTCAGGGCTAATTATTAGTCCTAGCCTTCTAACCTTCGGTGCGCCGTGAGCTGCTAGCTCGCTTAGCCAGCAGCAGCAGCGCCCCATAGACCACCAGTAGATAAGCGATCGCCAGTAGAGGAATAACCCATAAAGTGGAAGCGTAAGTCATGGTCAGGAGAAGTAAGTGAGAAATAAAGCTCGGTAACATTGGATGGGCAAACTGGGTTTAGCGACAGCCAAAAGGATGCAGAAATCCAACCCTTCTCTAAAGAAGGAAATTTGCCCCAGGACTATTTAGGGTGCAATTTGCACACCCTTAAAACGTATGAAAACGACCTGACGCCTATAAAGCAGGTGGAAAAACCACCCAGCGCCGAGATCAACTCAAAGTAGTAAACAAGCAATAATCTGGCCAAGTAGCCGTCTAGAACTTGCCTGTTGTCTTGAGAAATTCTTAAGTTAAGTCTATCACGGGATTTCCCAGCCGGGAGGCCGATTTGCGCCCTAGGCCAGCCTAAATTTAGGCCCTTCCCAAGATTGACAATTGCTTACCTCACGCCTCGCTGCGATCGCAGCATCAATCGCTACAACGCCCCCGTCACAAAGGTTTTAGCCTTAGAGCAAAACCGCTGCCAGCCCTGAGTTTAAGGTCTATGGCCAAAGAAAAGCCAAGGCTTTTGCCAATACTCCCTCCGGGGTTGTCTTAGAATGACGATAGAATATGTAAAAATTCGTAACTTTACCGCTCTTGCCGGGGTCCATGACTTCAGTAACTTCTCTTTTCGCGCCGGTTGAGTCCGACCTTGACCAAATGACCCAAAACCTCAAGGGGTTAGTTGGGACCAGGCATCCCATTCTGTCGGCGGCGGCAGAACATCTATTTGGGGCCGGGGGCAAGCGGCTGCGCCCAGCCATTGTGCTGCTGCTGTCGAAGGCCACACTGCCAGGGCAAGACATCACGCCTAAGCATCGCCGCCTGGCCGAAATCACCGAAATGATTCATACCGCCAGCCTGGTACACGACGACGTGGTAGACGAGGCCAGTCTGCGACGGGGAGTGCCTACCGTACACAGCAGCTTTGGCAATCGCATTGCGGTGCTAGCCGGAGATTTCTTGTTCGCTCAATCCTCGTGGTATTTGGCTAACCTCGACAACCTGCGGGTAGTAAAACTGCTTTCTCAGGTCATCATGGATTTAGCAGAGGGCGAAATTCAGCAGGGTCTCAACCGCTTTGACACCAGCTTCTCCATTGAGGCGTACTTAGACAAAAGCTATTTCAAAACCGCTTCTCTAATGGCCAACAGCGCTAAGGCAGCGGGGGTGCTCAGTGAAATATCCGAAACGCTGATTGAGCAGCTCTACGACTACGGTCGTCACCTGGGGCTGGCCTTTCAGGTAGTCGATGACATTCTCGACTTCACCAGCTCTGACGATGTACTGGGAAAGCCAGCCTGTTCTGATCTTAAAAGCGGTAACCTGACCGCTCCGGTACTTTACGCTATGGCCGAACATCCCTTTCTTACAACCCTAATTGAACGAGAGTTTTCTGAAGCCCATGATTTTGACCAGGCTATCGAGCTAATCCATTGCAGCAGCGGCATTGCGCGATCGCGCGACCTGGCCGCCCACCACGCTCGTCAGGCAGCAACTTGCTTAGAGCGCCTACCGCCCTCCGCCGCTCGTCAGGCCCTGCAAGATTTAACTAGCTATGTGCTGAGGCGTATTTCTTAAGGCGGTTCTATGGGCCTAGAGATCGAGCGGAAGTTTTTGGTGGTAGGCGATAGCTGGCGTCGTGCGGCTGTCGGCGAGGTCATGCGCCAGGGCTACATTCCAACTCAGGATGCTCGTACAATCAGGGTGCGACAAGTAGGCGATCGCGCCTATCTCACCCTCAAAGGCCCCGCTGTTGGCCTAGTGCGCCCTGAGTTTGAGTACCCTATTCCAGTAGAAGACGCTCAAGTCATTCTAGAAACCCTCTGCACCCCTCCTCTAATTGAAAAAACCCGCTACCGCCTACCCCTAGGTGATGTAGTTTGGGAAATAGATGAGTTTTGGGGCAACAATCGGGGCTTAATTGTCGCTGAGGTTGAGCTGACCAGCCCTGAGCAGGCCGTCGACCTACCAGAATGGGTTGGCGCAGAGGTCACCTCCGACCTTCGCTACCAAAACTCCAACCTCTCGCGCCAGCCTTACAGCACCTGGGATTCCTAAGTTGAGTACTGCCGCCCTCGCCACTGGGTAGGCCGCTGCAGGGAAGAAAGGCCAATGCGCACCACGGCCACCGGATCGGCCAGGGGCGACAGCCAAAAGGCCCAGGCTCCAGGCGCTCCCTGAAAATCGTAGGCCGAGGCAACAGCAACCTGCATGCCAATTCTCATAACCAGTAGCCCAAGGTTAATGGCCCAAAGCAGCAGCAGCGGCAGCGACCAACTCCCTGGCCACCCAGGCTGCACCAGCCATAGTCCTGGCACCAGCAGCCAGGGTAGCCCCTGCACTAAAGCTAGAAAGGCTAAGTCCCACCACACCTGGGGGGCAGAAGCCGCATCCTTGAGGTCAAGGGATCGGCCCCACTCGCGCCAGGTTTCGGCCATACCTTCGTACATGCGCACTTTGAGCAAGTGGCTACCATCCCAAAAGCCCACGTTTGCACCCTGGGCGGCGGCGTAGCGGGCCAGGGTAACGTCGTCACAAAATGACGCTGAGGCAGACTGGTACCCATCAAGTTGCTCTAGCAGCGATCGCCGCACCATGAAGCATTGACCATTCGCCATCACCCGCTGAGGTGAACCGCTGGGGCTGCCAGCCGGGCCAAAGCGATAGACCAGCGTTATCAAGAGAGCTGGCTGCAGCCAAAATTCGCCGGGGTATTTGAGAATAAATCGAGGCGCTAGCGACACCAGGTCGTAGCCTTCGGTCTCCATAGCTTTTGCCAGGGCTGCCACCAGACCAGGCTGAGGCTGGGTATCAGCATCAATACCCAATACCCAAGTGCTAGCAGCAGCAGTATGACGAAAGCCGTAGTCTAAAGCCCAAGGGCGACCCACCCATCCCTGGGGCAGCGGATCGTCTTCAAGCAAACGCAGGCGTGGTTCGTCAGTTTGGTAGGCCTTGACTACCGCCTGCGTGCCATCGGTGGAGCGGCTGTCTACCACCAGCACCTCGCGCATCTCGTAGCTCTGGCGAGATAATCCCTCTAGACAGGGGCGCAGGCGCTTGGCCTCATTAAGAGTAGGTACCACCACCGATACCGTACCGAGTTGATCAAGCGTGGGGGCCGCAGGAGGCAGGGGCGGACGGCGAAACGGACCTTGCAGCAGCCTCGACAGCAGCACGGCCACCATTGGCACCTGCACCACCAAGAGCACCACGGCTACAGCACTCAACCAGGGAAATGGGGCAGCCACATCAGCGGGCAAGGGATTACCTCAAAACAGTCCAACTAACAGGCTGTGGATCAGCATCTGTCGAACAGAACAAAATCCAGCGGCCACTAATAAAGTATTAACTCAGGAAGTCGTAAGGAGTTGATTGGAGAGCAGCGATTGAGGCTACTTCAAAATCACCTTGGCAGAATTGACTGACGTCTCAAGTACCTGAGCCGACTGAGCTGAGCTGCTCAGAGACTCTTGAGAGGTAGCGCGCCAGCACAGCACAGCGGGTAGCGCTCCGGTCAAAATACCCAAGGCAATGGGCACGTAAAAACCAGCTGCGAGGCTCATCACCAGAGCAAAGCCAAAGTTAGACAGGTATACCACTAAAGGCAACGTTAGCTGTGTCTGATCGAGATCAGGAGAAAACTTAAAAATCTTCCAAAGCGTCAAGGCCACGCCCATAAACACAATCCCTGTACCCAACCAGCCAGCGAAGTTTTGATAGGGCATGCCGAAGAAAGCGCCGGGCTGGTGCCAGTACCAAAAAGGTAGAGCCGTCTGGCTCATGGCCGGGTCGAGCACAAAGTCCCAAGAGGTGAGTAACACAGACCCTAGCAGCACTGCCGCCAGCGATCGCGCCCAGCCGTAACGGCTAGAACCGCCTCCCGCAGCCAAACCACTGCGAGCCAGCAAAAAGGCCGCCAACCCGAGATAAAACCACGACAGCGGAATCGTAAATGGCACTAGCCCAGCTACTTTGTAACCCAGACCATTGAGATAGCTGTAGTGGCCAAAGGGAAAGCCAGTGCTGGTGCCCAGCAGTTCGCTAGCGATGGAGATGCCAACAGCTGCGATCGCAAAGGTTAGCAAAGCACCTAAACCGAGGGTACGGTAGGCGTACAGGGCCACCGCTAAAGTGCCTAGCAAAATGTAGCCAACACCACCGCCGGCCATGCTCCACTGAAACAGAGTTTGCCCGGCAGGTAAGTAATCTAGGATGCCAGGGTGGGGTACCACCCACAATAACCCTGCCAGACCAAAGGCCATGGCGACGATGTGACCGTATAGGCAAAACCGCTCAATGGCTAAAAGATTTCTCATAGTAAGTCCTAGATACTGAGTGCCGGGCTACCAGCCCAATCCAAATTCGCCCGCTGCCAACGTGCTGTTGATAACTATAGTTGCAATCGTCGCTTAAATCATAAGTTTTGTAAACGGTCAATTTCAGGGTGCCCGCCCTGCCGCCGACTGTGTGGCAGGGCGAAGAAGTTATCTATTCTACAAGGTGGGAAAGGCAGGTTCCGATCGTCGGCGATTCGGTGTGGAAATTGGGAAAATCGGCTAGGATGACGGCATACAGGTCAGATCTTTGAGATCCTATGGCACCGATGATGACCCCTGGCCCGACCTTAACAGTTAGGCCGCTGCAGTACCGCGATTTAGACGACCTCAAGCAGTGGCAGCCAGACGATTTAGAGGCTGGTGGCGATCGCGATGCCGCCGAAGCCATGGTGTCATGGCTTGACTTTCAGCGGCGATGGTACGGTCCGCTGAAGGTGTTGAGTTGGCTGCCTCGCCCGGTCCAGCAGCAGAGCCAAACCACTTTTGTAGCCGAGCGCCAAAAGAGCCTGGTCGGGCTGATTCAAGTATCCCCCTTTAACCAGACTCGCAGCACCTGGCGGGTTGAGCAGGTGATAATCAACCGCCGTGCCCTGGCAGATACCGCCGCCCCTGGTACCTCTGGCTACATGGATGTTGGTTCGCGCCTGCTGCGTCACTGCTTTGAAGTGGTGTGGGAAGCCAGAACCTGGATGATAGAAGTCGATGTTAGCTACAAATCAGCCCTGGCTCTCTATCGCTTTAACGGGTTTCAGCCCCTCGCCCAGATGACCTACTGGGCGCTACTGCCCGAGCAAATTGCCGCTTTGGCCCAGCGCGAGCCCGATTTGCCTAACCTGCTGCCCATTAGCAACGCCGACGCCCAGCTGCTCTACCAGCTCGATACGGCCTCTATGCCGCCCCTGGTGCGGCAGGTCTTTGACCACCAAATTCAAGATTTCAAAACAGGTATATTGGGCACCGCCACCGCCACTACTGATCGCTTGGTCAACCAGGTTGAAACCGTTAGTGCCTACGTTTTTGAGCAGCAGCGCAAGGCTGCGATTGGCCAGTTTAAGCTGGCGATTTCCCGGGATGGTAAGCAGCCCCATGAAGCCGGGCTGACAGTGCATCCGGCCTATACCTGGCTCTATCCAGAGCTGATGACGCAAATGGCCAAAATTTTACATCCCTTTCCGGCTCAGTCGCTGCGGCTGACCTCCCTCGACTACCAGCCCGAGCGCGAGGAATGCTTTACTCAAATTCAGGCTATTCCTGAGTCTCATGCGCTGCTGATGTCGCGATCGGTGTGGCATAAAGTGCGCGAGGCTCGCCACCTATCGTTAGAAGGGTTACAGCTATCTGATGTGTTTACAGGGCTACAGCCAGCTGGCAAGCCCATCCCCGGACGCATGACCTGGTCGGCAGAGCGCTGGCCGGGGCTGGGGTCGCCAAGGCCAGAGGGCAGCCCCGAGGCCCCTGGCTCTGAGAGCGATCGCTAGACACTACGCTGCGATAATTACGGCGCTATGACACCCATTTCCGCTCTGGGGTTAGATATTGGACGCAGACGAGTTGGTGTGGCGGGCTGCGATGGGACTGGCCTAATCGCTACGGGGTTAACGACCCTACAGCGGCGATCATTTGTTGAGCTAGTCACCGATATTCAGCAGATTGCCAAAACCCGGCAGGCTCAGGTCTTGGTTGTAGGCCTGCCGCTGACCATGGGTGGAGAAGAGGGCTTTCAGGCCCGCCAGGTGCGTAAGGTGGCCGAGGGACTAAGGCAGGCACTTGGTTTGTCCGTAGTTTATATGGATGAGCGCCTCAGTTCGGTGGAGGCAGAGCAGCTCATGCGGGCCGCAGGCCATTCTGTCGCCAACGAAAAAGCCCTGATCGATCGCAAAGCCGCTGCCATCATCCTGCAGCGTTGGTTAGACGAACGCCGCTCGCCATCAGCCCACCGTAAATAGACGTAACAGGATGGGATATTCTGATAAGACCGTTCAGTGTTCATGCTGGGTTGCGGCCTTACTGTCCGCACCTGGTTATTTAGAGAAGAGTGGCTTCATGGCGGATAATACTCAACCCATCGACGAGTCAGCCGTAGTTCTTACCGATGATGCCGGGCGATTTTTGCCCTGCCAGGTGGAGCAAAGCTTTCAGCTCAATGGTCGCGAATACCTGCTGCTGCTACCCATCGACGCCCCGATTGAAATTTTCGTTTGGCAGCAAGACGAAAACGACGAAGACGACATCCTGATGGATGTCGAAGATGAGGATATCGACCAGATTTTCTTGACGGCCAAGGCTGTACTGGCGGAGCAGAATCTAACCCTACAGCGCACCGCTATTACGCTGACTGCCGCCGGAGAATTGCCTGAGGCTGAGGAAGACAACTGC
The DNA here is from genome assembly GCF_015207265.1 of Nodosilinea sp. LEGE 07298. Lineage (GTDB taxonomy): Bacteria > Cyanobacteriota > Cyanobacteriia > Phormidesmidales > Phormidesmidaceae > Nodosilinea. The sequence goes on along the minus strand of NZ_JADEXE010000084.1, from coordinate 3,163 downwards.
CTCACCTTAGAGCTTGATGACCTCGATGAAGCTGGCAATCCCGTTACTGAAGAGTTTCAAATTCTAGCCACCTGCTTTTACGAAGACGAAGAATACACGCTGTGTACGCCGCTAGATCCACTGCTAATTTTTGCCAGCCGCAATAGCAGCGGAACCTTGGAGGTGGTAACGCCCGAAGAGTTTCAGCTGATTCGCGGCGGCCTGGAAGAAAAACTGTTTGATTTATTAGAGTAGAGGCTATTAGAGTAGGGGCGTTTAAAGCATGGACGCCCCTGGTGGCAGTTATTAAGATTGCAGCTATGACTAAGGGTTCACGCTGGGTTCGATGGAGTTTTCTAGGCCTGCTGCTACCTCTAGCGACGGGGGCAGCGGCCTGGCAAGGCTGGGCTTGGTGGAGCTGGGCCAACCGACCTGTTAGTGTAAACAGCGCTGAAACCGCTGAGCAAGTCGTACAGGTTCAAATTCCGCCGGGTACCCCAGGCCAGCAGATTGGCCAAGACCTGGAGGCAGCAGGACTAATTCGGTCGGCTTTGGCCTGGAAGCTGTGGTCGCGCTGGCAGACCTGGCAAAACCCTGAAGCGGGGTTTCAGGCGGGTACCTATGCCCTCAGCCCCATTGACTCTATGACCGCCATTGCCGAGACCATCCGCAGTGGTCAGGTGGTGCAAACTTCGTTTACCATCCCTGAGGGCTGGAACCGCAGGCAAATGGCCACCTATCTACAGGAGGCTGGCTTCTTTTCGGCTGACGCCTTTTTGGCGGCTACAGAGCAAATTCCTAAAGATCAGTACCCCTGGCTGCCCGATACTGTTCCGCACCTGGAGGGGTTTTTATTTCCGGATACTTATCAGCTTCCGGCTGAAGGGGTCACTCCTGTAGCGGTGGTAGATGTTATGCTGCAACGCTTTGAGACGGTAGCTCTACCCGTGTACCAGCAGGCCACTACCGACCTCTCGCTGCTGGAGTGGGCCACTCTAGCCAGCATTGTCGAAAAAGAATCTGTGGTTCCCGATGAGCGGGGCCTCATTGCTGGGGTGTTTACCAACCGCCTACAGCAAAACATGCCCCTGGGAGCCGACCCTACCGTAGAGTATGGCTTGGGAATTACCCAAACTAAGGAGCAGCCTCTTACCTGGACCCAGGTGGGTACGCCTTCGCCTTATAACACCTACCTTAACCCTGGTCTGCCGCCCACCCCCATTGCCAGCGCTGGTAAAGCCAGCCTTGAGGCTACCCTGGCCCCAACTAGCACCGACTACTTATATTTTGTAGCCCGCTACGACGGCACCCATGTCTTTAGCCGTACCCTGGTCGAGCATGAAGCGGCCCGCGATGCCATTCGAGCCACTATTGATAACTAGACGCCGCAAGACTGTAGTCAAGCGTTAAGGCCGATAAAGCATTGCCGCCAAAGGCTGGGGAAGCCGCGATCGCTCCCCTAACCTACGCCCACAGCCGCAGGCTCCCAATCTAGATTATGCTGACCTCTGGGGGTTATGGTTTTGTTATGTCTTTTTCTCACCTGCTACAACCCGACTTAGTTCTGAAGGGCAACGTCCTCAGCATTTCCCCAGATCTGCTGGCCCACCACGGCATTAGGGGACTGATTTTAGATGTGGATGATACCCTGGTGCCCCTGCGTCAGGCTGAAACCAACCCCGACCTAGCCCGATGGATGAACCAAATTAAGGCCGAAGCCTCGGTATGGCTGGTGAGCAACAACATGAACGCCCCTCGCATCAACCGTATTGCAGATTTGCTAGAGGTACCTTACCTGACCGGCGCTGGCAAACCCTCAAGACGAAAGCTTAAGCTGGCCCTAGCGGCTATGAATTTGCCCGTTGACCAGGTAGCGATGGTGGGCGATCGCCTGTTTACCGATGTTCTGGCTGGCAATCGAATAGGATTGTTTACCATTTTGGTCAGCCCCATGCCTGACCTCAATCAGGTCGTACGCACGTCCCCTTTACGGTCCCTTGAGGTAATCATTTCTCAATATTTAGGGGTTACCCTCTAGCAGCCAAAAGCACTTTCCATGCAGGCCTATGCAGGCAAAGCGCCTTTACAACCCGCAACAAACTAAAGAGAAACTTTGCGCAGCAAAATATAAAGAAAATATTAGAGTTAATTTGATACCTGAGAAAAGCTGCGATATTAGGTATACATAAAGAGGGGCCGGTTTATAAAGGCTCTTAATTTTAATAAGCCATTTTTGGGTGTCGACCTTGGGGTTGGCACCCAAAGTTTTTATGGAACTGCGATCGCCCCTCTAGCCCTAAACTTTCTAATCTAAGCCCATTGGTCACTGTTGCAGGCCGCACAACTAGCCCTAGGAGGGTTGCTATACTGCCAGGGCTATCTTTTCGCATAGTTGATGGTTGATTGTGAGCCCAGTTCAAACTCTGGTTGTAAAAATTGGAACATCTAGCCTGACAGGTGGTGGAACTGGTCAGTTTGCCCTCTCAACCCTGGCGGCGCTGGTTGAAACCCTCTGCACACTGCGCCAGCAGGGGCACCAAGTCGTGCTGGTGTCATCGGGTGCGGTGGGCATTGGCTGTCGGCGGCTACAGCTGAACGATCGCCCTAAAACCCTAGCTATGAAGCAGGCGGTAGCTGCCGTGGGGCAGGGCCGTCTCATGCGCATTTACGACGACCTGTTTTCGGCCCTTAACCAACCTATTGCCCAGGTGCTGCTTACCCGTAGCGATCTGGCCCAGCGATCGCGCTACGTTAACAGCTACCGCACCTTTCGCCAGCTGCTGCAGTTGGGGGTAATTCCCATCGTCAACGAAAATGATACGGTAGCGGTAGAAGAACTCAAGTTTGGCGACAATGACACCCTCTCGGCCCTGGTTGCCAGTCTGATTGGCGCTCAGTGGTTGTTTTTGCTCACCGATGTCGATCGCCTCTACTCTGCCGACCCGCGCTCTAACCCTGGGGCCAAGCCAATTATTTCGATCGATCGCCAGGCCGACATTCAAGCCCTTAAAGCAGTGGCCGGCGGTCAGGGATCGGCCTGGGGAACTGGCGGCATGCTCACCAAACTAGAGGCAGCCCAAATTGCCACCACCGCCGGTGTGCGCACGGTTATTACCGATGGCCGCCAGCCCCAAAATGTTGTGAAAGCCCTGGCTGGGGAAGCGGTAGGCACCCAGTTTGCTCC
>NZ_JADEXE010000516.1 GCF_015207265.1 Nodosilinea sp. LEGE 07298 | reverse complement strand
GTGAACAGATGCACCTTGCCCAAGGCTATTGACGGGCGCTTGCGACGGCTGAAAGGCAAGTCTCGGTTCTTCCAACTTTGACTTCCCTGACGCTTATCGCACCAGTAATCAGGTGGACCGACCCATGAACTATCTCGACCGCACTTTATATGCCATGCAAGATTTCCACGGGAAATGGGAATCCGCAGAGCAATCCAGTCGGGCCATGGCATTACTCTGGAACTTTCATCCGTTTTGTCGCAAAACTCGGACAGCGATGGATGGCTGCTTATGCCCCTTTGAACAACTCAACGGTTTCCGCTATCACGACAACTGGGTGCGCAACCTGCTGATTGCCTCTTCGTTGAATGGCAGAAGGCCGTTGCCCAGGAAAGCCGACACAAAATAAGTTGGAACTAGGCTCAAGCGTTTATCCAGCAATAGCCCTTCTGAAGCGGCTGCAACCTAACCGATCGCCTCAAACCATGGTCTACTCTGATGACTACTGAGACATTTCGGGTAACCGCGATCGCCTTAATGATGAGTGCAAGATCTTTGTGTGCGCTAGGTAAAATAGGGACATCGGGCAGTAGGCGATCGCTATGGTACAGGCTCAACCCCAGCTCAAAACCTTTGACGACTTTCTCACCCACGCTGAGACAGCTGACGGCTACTACGAACTCACCTACGGGGAACTGGTTGAAATGCCGCCAGAGTCTTACGATAATTTGCGTCGCGCCTTAAGGCTGTACGACGCATTCAAGACGCTGGTAGATATTGAGCAGGTTTGCCCCCAGGGGTTAGCGATCGCCATACCGGGGCAGCCCAGAAATCGCTATCCCGACCTCACCGTTCTGCGGCCTGAACACCCTGAGCAGATGCGTGAGCTGGGGCAGGCGGCCATCACCCTAGAGATGGCCCCCCCGCTGCTGGTGGTAGAAGTGGTGAGCCCAGGGGCAGAAAACCACCGCTGCGACTACTACGAGAAGCGTAACCAGTACGAGTGGCGTGGCATCGGTGAATACTGGATTCTCGACCCGGTGGTGGGGCAGGTAACGGTGCTGAGCTTGACCCCTCAGGGCTATAACGAGGTCGTTTTTACAGGGGAAATGGTTGTCGAATCGCCAACGTTCCCGGCCTGGCCGCTCATGGCCAAGGCGATGCTGGCTTTAGGCTAGAAACCTCAATTCGCGCAGCCCATAGCCTGGCATCTAAGCAGCGGAAACTGCCTCAGAAACCGCGCCTGTTGCGTAATTGCTGTTCAAAATCCTTCACTTAACCTAATAGAGACCGTTTTAGCTCTACCCTTAGAGTAAAATCTCGACACACCGTTGAGGCAAAGGCCAATGCTAGATCGCTTCTGGGAAGTGCTGGGGTACGTCTTTGCCCTCAACGAGGAAGCTTTTCGCATTGCCACCACTATCCCAGGGGGACAGGGGCTGGCGCTGCTGCTGGTGCTGCTGGCGGGGCTATCTCAGGGCATCGGGCAAAGTATTATTTTGTTTATCAACCAGGTGCGGCCTGCCCGGTTTGTCCTCAGTCTGGGCATCAACGCGGTACTGTTTGCCTTTGGCTTTTTGGCTCTGGTGCTGAGTACCTGGCTGGTCACCCTAGCTCCCTGGACGCGGAGTATACCCTTTGGTCAGCTGGTGACGGTGCTGGGGGCAGCCTATGCGCCGCTGCTGTTTGCGTTTTTGGGAGCGCTGCCCTACCTAGGCGTGCCCATTCTCAACCTGCTGGCGGTTTGGCACCTACTGGCTATGGTGGTGGGGGTGGGGGCGATCGCCAACCTGGGCATTAGCAACGCCTTTGGCTACGTCGCCCTGGGCTGGGTGGTGTTGCAGGTGCTGCAAAATACCATCGGTCAGCCGATCGCCAACCTGGGCAAGCGGATTGCCAACCGGGCCGCTGGGGTCGAGCTAGTCACCAACCGCCGCGACCTGACCGAGTCGTACCGTGATAACTTGGCCCAAACCTCGACTCGTTGGCAGGAGGAGTTTACCCAGCGCATTACCGCGCTCAACCAGGGCAATGTCATGGCAGCCGTGACTGGGGAACCCACGGGCCTGACCTCAGTGGGCCTGGCAACAGCCAACGGGGCCGCAATTTCCGTAGACTCTGGCCCCAATGCAGAGCGACTGTGGCCTAACCTCAAACCCTTCCTTGGGCTGCTAGCCATGGCGGTGCTAACGGTGGTCGTGCTGGCCCTGCTGCGGCCCATTCGCGAATGGTGGTTTGGCTGGCTGGCTGGTCTGCCCACCCTGGTGCAGCTGGTGCTAAATTTCATCTGGATTGGGCTGGTTGCCCTAGTGGTGGCTGGGTTGCTGGCCCCGCTTGAAACCTTGGGCTGGTGGGCTGGCTGGTACGACGATGAGATCAATACCACGGTAAATGCCGGGAATTTGGCGGAACCCGTGGCCGACCCCAGCCAGATCAGCCGCTACGTGGTGTACCTCGACG
>NZ_JADEXE010000083.1 GCF_015207265.1 Nodosilinea sp. LEGE 07298 | reverse complement strand
CATCCACTCGCCTACTCCCCCACTCCTCTGCCGCCCAGTCGTGCCCCGGTCCGCAAAATTTGCCCCGCCAACACCGCTGCCCCAAACCCGTTGTCAATGTTGACTACGCCAATGCCCGCTGCACATGAATTGAGCATGGTCAGCAGGGCCGACAGACCATTAAAGCTGGCCCCATAGCCCACGCTGGTGGGCACCGCCACAATCGGGCAGTCGGCTAGGCCCGCTACAACGCTGGGCAGCGCCCCCTCCATGCCAGCGACCACAATCAGCACATCCATATCGCGAATGAGCTGGCGGTGGTGCAGCAGGCGATGCAGCCCGGCGACCCCCACATCCCACAGGCGCTTGACGGTAAACCCACACAGCTCGGCGGTAATAGCGGCTTCTTCAGCCACCGGGAGGTCGGCGGTGCCCGCCGTGAGCACCCCAATGGTGCCAGGGTGCTGAGCAGCCCGGTTTAAGGGTACCAGGGCGCAGATGCGGGCCATATCGTAGTACAGCGCCCCTGGAATCTGCTGTTGCACCTGGGCATAGACCTCAGGTTCAATACGGGTGGCCATCACCACTGGGTTGTGTTGATGCAGACTACGCATAATCTGCACGATTTGGTGCACCGTTTTGCCCGGCCCCCAGATCACCTCTGGAAAGCCGGTACGCAGGCTGCGATGATGATCGACTTTAGCAAAGTCGTCGATGGGTTCAAAGCCAAGATATTTGAGCTGGTCGAAGGCAGCATCGGAGCTAAGCTGCCCTTGGGAAACAGCGTTGAGTAAAGCGCGCAGGGCGTCAGGCTGGGTCACAGAGAAAATAGTTTGGGAAAATGTCACAGGGTTGACATATCCAGGCTACCTCAGTGACATACTCCACCCGTACATTAATTATTAATCGTTCACTCCTCAACACCCCTAAGCGCCGGCGGCAAGCCCTCGGCGCTTTTTATTGTCTATAGGGACAGGAAAGGTATCCGGAAACCGGAGGGGCAATTTGTAATAAGTAACCAGGCCGTGACGCATGAGCCCGCCGCTGGCTGTAGCAGTGTACCCAAGAACGGCATCTGTTGTGACGTTAAGTGTAATTCCTATGAAACGGCATCTATACGCGATCGCCCTGGCCAGCCTGGGCCTCGTTTCTCTCACTCTGCCTGCGATCGCTCGGCCCGAGATTGCCAGCGGAGACCAGCTTTTAGAGACTAATGTAGAAGGCTGCCTAAACCGGGCCGATCGGTTGATCAGCGGCCTGGGGGTAGAATCTGACCAGGGCGGCATTGACCGCACTGGCTACTTCGAAGACGGCAGCTTTCGTGTTCTGTGCTACGGGGCTGGCGACGCTAACAGTCTGGCTGTTGTCTTTGCTACCCACGATCAGTCGGCAGAGGTTGCCTCCGGCTTCATTCAAATGATGTTGACCGAGCTGTCCCAGGCTGAGGCTGTATCTCAGCAGTAGGTGCTTTTGATCCGTACAGCTGCAAGGGGGGTTGACTAAGTCACCCCCCCTTGCAATCTCAGAGATAGGTATGAATCAAAGGTTTAACACCGCTCACATAGGTAGACGGTGAGTTTGCCTTTTGGTATCTCTAGGTGTAGATGTTGGCCGCTTTGAGCATGTGGTAAGTAATCAGCAGCTGGGTCAGCGCTAGCGGGTAGCTTTGTAGGGTTTCGCCCGTGGTGCCCACCACCTTGCCAATGTCGGTGTTGCCCTCAATACTGCAAAACTTGCCCAGGTAAGGGATTTCGCCACACAAGGTGCGCTCTAGCTCTTGGACAGGCTTTTCGGTGGCGTGGCCATCGATTTCGAGCACGTCTACGGGCTTGCCCATGTCGCGATCGAGACCCATGCGCACCGCATCGCTGAGAGAGCCGCCGTTTTTATCTTCAAGCAGGTGGGTGAAGTCGGGGTGAGGAATGGTGGGTCGCATTACTAACCGCACGTTGAGCAGCAGTTCATCCTCGCTTTTTTCGTTTTCGGGGGGGTAGAAACTGACTACCACGTCAGCCCACTGGCGCTGGGGACGAATGAAGGCTTCAGAGTCTTCTTCTCGCGCTTTGATTTGATCGATTACTTCTTCAGGGGTGTAGCCACGCTTGCGGGTGTCGCGCTTAATCTTCCAATTAGCGCGCAGGTCTTCAGGCGGGGCCAGGTAGACCTTCACATCGTAGGCGTCGCGGCAGGCCCGGGTTGAGTAGCCCAGCAACCCTTCGACAATTACAAAGCGCTTGGGCTCAATGTATTCGGGTGCGTCAAACCCACCGCTAGTGTGGTTGTAGATGGGCTTGAGGATGGGCTGCCCGGTACGCAGCAGGCCCAGGTGTTGTTGAATAATGTCGATGTAGTTGCAGTCAGGGTGCAGGGCCGAAATGGCCATTTCTTTACGCTGTTTGCGATCGTAGCGATGGTAGTCGTCCGTGCAGATGGTAGTGACCTGGTCTTCGCCTAGAATTTGGGCAATACCCCGCGTCAGGGTTGTTTTGCCTGCGGCGCTATCGCCCACAATACCGAGGATTACCGGACGACTCATGAATTCCTCCAGGGTTTTAGAACCAGTGGTTAGTTTACCTATTGTAGGAACTAGGGGGTTCTCTCACAAATATTTGTGGCCCTGCGTACAGTAATCGCTCTGACAGTTCTCGCTGTGCTGATGGGGTTAAGGGTTTTATTGGGTTGGGCAAAGAGAGTTCTGCCAGGCTTAGATTCTGAAAAATTAGTTCCGATAGCCTGGAGCCAGGGTAACCCTCGCCAGGTTCGATAAAATGCAGGGAACACTACGTTGACCCGTACTTTCGGTAGATAGCATGGCGACTCACCCCAACCAGTACGAAACGCTGCTCTCGGTCTGCACCGACCACGAAGGCGCGTTAGAACTGCTCAAGCGCCATCGCCCCTACCTGGAGGCGGTACCCAGTATGCGGCGGCCCGAAGAAAGCTTGATCACGCTGCCCCTGCCCAATGTGCGGGTGCGCGATGCGGTGCACCTGAACCCCCACGGGGATGGTATACCGCCTGGTGCGGTGGTAACGCTACCCTGCGATGTCGCCCTGCTAATGTGCGACCCTGAGTGGAAAATCAAAACGGGCGTCGAAATATTTGTTTATATTCACCGCCCCCTGGAAGATTTTTCCGATTTGCTGATGCGCTGGCGGCACACGCAAATTTTGATCGATCGCGGCTATGAGTGGCTGCTGCCCCAAAAATACCAGCACCTGCTCAGCGACGGCACCGATAAAAGCCATCCTCTGTTCGTGGTGTTTCCTGAAACACCGAGTCACATTTTGCAGGGGCTGCAGGGGGCGGGCCTGCCCACGGTCATTCTGCCCTTCGACGCCGTGGTCGAAGACCCGATTGAAACCTCCAGTACGCTCGACATTGGCGACATTCCAGAGCTAGACGACATCGACACCAGCGCCTTAGAATCACCCGATGAGTAAACGCTGGGTTCTGTTTCAGTCTCCGATTTGGCACTGGGGACGCTGGTTTTTGCTGGGATTTTTGGTTCTGCGCGTCGGCTTTTGGCTGATCGCGTTTCCGAACCCCGACGAAGCCTACTACTGGCTCTGGGGGCAGCGACCGGGTTTTTCCTACTACGACCACCCGCCCTTTCACGCCTGGGTGCAGGGACTATTTGCGGTCCTGGGACGATCCACCCTAGTGCTGCGGCTGCCCAACGCCATCAGCAGCGGCATTTTAGGGGTTACGTTCTACCACATCTGCCGATACCTCTACGGTGAGCAGGGCCGCGATCGCGTCTGGCTGGTCGTCTTGCTGGGTCTGTCATCGCCGCTATTGTTTTGGTATCTGGGCCTGGCCTGGCACGATCACTGGCTGGTCACCTTTGCGGTGATCAGCAGCTTTTTGTTTGTGCGCTACGTGGATGAGGCCGTCAAAAATCCTGGTATTGGCGGGAACAGTCAAAACCTGTACGGGGCCGCTCTGTTTTTAGGTCTAGCCGGGCTGTGCAAGTACAACGCGCTATTTGTTGGGCTGGGCTTTTTAGCCCTGATTGTGACCGACAAAAAACGGTGGCTACTGCTGCGCGATCGCCGCCTCTATCTGGCCCTGGGGCTGCTCTTGCTAGTACTCTCGCCCATTCTGATCTGGAATATTCAGCACGACTTTTTTTCGTTTCGCTTTTACCGCGATCGCACTGCTGGCGGCAGCCTCAGCCTCAACCTGCTACAGCCCCTGGTCTTTCTGACCCTGTGCGGCCTCATTCTCGGCCCCATCCAAACCTGGAGCATTGGCCGTCTGCTGGGCAAGCGCGGCCAAACCGCCATCACCCGCACCTCCTGCTACCCAGCCCTAGCGCTGTGGATCTTTGGCCTCTCCACCGCCGCTTTTACAGCCCTCTCGACTGTTTCGGTCGCCCTGTTCTACTGGAATATTTTGGCCTACCCGCTGCTGCTGCCGCTGCTGAGCGATCGGTTTTATCGACCCGAGGGAGCAAAACTGGTGCGGGCTGGGCAGCTGGCGATCGCCCAGGGTTTGGGCCTCTTTGCAGCCACAGCCTTAGTTGGCTACTACACCGTCATTCCCTTCAGCATCTTCTTTGGCGCAACTGACCCCGATGGCGCAGCTCTCTTCGGCTGGCCCCAGGTAGCCCAGGAGGTCATCGCTCAGGCTCAAAGCCTGGATGATCCCCTCCTACTCACCACTGACTACCGCTCGGCCTCAGCCCTGGCTTATACCCTAGACAACCCCAACGTACTCGCCATCTCAGGCCGTCTTGACCAGTTTGACTTTTGGTACGATGCCGCCGCTCTAGGCGATCGCGATGCCGTGCTGCTGGGCGAAACCTGGCACCCCATCTGCCCCACCCATCTGGCTATGTTTGAGCGAGTAGACCCACCCAAAACGCTCGAAGTCCGCCGCTTTGGCCATCTGCTGCAAACCTACCAAATTGTCCGAGGCTACGGCTTTAAAGCGGGGCCAGAGGGGTATCCGCTCAGCCCAGACTATCCCCTGGCGTTTACCGGCAACGGTGAACAGTGTTTGCCCAAATAATTAGGGGAGAATACGGCTGACCTACTTCATTACCGCCACAATCCGCTAAAATGATAAAGCTCAAGCCCTCGCGGGTTTGGGCTCCTTTAGCAGTAATGTTTTGGGAGGTGGGTCAAGGCCCACTTTTTTATTGGCATTCTTTCAAGTATCAGATGGTACATCCCCTTATTCCCCAGGTGCTGGAACTGGCGGCCCCCGTTGCTCAGGAGCTAGGGCTAGAAGTGGTTGAAGCAGTTTTTCACACCAACCAGTCTCCCCCGGTGCTGCGCATTGATGTGCGCAGTTTAGAAAACGAAGATACCGGCCTAGATGACTGCGAAAAGATGAGCCAGGCCCTTGAGGCTGTGCTGGATACTACCGACGTCATCCCTGATACCTATGTGCTGGAGGTGTCAAGCCCAGGGGTTTCTGCTGGCCTAGAAACCGATCGCGACTTTGTAGTGTTCAAGGGGTTTATGGTCGAAGTCGCCTTGAGTGAAGCGCACAAGGGCAAACAGCTGTGGGTCGGCCAGTTGGTGCGCCGCGACGATGACGCTGTCGTGCTCAGCCAAAAAGGAAAGGCTATTACCCTACCCCGCCACCTGGTGACCAAGGCGGAGTTGAGTGACCAAAGCCCCGACTAGAGGCTCTACCCGCACCGTCAGACCGCCGCATTCAGTTTTTGAGATTGACCCAGTTTTATTGCTTAGATTTATTGCCTAGAGGTGAGTAGGTTATGTCGCTAGTAAGTCTGCCAAATTTGCAGGAGATGATCGATGTCATTAGCCGCGAGCGCAATCTGCCCAAGCACGCGGTTGAGAATGCCCTGAGAGAGGCCCTGCTCAAAGGATACGAGCGCTACCGCCGCACCCGCGAAATCGACACCCATTTCGACGAAGAGTACTTTGACAACTTTGATATCGAGCTAGACGTCGACGACTACGACGACCAGGGCTTCCGGGTACTGGCCACCAAAACCATCGTCGACGAAGTCACTAGCCAAGACCACGAAATTGCCCTGTCCGAGGTGCGCGAAGTGGCCCCCGAGGCTCAGGCGGGCGACACGGTGGTGCTCGATGTCACCCCAGATCAGCGAGACTTTGGCCGGATGGCGGCCATTCAAACTAAGCAGGTACTGGCCCAAAAGCTGCGCGATCAGCAGCGTAAGCTCGTTCAAGAAGAGTTTCAAGACCTCGAAGGCAGCATTCTCTCGGCGCGAGTGCTGCGGTTTGAGCGTCAGTCGGTGATTATGGCGGTCGTCAGCGGCGTGGGCCAGCCTGAGGTCGAAGCCGAGCTACTCAAGCGCGACCAGTTGCCCAACGACAACTACCGCGCCAATGCCACCTTCCGCGTAGCGCTCAAGAAGGTCTCCGAAGGGTCTCACCGAGGCCCACAATTGCTGGTTTCGCGGGCCGATGCAGCACTCGTGGTCGAGCTATTCACCAACGAAGTGCCCGAAATTGAAGACGAAATTGTCCGTATTGTGGCCGTGGCTCGCGAGGCCAACCCCCCGTCTCGTTCGGTTGGCCCCAGAACTAAAATTGCTGTAGACACCCTAGAGCGCGATGTAGATCCGGTAGGGGCCTGTATTGGGGCGCGGGGATCACGCATTCAGGTGGTGGTCAACGAGCTGCGGGGTGAGAAAATTGACGTCATTCGCTGGTCGCCCGACCCAGCTACCTACATCTCTAACGCCCTTAGCCCCGCCCGCGTCGACGAGGTGCGCCTGGTCAATCCTGACGATCGCCAGGCCCACGTGCTGGTGCCCGAAGATCAGCTCAGTCTAGCGATCGGCAAAGAGGGCCAAAACGTGCGTTTGGCCGCTCGTCTGACCGGTTGGAAAATTGATATCAAAGACTCTGGCAAGTACGACTATGAAGAGGAAGACCGCAAAATTGCCAATCTAATTGCGGCCAAAGAAGCGGCGGCGGCCGAAGCCGCTGAGTTGGCAGCTGAGGAGGCTGAGGCCGCGGCGTGGAAAGCAGCAGCAGCAGCAGAATGGGCTGCAGCAGAGGCCCGTGCAGCAGGCCTAGAGGTTGACGAACCCTCTGATGACGCAGGCCCAGAAGCAGCACTTCCCGCCCAACCTGAAGCCGCTGACCCAGAGCCAGTAGAACCAGTGGCCATAGCCGCCGATCTGGATGAAGGTCTGGATGAATCTGAAGCCGCCGATCTGGATGAAGAGGTGGATGAGGAAACCCCGGAAGCGGCAGCAGAGGAAGAGTAACGATCTGGAGTAGGTCACCGATGCAACCCAACTATCGACGCTGCGCAAGCTGTCGGCGGGTCGGCCCCAAGGCCGAATTTTGGCGACTGGTGCGGGTTTATCCAGACCGCACGGTGTGCCTGGGAGAAGGCATGGGGCGTTCAGCCTATCTATGCCCTCGGGCCGACTGCTTGCGCCAGGCTCAAAAGAAAGGGCGGCTGGGGCGCGCACTCAAAGCCAATGTACCCGAGGAAATGTACCAAACCCTCTGGCAGCGCCTAGAAGCAGCGCCAGAAAGAACAGCGCCAGAAAATTCGGACAGGGTTCCAGGCCAGCCCTTAACCCAATAGCTTTCAGTAAAACCTATGATGTAATCAGGAGCCCTAACCAAAAATTTTTGCAAATGAATCGTTCTTAGGGGCGATCCCTCTGAGATTCTGTTCATTGGGGAAGCAACTGATTACACTCATAGTATGGGTATCTGAACTGACCCCTCTTGGCGTCAGTAAACTTGCTTAGGGTCCCATGTCCACCTAGCCTTGGTTTACAATGCCTTGCTAGGGCTAACGTATCCGTCAGAATGGTTTGATGTCGTTTTGTTGGACGAAGCAGGTTGGATTATGTAACAAGCTTGACTAGCGTAGGGAGTTGTGGATGAACGGCAAAGTGAGAATTTACGAGTTGTCGAAGGAATTGAATTTGGATAACAAAGACATCTTGGCGATCGCAAGTCGCCTCGATATTGCCGTGAAGAGTCACAGCAGCACCATCGCTGAGTCAGAAGCCGATCAAATTCGCTCGGCGGCGCTTCAGGCGCGCACGAGCGGTGGCCCCAATCGGCCCGATCGACCTCGCCCGGCAGCACCGGTTAAAAATGGTGCTCGTCCTGAGCGTAAGCAGCAAATTTTAGAAATTCGTCGGCACCGGGTTACCCCCAAGTCTGGCGCTGAGGCCGTCGCCCCGACTGCGCCCAGTGCCCCGGCCCCATCGGCACCGGCTCCCCAGGAAAAGCCCGCGCGGCCCAGCAACGATAACCTATCCAAGCCACCCAGTCGGCCCGGGGTTACTCCACGCAGCAGCCAGGTTGACGAACAGCCCAAGCCTCCGGTTGCACCCAGTCGTCCTACCCCCGCTGCCCCGGCTGAGGCCAGCAGCGAAACCGTTGAGCGTCCGGCAGCACCGCCGATAAAGCCTAAGCCAGAGTTGGTCAGCCCGGTGTCGCGATCGCGGCCTGAGGTTGACGATCGCCCCGCCGATGCCCCTGAGGCTGTACGGCCTCCGCGCCCCGTCATTCGCCGCGATCGCAGCAGTAGCCCCCCCGACCGCCCGACTGAAGGTGCAGCGCGTCCCACCATTCCCATTCGCGAAATTGATGCCGACGAAGACGTCCCTCGGCTGAAGCCCAAACCCAAGCTGCGGCGGCCCAACGCCGATGCTGAGACGGCCAGAGCCGAAACAGCCCGCACCGAGCCAGCCGCTGGCAGTGATTCTTCCATCTCTGTGATTGGGGTAGGCGGTCTCGATGAATCGCAGCCTCGCCGCCCCTCACCGCCTCGTCATAAGCGCGAAGAACGCGAAGACGAGGATGACGACCAGAAAATGCGGGAAAAAGCCAGCAAGGTCGGTAAGACCAAGCGCCGTGGCCAGGGCGTGCTGGGCGAAGACGAAGAAGACCTCGACGTATTGGTTGACGAGCTAGGGGACGACGACGGCCAAGTCACCGATGCTCAAAATTTGAGCGTCTCGCTGGCTCGTCCGCCTAAGCCTAAGAGCGCAGGCGGTGCCAAGCCGTCATCGCCAACCGTGAAGAGCCACAAGCCTCAGCACCGCGACAGCAGCAGCAGTGGTGGTCGCTCTCGCCGTGGTCGTCGTGGCGAGTCTCAGCCAACTCAGGAGCGTCCCGAATTCATCATTCTCTCCGAAGGGCTGACGGTACACGAGCTGTCTGAGCAAATTCTGGTACCCGAAACCGAGCTGATCAAATCGCTCTTCTTCAAGGGCATTGCAGCCAACATCAACCAAACTCTCGACATCGAAACCGCCAAAATGGTGGCCGAGGAGTTCGAGGTCATGGTCGAAACTAGCCAGGTTGAATCGGAGGCCAAGAAGGTCACCGAAATGATCGACGAGGCCGACCTCGAAAGCCTCCAGCGTCGGCCACCCGTGGTGACCATCATGGGTCACGTTGACCACGGTAAAACCACCCTGCTTGACTCTATCCGCAAGACCAAGGTGGCCCAAGGCGAAGCTGGTGGTATTACCCAGCATATCGGTGCTTACCACGTCGATATCGATCATGCGGGCACATCTCATCAAATCGTCTTCCTAGATACCCCTGGTCACGAGGCCTTCACGGCTATGCGGGCACGGGGTACGCGGGTTACCGACATTGCCATTCTGGTGGTGGCGGCAGACGATGGCGTACGCCCGCAAACCATCGAGGCGATTAGTCATGCCAAGGCGGCCGAGGTGCCGCTGATTGTGGCTATCAACAAAGTCGACAAAGAGACCGCCAACCCCGATCGCGTCAAGCAAGAGCTGATGGAGCATGGCCTCGTACCCGAGGAATGGGGTGGCGACACCATTATGGTGCCGGTTAGCGCCCTGGCCGGCGACAACCTCGACAGCCTGCTGGAAATGATCGTGTTGGTGGCCGAAGTCGAAGATCTCCAAGCCAATCCTGATCGCCTCGCTCGCGGTACTGTCATTGAGGCGAACCTCGACAAAGCTCGCGGCCCGGTGGCAACGCTACTGATTCAGAACGGCACCCTGCGGGTAGGCGACTCTCTAGTGGCTGGTCCCATCCTGGGCAAAGTCAAGGCTATGCTCGACGATCGCCTGCAGCGGGTTCAGGTAGCTGGCCCCTCCTTTGCTGTGGAGGTGCTAGGTCTTAACGACGTACCCGCCGCTGGGGATGAGTTTGAGGTCTACACCGATGAGAAGACCGCTCGGGCTGTGGCCGACAAGCGCATGCTTGAGCAACGTCAGTCTCGTCTACAGCAGTCGATGGCCTCCCGTCGCGTTACCCTCAACACTATCTCTGCTCAGGTGCAGGAGGGCGATCTCAAGGATCTCAACCTGCTGCTCAAGGCTGATGTGCAAGGGTCGATTGAAGCCATTCTGGCAGCGCTACAGCAGCTGCCCCAAAACGAAGTGCAGATTCGGGTGCTGCTGGCCGCTCCTGGCGAAATCAGCGAAACCGACGTCGATCTGGCAGCAGCCAGTGGTGCCGTCATCATCGGCTTCAACACCACGCTGGCACCTGGGGCACGGCAGTCTGCCGATCGCCAGGGCGTCGATGTGCGTGACTACGAGGTGATCTACAACCTGCTCGACGATATCCAGGGTGCCATGGAGGGTCTGCTAGAGCCCGAAATGGTCGAAGAGCCTCTGGGTCAGGTGGAAGTACGGGCCGTATTCCCAGTGCGCAAAGGGGCCGTAGCAGGCTGCTATGTGCTCTCGGGCAAGGTGACTCGTAACTGCAACCTGCGGGTGGTGAGAGGTGGCGAGGTGGTCTACACCGGCAAACTCGACTCCCTCAAGCGCATGAAAGAAGACGTCAAAGACGTGGCGTCTGGGTTCGAGTGCGGCATCGGCATCGACAACTTCAGCGACTGGAAGGAAGGTGACATCATTGACGCCTACCGTCTGGTTACGAAGCGTCGCACCCTGGCGATGGCCTAGGCAACTTGCTGGGCGTAGCTGCCCAGCGTTGCCTGTAAGCACCCAACAAAATCCGATGACGATGTACATAACAACGGAGTAGGCAATGGCACCCTGGCGCTACGATCCATACCTGTGGGTACATTTGGCCGGTTTGGCTACTGTGCCCCTGTGGATCGACCTGTGCCTGATGGGACTGGCGGTGGGTAACCCCACCCTGCCAGGCCTAGAGTTGGGTCTGATGGTTGGACTAGGGGTACTACCAGTGCTGGTGATGCAGCTGCGCCGCCCCTTCTACATCTTTAGCCTGCCGGGGATAGCCTTGCGCCCTGCCGTCCTAAACCATGACCAGGGCCACATGCTGACCCAGTTTCGCCAGTGGCGGGTACGGTTAGGGGCACTACTGGTACCTGTACCGCTGGTATGGGTATTGGTGAAGCTCTACCCCCTGGCATTTTTAGCTCGTGACATCACCCCCTTTGGCGACTGGGGGCGAATTGGCGGCATTGCGATCGCAATTGTGGGCTTTTTCTTAGCCAATCTGTTCTTACAAGTGCCCGTAGCTGTGCTACAGGTACTAGCTACACCCGACCGTCGTATGGCGGCGGTTCTGCCCTACCCCACCGAGGCTATAGCCGCCAACTTTAGCTGGCTGGGCCTATCGGTGGGTAAGCTTCTGCCCAGCCTGACCAATCAGGATTCAACTCCTCAAGCCGAGCAAGATGTTGAAACTGACAACGAAGCTGTACGGCTAAAGCATCAAGACTCAGAACATCAAGACTCAGAGCATCAAGACCCAGAGCTTCTAGGTCTGAATCACCAAATCTCAACAACCATAGAACCACTGGACATAGATATTCCTCCGGCGGTTCATGCCACCGAGGCTGCGCATCTAGCCATCTCCCCCGTGCCCACGGAGACGTCCTCAGCGTTAGCCAGTCATCACAAAGTAGCCGTGGCAGAAAACCTGGGAGAAGAAGCTGGAGAAGGGATAGATAACGCAGAAACAGATGATCACGCGGCGATAGATGACTCTATCAGTAAAGGCTCAGCCCCGCGTCATCCTGAGGTTGACGACATAGAAGAAGCATCCTCTCCCGAATTGGTGAGCCGCTCAGAGCCGTGGCCCATTGCCGCTGATGCCTACCCCTAAGCTGGACAGGGGAAGATCACAATATTTATAGATATTTTTCAATCCTTGAGACTGTGGTTTTTGTCACAATAGCGGTGGAACGGTTGCGCTATCTTGTATTAGTGGTTGTCTAATCAATCGGGGTTTTGCTGGCTCGCCGGTTGATTGAACCGCCCCGAACGTTGATATGACCTCAAGGTTTAACGTCATCTAGATTTTTTAGAGGCAGCTATGGCCATAATTCGCTCCGCAAGCTCCACACAGCTTTCTGACCATGCCCAAATTTGGTATAGCCTCAAGTGCGCGATCGCCAGCAGCTCTGGCTTCAAGAGCTGGAAGGGCGAACTCCGTAGTGCTGAGACTGAAACAGCCTCACTCGACCAGCTGGTGCGCCGCTACCTGCGTGAAACTCTAGAGACTCTGGCTTACTAAGCTAGACGCCGTAGTATTGCCTGTACCATGCCACAAACCGCTCGATACCCACCTCAAGCGGAGTGCTAGGCGCAAAGCCCACATCCGCCATCAGATCACTCACATCAGCGTAGGTGGCAGGTACATCTCCCGGCTGCATCGGACACATAATCGTTTGGGCCGTTTTGTCCAAGGCAGCTTCAATCACCTGAATGAAGCGCAGCAGCTCTACTGGCTGATGGTTGCCGATATTGTAAATTTTGTAGGGAGCCTGGCTATCGCTGTCAGATTGAGTCCCCCCAGCAGGAACGTGCGCCATTACTCGCACCACCCCTTCTACAACATCGTCCACGTAGGTAAAATCGCGCTTCATTTGGCCCTGGTTGAAGACCTGAATGGGGCGATCGCCCAAAATTGACTCAACGAACTTAAAGTAGGCCATATCGGGCCGCCCCCAGGGGCCGTAGACCGTAAAAAACCGCAGCCCTGTGGTCGGAATTTGGTACAGGTTGCTGTAGGCATGAGCCATCAGCTCATTGGCTTTTTTAGTAGCAGCGTATAGCGATACCGGGTAATCGACCCGATCATCCACCGCAAACGGCACTTTGCGGTTGGCCCCATACACCGAGCTGGATGACGCAAAGACCAGGTGGTCGACCCCCATCAGGCGGCACCCCTCCAACACATTGAGAAACCCGGAAAGATTGCTGTCAGCATAGGCAAAAGGGTTTTCCAAGGAGTAGCGCACCCCCGCCTGTGCTGCTAGGTGCACGACGTACTGAAAGCGATGGGTACGAAACAGGGCCAGCATGCCCTCGCGATCGAACAGATCGAGTTGCTCAAAGGTAAAGCCCTCGTCAGGAGTGAGCTGGGCCAGGCGATCGCGCTTTAGGCTCACATCGTAGTAGTCATTGAGATTATCAATGCCATAGACCTGCTGGCCGCTATCTAATAGCCGCCGAGCTACAAATGAGCCAATAAATCCTGCTACCCCAGTCACCAGTACAGCGATAACCGTAGCCTCCTAGGGCGAGTCGTTTGCATCTAGAAATTTCATCCAAAATAACGCCAGTAGCCGACAGTTTCAGCCTCAAAATCTTAAGTCTTTTGCCTAATTTTGGCTCTGGGGACCCTTACTATCAGCCATAGCCGCCATCGGTGCTACGATCAAGCGTAAAGAAGCCAAAAGAATGGTAAGAGAGAAAGGACGTAGTCGTACATGCAAGAATTTGAAAAAACAATATCCTTTGGTGGTCGCGATATTCACCTAAGGGGTGGACTGTTGGCTCCTCAAGCCGGGGGCGCAGTGCTAGTGCAGTCGGGAGAAACAGCCGTTTTGGTCACGGCAACCCGCTCGGCAGGACGTCAGGGCATCGACTTTTTGCCCCTGCTGGTTGATTACGAAGAGCGCCTTTATGCCGCCGGGCGAATTCCTGGCGGATTTTTGCGTCGGGAGGGTCGCCCCCCAGAGCGCGCTACCCTTATTTCTCGACTGATTGACCGGCCTATGCGGCCACTCTTCCCTCAGTGGATTCGCGATGACATTCAAATTGTCGCCACCACTCTGGCCATGGATGAGCATGTGCCCCCCGATGTACTGGCGGCAACTGGCGCTTCGATCGCGGTGCTACTGGCCAAAATTCCCTTTTATGGCCCTATGGCGGCTGTGCGCGTGGGTCTGGTGGGCGACGATTTCATCATCAACCCCACCTATAAAGAAGTCGAAACCGGCGATCTAGACCTGATCGTCGCGGGTTCTCCCGATGGCGTCATTATGGTTGAGGCCGGAGCCAACCAACTGCCGGAGGCCGACGTCATTGAAGCGATCGACTTCGGCTATGAGGTAGTGCAAGACCTGATCAAAGCTCAGCTAGAGCTAATTAAAGAGCTGGGTATTGAGATTGCTACCGAGCAAGAACCTGAGACCGATCCGACTCTGGCTACCTTCATTGAAGAAAAAACCGCCGCGGCCATCAAAGAGGTCCTGAAGCAATTTAGCCTCACCAAGCCCGAGCGCGACGAAAAGCTAGACGCCATTAAAGAAGAGCTAGCTACCGCCATTGACGGCTTGGAAGACGACAACCCGGTCAAGGTAGCGGTGGCTGAGAACGGCAAAGCCCTGGGTAACACCTATAAGTCAGTCACTAAAAAGCTGATGCGGCAGCAGATCCTCGACGAGAAGGTGCGGGTCGATGGCCGTCAGCTCGATGAAGTACGCCCGATTTCGTGTCAGGTGGGGCTGTTGCCCAAGCGCGTGCACGGTACCGGGCTGTTTCGGCGCGGGCTGACCCAGGTGATGTCGGTGACCACCCTGGGCACCCCTGGCGATGCCCAAATGATGGATGACCTCCATCCTGATGAAGAGAAGCGCTACCTGCACCACTACAACTTCCCCCCCTACTCGGTGGGCGAAACTCGGCCCATGCGATCGCCCGGTCGCCGTGAAATTGGTCACGGTGCCCTAGCCGAGCGAGCGCTGGTGCCGGTGCTGCCCCCCAAAGAAGAGTTCCCCTACGTCATTCGGGTTGTGTCGGAGGTGTTGTCCTCCAATGGATCTACCTCAATGGGGTCGGTGTGTGGCTCCACCCTGTCGCTGATGGATGCCGGGGTGCCCATCACCAAGCCGGTCAGCGGTGCCGCCATGGGTCTAATTAAGCAAGGCGAAGACGTTCGCATTCTCACCGATATCCAGGGCATCGAAGACTTCTTGGGCGATATGGACTTCAAAGTCGCTGGTACCGACACCGGTATTACCGCTTTGCAGATGGATATGAAAATCACCGGCTTGCCCATGAAGGTGATTGCCGACGCCGTCAACCAGGCCAAGCCCGCTCGGCTGCACATTCTAGAGAAAATGCTGGCTACCATCGATACCCCCAGAACGGAGCTATCGCCCTACGCCCCCCGCCTGATCAGCTTTAAGATTGACCCCGAGATGATCGGCATGGTGATTGGCCCCGGCGGCAAGAAGATCAAAGGAATTACCGAGCAAACGGGAGCCAAAGTCGACATCAACGACGACGGCACGGTTACCGTGTCTTCCATCGAAGGCGAAAAGGCTCTCCAGGCCAAAGCGCTAATCGAGGCCATTGTCTTCAAGCCCGCCGCAGGCGACGTCTTTGTGGGCAAGGTAACCCGCGTTATTCCCATCGGGGCCTTTGTGGAGTTTATGCCCGGCCAGGAGGGCATGATTCACATTTCGCAGCTAGCCGACTACCGAGTGGCCAAGGTTGAAGATGAAGTCAACGTTGGCGATGAAGTGATCATTAAGGTGCGTGAAATTGATGGTCGCGGTCGTATCAACCTGACCCGCCTCAATATTCACCCCGACGAGGCCGCTGCTGCCCGTGCTGCTACTGCCGCGCGAGCCTAGGTTGGCCAAGCGGGGAACTCCCATAGGGCAATGTAGACAGAGATTCCCTGCACCCAACCTAAAATGGCGCAGTGCGTGAAACTGCGCTTTTCAGGAGAACTGGACGATGGCTAACCGGTTGAGACAGGTCCAAGCTATCGTTCAGTTTTTTGTGCTGCTGAGTGGGGTAGCGATCGCAATAGGGGCTTGCCAAATCCACCTCTCCGTTGGCGAACCACGCTTTGAATTGGGGCGATCGCCCATACGCATTTTATTTGTGGGCAATAGCCTCACTTACTACAACGGCGGCATTGACCATCACTTGAAAAAGCTAGAACCTAGCCTTCAAATCCAAAGCGTTAGCGAACCCGGTTATTCCTTTAAAGATCACGCTCGTTCTGAAGCGACCTTGAATACCATTCGCGGAGGCAACTGGACCTACGTCATTCTGCAAGACCAAAGCCAACTACCGGTGATTAACCCGTCCTTTACGGAATACTATGCCAAGGTACTCAACCAGGAAATTCGCCGTAGCGGGGCGGAACCTGTTTTGATGATGACCTGGGAACGTCAGGACAGCCTGGCACAGGGAGTGACTACCAAAAACCTGTCTACCGCCTATGGCACTCTAGGAGCAACCCTCGATGCTAGGGTTGCTCCCGTTGGCTTGGCCTTTGGCCTCTCTCGCCAGGCCTGGCCCCTGCTGGAACTGGCTGCCCCCGATGCTCATCCCACGCTTTATGGTACCTATCTGGCCGCCTGTGTGCTGTACGGGTTTTTGTTAGAGCGTAACCCTGTGGGTAATCCCTATCGAGATGCCGATATTTCGGCTGATATTGCCGCCTATCTGCAACGCCGCGCCGCAGAGACCCTTGGCTACGAGGACTAACCCCCAAGGCTCTAGGTTGCGAACCGCTGCGGGAAATCGAATTTGATCCGGGGGCCTTTACTTAGTAGGATGCAGTGATGCAAGTTGATATGTACAACCCTCGGCTTTGAACTACCGTGCGAAAAATTGTTATTGCTGGCAACTGGAAAATGTACAAGACCCAGGGCGAAACCCTGGATTTTCTACGCCATTTTTTGGGGCAACTGACCGACACCCCTGACGGGCGCGAAATCGTACTGTGTGCGCCATTTACGGCCCTAGGAGCACTGTCTAAAAGTCTGCATGGAGCCAGAATTAAAGTAGGTGCCCAAAATATTCACTGGATGTCCGAAGGTGCATTTACCGGTGAGATCTCAGGAGATATGCTGCGAGAACTGGGAGTGCGCTACGTGATCGTGGGCCACAGCGAGCGCCGCCAGTACTTTGCCGATACCGATGAAACCGTAAATATGCGCCTACAGGCCGCTCAGAAGTGCGGCCTTACCCCAATTTTGTGCGTAGGTGAAACCAAAAGCCAGCGCGATGCTGGCGAAACTGAGGCGGTGATTGCCAACCAGATTGAAAAGGGCCTGGTGGATATTGACCAAAACAATTTAATTGTTGCCTACGAGCCAATCTGGGCGATCGGCACTGGTGACACCTGCGAATCTGCCGATGCCAACCAGGTGATTGGCGGCATTCGCAAGCTACTCAAAAATCCCGATGTCACCATTCAGTACGGCGGCTCGGTCAAACCCAGCAATGTCGATGAGCTCATGGCTCAACCGGAGATTGACGGGGCTTTAGTCGGAGGGGCCAGCCTTGACCCCGAAAGCTTTGCGCGCATTGTCAACTTTCAGTAACTTGAGAACTTGTTTCTGCCCTACTTTCTAAAGTCATACTGGTGAAACCGGAGCACTTGAGCGCCGAAACCTAGAATGAGTGAACGCCCGGCACTAGCAGAGGGCGCTAGTCTAGCGAACTTGTTTGAGGCATTCATAGGGGTGACCATGAACGTACTGGTGGTAGATGTCGGCGGTAGCAACGTCAAGATTTTAGCGACAGGCCAAACCGAAGCTCGCAAGTTTGCCTCTGGCCCCACTATGTCGCCAGAGGCTATGGTCGCCGGAGTCAAGGAACTAGCTAGCGATTGGGCCTATGATGCCGTGGCGATTGGCTATCCTGGACTGGTGTCCAAGGGTGTGGTTACCAAAGAACCCCATAACCTGGCTCCCGGCTGGATCGGGTTTGATTTTGAAGCGACTTTCGGCTGCCCGGTGCGCATTATTAACGATGCAGCCATGCAGGCCTTGGGCAGCTACGAAAGCGGCACTATGCTCTTTTTAGGTCTGGGGACTGGGCTGGGGTCGGCCATGGTGGTAGAAGGGGTGGTCGTGCCTTTAGAACTGGCTCACCTGCCCTACAAAAAGGGTACTTATGAGTACTACCTTGGCAAGCGTGCTCTGGAGCGTTTGGGCAAAAAGAAGTGGCGTGAGTACGTAGAAACGTGTGTGAGTCAGCTAACGGCAGCTCTACAGCTTGATGATGTTGTGATCGGTGGTGGTCAGATCAAGGTGCTGAAAGAACTACCGGCAGGCTGCCGCCCCGGCCACAACAGCAATGCTTTTGTGGGTGGATTTCGCCTTTGGGAACCAGGCCGAGAACGTTTTACCGCCACGGCCTAGGCTGCCAATCAGCAATACCGTATAGCGCTAGGGGGTCGGCTGATCGGCGACGCTTTCTGGGCGGCTGGCATCGCAGCCCTGGGAGGGGTTAACGGGCTGAATATAGCCCTGGTTATAGGTGATGCCATCGGGCATGGTGGCAAACTCCAGCCGTGCCCCGGTGAGGTTAGCGTTAGTTAAATCAGCTTGGTAGAGATCGGCATAGCGCAGATCAGCCCCGCGTAGATCGGCGTTAGATAGGTCGGCCTGGCGCAAAATTGCGCCGTAGAGGCTGGCCTCTGAGAGATTGGCCTGGCGCAGTTGAGCTGAACACAGGGCGGCATCGCGCAGTTCGGCCTGGGTGAGTGAGGCATTAGTCAGGTCGGCTTTGACCAGGCTGGTATGGAGCATTTGAGCCTGGCTCAGATCGGCCTGCACCAAAATAGCCTCTGAGAGGTCGGCCCCCTGGAGATTCACACGATGCAGGGTGGCTTGGGTGAGGTTGGCTTGGTGCAGCACGGCATTGATCAGCTGGGTGCCGGTCAGATTGGCCTCGGCCATATTGGCCTCTCGAAAATTTTGGTTGCTGAGGTCTTGGCCACTGAGGTCGGTTGCCTCTAGGTTACACCGTTGACAGCGGCGCTGCCCCAAGGGTTCGCTGCGCGAATTGGAGGGTGCTCGTGCCGCCGCCACCGTTTCTGTAGCTGCATCTGGGATTTGGTAGCGGCTCAGTTGGTCGCGCGCCACCCGCAAAGCAGTCGGCGTAATGGCTGTTAACAGCACCAGCAGGCTGACTAATATATTCCACCGCATAGGCTAAGCCGGAAAGCCGGTTAAGAGAGATTGCACTCCAATCATCAGCGCTGTCGTGGGCAATCAGGACTGCCAGCATCAAGTTGCGATAGCGGCTGACATGTTTTTCATAAAGGACATCCAACCGTTTCTAAGCAGCACCGGCATAGCCGTATAAATACGTAGACAAGCGCAAGGTTTCATCAAAGTATCACAGAGTACTGGTAGGGAATTCGCAGATTCTTGTAGGTCTATTGCGTATTCTGAAGGAGATCCCCCAGGGGGGTGCTTGCTCACCTCAGTGTGTTCTCTGTTATGGATAATTCACCTTTTCGTCGGATTGTTTTGCCTGCCTTGCTAGCGTCTAGCGCTGGGTTTGCAGCCTTAACCTGGCCGATGGCCTCTGACCATGCGGTGCAGGTTTCGGATCGACTGCCTGAGCCCTTCAGCCATTGGGTTGACTCAGCCCTGATTACCAATCAGCACAAAGAATTTTCGATTCGCTACATCGGCTTTGCCATCTTGTCGAGCGTTGCCATTGGCATTGGCACCGCTGAAGCCATGCGATCGCGCCAGGGGCGATCGCAGCGTCGCCAGAGCTTACTCGATGAGGTGATAGAAGCCACCAGCGATCGCCCGCTGGTTGACCCCGCCGATATAGACTATCCCTCAGCTCAGACCGATACAGAAGCAGCCAGTTTAGCTGAAAACGAGCGTCCTACCCCTACCCTTGACTGGGCCAGTCTGCTACAGAGTACCGCCAAAACCAATCCTCAAGACATGGCCTCAGCCGAGGTCGAGTTTCTCTCTACGACCATAGAAGACCACGCTCTATATCACATTCAAGGGGCCAACCAGCACCACTGCCTGGCTCTTGCCATACAGGGCGAATACTACCGCTACTACCGCAGCCGCCCCAGTCTAGACAAAGCCCAGGGGTTAGTGCAGCAGCTGCAGCAACAGGGTAAAAAAGCGATCGCTACGTTAAATGACAGCGGCTACGTGGTTTGGGTGCATGAGTCAGAACCACCCCAGCAGGCGATTCCGTGGCCCGACCTAGTGGCCGCCCGCTAGGGGCTATCATCCATTAGCCGCTAATGGCCTAAGAATCAGCCGTTACAGCCCCTAGCCTGCCCTAGCCTGTTTTTTGGGGGTCGGGCGTAGCAACGCTGGTCTCCTAAGCATTTTGGCCAGAATTGATAACCCGTCCTAGGGGTGAAAGCCCAATAGGCAAAAGACAGGCGATCGCTAATTATGTCCGTAGGCAACGTTGAGCAGAACATAAGCATGAATCTCAAAACGCTAGAACATCTTTGGACAGCCTTTGTGGAGGGAGAGCGAGATTTCACCGGCATCAATCTGGCCGGGGCCGACCTCAACCACTGGAGCCTAGCCAGAGTTGACTTTTGGGGCGCTGACTTTAGTCGGGCCAACCTCAACCAGGCCAACTTTCGCCGCGCCAACCTCAAGCAGGCTCAATTTAGCAATGCCAATCTATCGGGTGCTGATCTGCGCTGGGCTGACCTGCGAGAAGCGGTGCTCACTGGAGCAGACCTCGATACCGCTCGTCTAGAAGGGGCGCTGTACAATGCTCGAACCCAGTTTCCTGACGGGTTTGACCCTGAGCAGGCTCGGATGTGGCACCTAGAACCAGGGGCAAGCCTAGCGACCAAAGACCTGCGGGAACGCGACCTGGGCGGCACTGACTTGACCGCAGCCGACCTGAGCGGAGCGTTGCTGGTCAAGAGCCAACTGTTTGGGGCTGTGCTGAAAAAGGCTAATCTGCTCAGCGCCCTCATAGGCGATAGCGACTTGCGCTACGCCGACCTGCGGCAGGCCACCCTGATGCTGGCTGACCTGCGCGGGGCCGACCTGCGCCACGCCGACCTGGGTCAGGCCAACCTGATTGGCGCTAACCTGCGGGGTTGTCAACTGGCCACCACCAACCTAGACGGAGCGCTCTACTCTGACAGCACTCAGTTTCCGCGCGGGTTTCAAGTGCCCAAAACCCTGCACCATCTCACTCCAGGGGCATCGTTGTGGGGAGCCGACCTCAGCGGGGCCAGGCTCACCGGGGTAGACCTCAGCGGAGCCAATTTAGCGGGGGCTAACCTCATGCATGCCGACCTATGGGGAGCCTGCCTGGCTAATGCCGACCTGTCGGGGGCCAACCTGCTAGGCACTAACCTGCTGGGCACCGACCTGTCGGGGGCCAACCTCAACCAAACCAATCTCATGCAGGCCATTATTGATCTGCCAGGAGAGCGGGCGGCGATGGTGTCTTTTAATAGTCAAACGGCATGAGGGTGAGTGGGTAAGCTGGGCCTGAAATTTCCGGCATTCCTCAATTCAATGACTACAGCAGCGTCATTTGGCTGCCGTCGTCGGGTAGCCCCTCATCGTAGCCCAAGTGACGGCGAGCAGCGGGGGTCACCATTCGCCCCCTGGGAGTACGCTGTAGATAGCCAATTTGCAGCAGGTAGGGTTCGTAGACCTCTTCAATAGTTTGAGGGTCTTCGCCGGTAGAGGCGGCCATCGTATCGAGGCCAACGGGGCCACCGCCAAAGTTTTCCACCATAACTGAGAGCAGGCGGCGATCGGTCCAGTCGAGACCGCAGGGGTCAACGTTAAACAGCTCTAGGGCTTCCGCCGCCAGGGTCGCCGTTATCGAACCGGCTGCCTTGACCTCGACGTAGTCGCGCACCCGTCGTAGCAGGCGATTGGCAATACGGGGCGTGCCTCGGGCGCGGCGGGCAATTTCTTCGGCTCCAGCGGAGTCGATAGGAGTTTTCAAGACGTCTGCGGTGCGCAACACAATAGGGGTCAGTTCATCAATTTCGTAGAATCGCAGCCGCTGAATCAGACCAAAGCGATCGCGCAGCGGCGAACTTAGCGCTCCCACCCGCGTTGTCGCCCCCACCAAAGTAAACGCGCACAGCGGAATGCTGCGGGTGCGGGCTGACTGCCCCTTACCGATGGTGATATCGAGCCGAGAGTCTTCCATAGCCGGGTATAAAATTTCTTCAGTGACCCGAGGTAGTCGGTGAATTTCGTCAATAAACAGCACATCGCCGGGCTTGAGACTGACCAGCAGACCGGCAATATCGCGGGGACGTTCCAGGGCTGGAGCGGTCGTAATTTTGCAGGTCACTCCCATTTCCTGGGCCAAAATGAGCGCCATGGTGGTTTTACCTAACCCCGGCGGCCCGTAGAGCAGCAGGTGGTCAAGCGGCTCTTGGCGCGACTGAGCCGCCTGAATAGCAATTCCTAGCACCTCTTTCAATGCTGCCTGACCAATGTAGTCCTGCAGGCGCTGGGGTCGCAGGCTGTCTTCTGGGGTTGCCGTTCCGGCTGGCGCATCTGTTGCCGCAACTGGGATCTCAGATTGGATGTCTTCGGGCTGGACATCGCCACCCTTAACTAACGAGAGCAGCGGCTGCAGGGCGGCATCATCGGCAGGCGGTGCCGACAGTTTCGATTTTGCCGCCTTAGACTTTGTCGCCTTGGGCTTGGCCGAGTCGTCGGGAGTATGGGAAGAAACAATGGCCATAGGGGAGCCCAAGGGTCAGCCCCCCCATGATACTGTGGTGCATTTGCACTATCAAGTGATTGGCTAGCCCTACAGCAGAATGAGTAGCACTAGGCCAAAGCCAACAAAGCCCATAATGGCTGAGCCGAGTCCAGACTCGTTAGATTCTGGAGGAATGCTGAGATCTTTTTCAAAGCCGCATTTGAGGCAGTGATACACCGTGGGCTTATATTCCACAATGCTGTGCACACCGCATTCAGGACACTGCACGCTGGGCGGGGTGAGAGTAGGTACAGTCATGGCTACACACCTGATGAATAACGGGCAACCAGAGAAACCTTTAACCCGTCGCGGGGATGACTCCGCAGCCTGGGTTAACGTTCCTTTGCTTAACATCAGGAAACACAGCTTCTAGCATGGGGC
>NZ_JADEXE010000515.1 GCF_015207265.1 Nodosilinea sp. LEGE 07298 | reverse complement strand
CTACCTCACCCACCCCACCTTCAACCGTTACCACTCTGAAACCGAGATGCTGCGGTATCTGTACCGCCTGCAAAACAAAGATCTCTCCCTGGCAACGGCGATGATTCCGCTGGGGTCTTGCACCATGAAGCTCAACGCCACCGCCGAAATGGTGCCCGTTACTTGGCCTGAGTTTGGCCAAATTCACCCCTTTGCCCCCGCCGAGCAGGCCCAGGGTTACCAGCAGTTGTTCAACGACTTAGAAACCTGGCTGGGCGAGATCACCGGGTTTGACGGCGTTTCGCTCCAGCCCAATGCTGGTGCCCAGGGAGAGTACACCGGGCTGCTGGTCATTCGTGAGTACCACCAGCAGCGAGGCGATACCCACCGCCATGTCTGCCTAATTCCGCAGTCGGCCCACGGCACTAACCCTGCCAGCGCTGTGATGGCGGGCATGAAAGTGGTGGCCGTCGCCTGCGACGAGGAGGGCAACATCGACGTGGCCGACCTCAGGGCTAAGGCCGAGAAACACAGCGAAAACCTGGCGGCCCTGATGGTGACCTACCCCTCCACCCACGGAGTATTTGAGGCGGGCATTGCCGAAATCTGTGCGATCGTTCATGGCCACGGCGGCCAGGTATACATGGATGGGGCCAATATGAATGCCCAGGTGGGCCTCTGCCGCCCCGCCGACTTTGGGGCCGATGTCTGCCATCTCAACCTGCACAAAACCTTCTGCATTCCCCACGGCGGCGGCGGGCCAGGCGTTGGCCCGATTGGGGTGAAGGCCCACCTGGTGCCCTATTTGCCGGGGCACAGTCTGGCCAGCGGAGTGGGCGGCAGCCAGGGCATTGGCGCGGTGACCTCGGCCCCCTGGGGTAGCGCCAGCATTCTGCCCATTTCGTGGATGTATGTAGCCATGATGGGCGGAGCGGGGCTAAAGCAGGCGACAGAGGTGGCCATTCTCAACGCTAACTACATCGCTCAGCGCCTGGCGGAGCATTACGACATTCTCTATACCGGGCAGAACGGACGGGTGGCCCACGAGTGCATTCTCGACCTGCGGCCCTTTAAAAAGTCTGCCGATGTGGGCGTGGAGGATGTGGCCAAACGGCTGATTGATTACGGCTTTCACCCGCCAACCATGTCGTGGCCGGTGGCGGGCACGCTGATGGTGGAGCCGACCGAAAGTGAGTCGATGGCAGAGCTAGACCGCTTCTGCGATGCCATGATTGCCATTCGCGCAGAAATTCGGGCGATTGAAGTGGGGGAGAGCGATCGCGACAACAACCTGCTCAAACACGCCCCACACACCGCCGCAGATCTCGTATCTGAGTGGCACCGCCCCTACAGCCGCGAGCAGGCCGTATTTCCAACCTCGTTTACCCGCAGCGCCAAGTTTTGGCCAGCGGTGAACCGGGTAGATCAGGCCTACGGCGATCGCAACTTGATCTGCTCCTGCGTGGGGATGGATGCCTATCGTGAAGCTTGAAACACGACTTGCTTAGGCCTCATGGGCATTTTGCTCTAGTCGAAAGCCAAACTTTGCGGGCCAAACGTGCGCCAAGTTGAGGCTTTCCTCCTAATCTAAAGGGGTTCATGTTCTGTAGATCAATGGCAGATGGCTAACATTCCTCAGCCTCAGGTGATTTTTTTAGATGCAGTTGGCACCCTGTTTGGGGTGAAGGGCAGCGTTGGTGCCATCTATGCTGATCTAGCTCAGCACCACGGCATCGAGGCTGATCCGGCGACCCTTAATCAAGCCTTTTTTCGAGCTTTTGAGGCGGCTCCCGAGATGGCTTTTCCGGGTAGTGACCCCGCTACGGTGCCCGAGCAAGAGTATTGCTGGTGGCGGGTCATTACTCAGCAGACCTTTAGCAGTGCCGGGGTACTCGATCGCTTTGTCGACTTCGACGGCTTTTTTGCCGATCTCTATGCCCACTTCGCTACCGCCGAACCCTGGGTAATCTACCCGGATGTTCCTCCGGCCCTCGAACGCTGGCGACGGCGCGGCATTGCCCTGGGGGTGATTTCAAACTTTGATACCCGGCTGTACCAGGTACTAGAA
This sequence comes from Nodosilinea sp. LEGE 07298, assembly GCF_015207265.1. Taxonomy (GTDB): domain Bacteria; phylum Cyanobacteriota; class Cyanobacteriia; order Phormidesmidales; family Phormidesmidaceae; genus Nodosilinea. Next base: position 412 of record NZ_JADEXE010000515.1, on the reverse strand, counting down.
GAGCTAAACCTGGCCACCTACCTGAGTTCGGTTACCCTGTCTTCTGAGGCGGGGGCGGCTAAGCCCGACCCGCTGATTTTTGCCACCGCCCTGCAAAAGCACCGCTGCGATGCCAGCCAGGCCTGGCACGTAGGCGACAGCAAAAATGACGATCTAGAAGGGGCCAAAGCGGCTGGGCTGCACGGCATTTTGGTTCGGCGACCGACAACCTAGTACTCTGCGGCGCAAGTTTAGATACTCTTCTCCGGAGGCTAGAGAGCAGGGGGGCTAGGGAGCCAAGCAATTCGGAATGGTGGGTATATTTCAGCCGTCGAGTACTAAGCAAACTGGCTCAAAGGGGCTACGGTGAGCGGTGTACGATACACGGCAAACCTTGAACCGTACACCGTACACCTTCAACCCTGCACCCACC
>NZ_JADEXE010000082.1 GCF_015207265.1 Nodosilinea sp. LEGE 07298 | reverse complement strand
GGGCAGGGGCATGAGCAGTTCTGGCTCAGCCTGTTTGGGCGGAGAAAGGTCCGGCTCAGGCCTTAGGCCAACGGGCATTTGCCCCACCAGACTGGGGGGTACCAACATGGCGTACTGCTGGCCTGGGGGCAGCACCGCAACGGGGTTTTGCACTGGCCGCCAGTGGTGCTGGCACAGTTCGGGCACGCGATCGCGCAGGTAGTCAACCAGCTGCGCCAGGGTCAAGCACCCGTGGAACCGCATGCCCTCGATTAGCGCTTCGGTAAATAGGCCGTGGCGCACCGCCAGGGTTTCTTGAGAAAACTGGTCGGGCTGACACGAGAGCACCAGGGGGATGGCCATTTCTTGAGCCAGGGCCATTGACGGGGCACCCAGGCCCTGCTGGCCAGGGGCGACGGCCAAGGCGCTCTGGGGCCGGTTGATGTCGAGCATGATAATAGACTGGCGCTGCCCACCCTGGGCCAACCGCTTGAGCAGGGTTTCGACTAAAATGCCGGTTTGCTCAATTTGGTTGGGGTCGGCATCGATAGGCAGCAGGTAGTCTTGCCCCTGCCACTGCACCCCGTAGCCGCTAAAGAAAAACCACACGGTGTCATCGGGGCCAGCGCGATCGCAGCTTTGGGCCAGGCGCTGCAGCAGCACCTCGCGGGTGGGGGCCGCCGCGCCCTGGTACACCATGGGCGAAATATCGGTGAGCAGCGAGCAGTACTCGGCGGGCAGCCCCACCTCATTGACCAAAAAATCACGCAGTTCGAGGGCGTCGAACTGGGCATACATCAGGGGTTGAAGCGATTGATATTGATTGATGCCGACGATCACGGGCCAGTGGCTTGCCATGCCTTTTGGGTGCCTCCAGAGGGCGTAGATTCGAGATGAAAATTCACCTGCCATAGTAGCGCCTGCACGACTAAACGGAAGACTGGGCTAGCCGCTAGGGCCAGCGACAATTCTTAATTGACGATTGGCGGCTCTATCGCTACAGTTAAGGCACTTTTTGGGCATCCTGCGAGGATGTGTGGAGCAACAGGCTATGACCTTTTTTGCATGGAATACAGGGCGCGATCGCCAGTCTAAAGCAGCGTCTGTAGTTCTGGCGGCGCTAGTGGGCTTTGGCAGTGCGGCGGTACCTGCGCTGGTGGCCCCTCCCGTAGCTCAGGCCTACACCTCGCGGGTCAACGTGTTTTTGGTGCGTGAGCAAGGCGAAAGCTTTGATACCCTGGTCCAACGTTCTGAAATTGTGGCCCGCGCCGCCGTTCAGCGCAGTTTTGACGCCGACGTGCTGATGACCGATGTCATTGTCACGATCATTGGCGATAACCAGGGCGTATCTGTTCCGATCTTGACGGTGCCGGTCAGCCGTAGCGAATGGCAGCTCAGACCCGACGTGACCCAGTGGGCCAACTACTACGAAGCCGCTAGGTACCTGGTAGGTGACCAGGCCTCAGAGCCCCTTTAAAACCAAAATTGCGCATCTACGCCCTCTTGGCCTATAGTTGAAAGGTTGTGAAGTCTTAAGTATCTGTCATGGCGGTTCCCAAGAAGAAAACCTCCAAGCAAAAGCGTGACCAGCGTCGCGCCACCTGGAAGCGCACTGCAGCGCTCCAGGCCAAAAAAGCGATGTCTCTGGGCAAGTCTGTGCTCACCGGACGGTCCACTAGCTTTATTTACCCCAGCGCTGAAGACGACGAAGACGAGTAACGTCATCATTGGTGTTTCTTCTCGTTGTTGAAGAGGTCTACCAACGGCTTCGCGCTTGGAATGCTTGCTTTTAGTCGGCCTTCCCTCTTTGCTCCAGAGAGGTTGCGCTCCCTTTGACTTTGCTCAGGGAGCGTATTTGTTTGGAATACTACATTTTGTAAGCAAGGTAGAGCGTCTATCCTGCTTCTTGAGTTAGCTTGGCGGCAGATATAGCCATCGCCATTGGGGGTAGGACATGCTCCATACCGCTTTTGGGCGACGGCTGTAGGCCAAGATCATATCTCCTACTTCTGCCAATACCATGAACCAGCTCGACTCGAACCCGGAATCACGCATGTGGGCCATGCTTGCCCACCTCAGCGCTCTGTCCGGTTTTGTAATTCCTTTCGGCAATATTATTGGCCCTCTGATCATCTGGCTGGTCAAGCGCGACGAAATGTCCTTTGTCGCCGATCAGGGTAAAGAAGCGCTCAATTTCAATATCTCCATGACCATTTACATGATGGTGTCGGGGGTCTTAGTCTTTGTACTGATCGGAATTCCGCTGCTAATCGTGTTGGCCATAGCCTGGCTAGTGCTGGCTATTCTAGCGGCGGTAAAAGCCAACGAAGGCGTGGCTTATCGCTATCCCCTCACCATGCGATTGGTGAAGTAGATAGCTAGATAAATGGGCGAACTTCTGGCGCTAGGGGCGATCGCGGCGTAACGCGGGGTTTCTCATCAGTGCGAGGCCGTTCTACCGAGCCGTCAGAATCGTCAGGTCTTGCTGCTGAGGGGTCTGCTTCAGGCAGGTTTTCGGTCTCAGGCGGGCTTTGCGGCTCAGTCAGAGGGTCTGTAGTATCCGGCTCGACAACCTGCGGCTGCACCCCAGGCAATTTAGAGGCGGTATCCTCTGGGGCCGCTTCGCTATCTGGGTTACCGAAATTCTCCGGGAGGGTGACGTCGGGGGCACGCTCTTCGCTCCCTGGGATTGGCTCAGGGGCTGTAGTAGGATCTGCTTCTGGCTGGTTGGCCTGGCCGCGCCACTGCTTAAAGCGATCGCGCAACCCCTTAGCCTTTGGTGCTTGAGGCATAGATTGCTCTGGGGCAGCCGGAGGGACAGTTGGGCGTACGGGCACAGGCTCGGGCTGCGCCTCCGGCTGAGGCAGAACCGGGGGAACGAAGGGTTCTGCTGGTGGCGTTACCTGCTCAGTCCTATCTTTTGCCATATCCTCTTCCACTGTTTCCTTGGTCTCAGCTTCGGCGGCTTCAGGTTCGGCGGCGGTTGGGATTTCTACAGAAGATTGATCGGTTTGAGTAGAGTCATCCGCCTGTTCTTCTGCCGAAAATTGATCGGCTCCAGCACTCTCGGCGGCTGACGATGGCTCAGGTAGCAGAAAGGGGTTGGGCCGAGCCTCGTCTTCTGGCTCAGTCGGAGTGGGCATATCCTCGGTGGTGGCGTCTGGCTCTGGCTCAGCCAGCTCCGCTTCAGGTAGGTCTGTAGAGCCTGGCTGAGGTGACTCAGGTGCCACTTCTGGCTCAGTGGTTGGCTGCTCTGGTAACTCTGGAGCAACGGCAGAATCTTCAGGCTCTAGATCGTCTGACGATTGTTCAGGTTTCAATACCTGCTCCGGTTCTGGCGCGGAAGGGGCAGGGGGAACGTAGGTGGGGTCGATAATACCGGCTACTTCTTTCAGTCCCAGTTCGTCGCGTACCAGGCGAGCGAGGGTATCGCTGCCGCCGGGTTGGTAGTCGATGATGCGTACGGTGTTGTTGAAGCGGTTGTCGATGGGGTTGCCGCTTTCGTCAATTAGCTCAAGCTGTACCCAGTTGCGCCCTGGCTTAAAGCCCTTCAGCCAGATTGGCTGCCACTGGTCAAACACAAAGCTTTGATCGTTGACGGTGCAGCGAATACGCCAGTCGTGCAGGTCGTCGTTGGCTTCGGCCTGGGCGCTCATGTGCAGGGGCGCGTTGGTGAGGTAAAAGTCGAGCATGATCGGCTCGGCTCCGTAGGTGCCCTGGGGGCGGCTGTAGGTCAGCAGCGGCGCTTTGGCATTGAGTTCGTTTTGGGGCGTTGGGGCGACCACATGGAATGTGCGCTGGTCAAAAGCACCCTGGCTTTTGAAGCTTTCGTGCCAGGGTCGCGACGCAAAGACGCGCAAAGTGTGGGTACCGGGGGAAAGATCTGCGAAGGTGATCGGTTCTGACAGATCGTAGACGGCCTGGTAGGGTTCATTGTCTAAGAACAGATGCAGATGAGGCCCCAGCTCGTAGGTATCATCTTTAAACAACGGCAGACCGCGCACCTGGAGCCGGACGGTAACAGAGGTATCGTCGAGGACTTCGCCGGGGCGGGGGCTGAGAATGCGGACCTGGGGCGTGTAGGCATCGATAATTTGCTTTAGTGACTCTAGAGTTTCGGGAGGAGACACCTCAGCAATTTGCCCGCTAAGACGGTTGGGTTGGGGGGTCGGTTCTGAAATCAGCTCGGTGGGTTGCACGGGTTTGGCGCAGCTAGCCATACCCAAGGTAAGCAGCGCGATCGCCCCCAAAGTCACAACCTGGGCCACCACCTGGGCCGCCACTCGCCGCCCTAGTCCGATGACCCTGCGGATGAACCCCTGTGTCGTGCCCATGCTGCTGTTCTCTACGTCTTTACAACCAATACCATAGGCCACTTTAGGGTCTTTACAGCAATCGCCACACACGATTTTGCGAGCCTGGGAGAGCTGAGCTACACTGACTCGACGATACTCACTAAACGACAGGAGAGTGGTCTGAGATGCGGACGAAACAGGCTGTTGTACTGGTGCTCTCGCTAGTGATAGGGCTTTCGGCGGGGGCCGCCGCCGCCACCGCCTTCTACTGGAACCGGGCTACAGCGCTGCCCACCTGGTACAGCACCAGCGGGGCCGATACGGTTGTGGTCGATAGCAGGGCTGGCAGCGGCAACCTGCTTCAGAGCAAGCTGGCCAGCGGTCAGGGGGTGCGTTACAGCACCGATAATCGGGTCGAAATTTCACTGACCGAGGCTGAGCTAACTCAGCTGCTGGCGGAGGGTATTGCTCAGACACCTCAGGTGGCCCAGTTTTTGCCAGCGGCAGATAGCCTCAACGCTACGATTCGCGGCGATCGCGTGGCTGGCGGCATTGTCGTTAACCCTGCCGACCTGCCCACCCAAAGCCTGCCACCCCAAGCACAGCAGGCTCTAGAGACGGCGCTGAGCACCGTGCCTATGCTGGGCGATCGCCCCCTCTACATCGGCATCGAAGGCAGCCCCCGCGTTGACAATGGCCGCCTGGTGCTAGGAAACGACACCCGCGTACAAATTGGTCGGGTCAACCTGACCGTAGATGACGTGGCTCGCCTCACCGGCCTCGACCCGGCCCAGATTACCGAACGCATTAACCTTGCCCTGCCTCAGGCCGGGCTGACCCTCGACGGCCTAGAGTTTGTCGATGGCGAAGCGGTGCTGCGGGGAGTAGCCCAGTAAGAGCAGCACACCTATGCCGCCGAGTTGGTGGTCACCAGCGCCTCCAGTCGAGCCGTCAAGTCATCCTTGGCCACGACCCCTTCGACCGTGTCAACCCGCTCCCCATTCTGAAAGAAAATCAGGGTGGGGATGGCCATCACGTGGTACTGGAGGGCTAGGGCATCTTCTTCATCGACGTTGAGCTTGGCAACCTTGGCCCGCCCGGCAAAGGTTTCGGCCAGTTCTTCGATAATTGGGTTCATGATGCGGCAGGGACCACACCAGGCAGCCCAAAAGTCGATTAGCACCGGCACATCGCTTTGCATCACTTCGGCTTCAAAATTGTCGGCGGTGATGGTCAGATAGGTGGCTTCGTCGGCCATGGGGATACCTCCTTACAAGCTTAGGACTATAAATGAAACGTGAACAACAGTGGCATTAGAGTTCGCTTTCTACGGTACTGCATCCTGACCCTGGAAAGGCAGGGGCAGAGGTACTGCCCCTGCGATCGCAGCGCTTGTAGAACCGCCACAATAGCCTCTAGAACGAGGCGCTGAGCTACTTCTACAAAGCCATAAACACGTTATTGCTTCATTAGACTAGGTTACGAGTAAGCGGCCTGTGGACACTGGCTGCGCTCCCAAAGGGCGACCAGGCGTTGCTCCAGGTCTGTGCCTAGTTCAGCCACCAAAATGCCCTCGGCGCTGGTGCTATTGTCGGCTAGCCAGGTACCTCGCAGGGTCACTTCGAGCCAGTCAGTATCACAGGGGGCAATGTCGATCGCACCTGGCGATATTGACGTAAGCGCAGCGACCTCCGGTAGGTCAGCGGGCAAGGCAAAGGCTCCATAGCCGGGCTGTACGAACAAAGGTTGGCCAGCCCGCAGGGCAACAATACTGCGCTGGGCCACGACGGCTTCTACGCTGAGGTCTAATTGTTCAACCAATAAATCGGCATCGGAATAGGTCAACTTCAACATGAGCTCTCATGCCTTGAATACTTGTGAATTGCTATGAATTGGTTTCGGCGCTTAAGTTCTGCTGTGTCGAGGCGGCAGCGGTCCGCCGTAATCACGCGGTGGCCCACGGGCAAAGGAATTGGCTGTTGAAGGCCATGCCGTGAGCAAATACCGACGCGAACCCCTGGCGCTCTTGGCCAGCGGCGGCGGCAACGGTGCTGCAAACCCAAATCTGGAGCCTGATCGAAGCGGAACTAGCCGTGGACGGCCATTCCCAGGCGATTAGCTCCTTGGCGCTAAACCCCAAGAAGCTAACCCAGTTGGGAGGTCAGGTTAATGCTGAGACACAGAATGCTGGGAGAGAGGGCGGAGATATCGCTGACTGACGCAATACCCAATGCGATCGCCCTTGGCGAGGCATCCCCATAACTTGAGGGATGGCTTGAAGCCTAGGAACCGATCTTCCCAACGGCGATCGCCCCCGAGGGCAACCCCTGTAGATAGATCAGTCCTGCGAGCATCGCCCAGGGTCGCCCCACAGATGGGGTGCATCAGTCTGACCACGAGTCGGCCCATCAGGCCGCCAGTCAGGTCACCCATGCGGTCACTAAAGTAACCATCGAACTCCGCCGCCATGCCTAGCTGGCCAGCATCGCCCGTGGTGACGGCGATATCAAATGCGTTGCCAGTAGACAGGATTCGTAACATAGCGGAGTTCCTCAAGCGTGAAACAACAAGGCTTAGGAAGGCAGTGAGAGCACCGTTTTGCTTGGGCACCTGGCTTCAGGGGCTGAAGCTTGACGGATACGCTCGAATAACGTTAATACTACACGTGTAATACAAACGTGTCTAGTCTGTCTAAACTATTAAGTAGTGACCTGTAGTCCAGAATACAAATAGCCATGACACAGACCTGGCGACTCTCTTTAGTGTCGCCAACCGTCTGTTTGTGACCAGCCATCGAGCCCAATTTCTATGTTCTTTTTGGAGGTGTGCCCGACAATGCCAACCCTAACTCGCGTATCGACCACTGATATGGAAGTTACCAGCATTCGCCTGGAGCGATCGCTGAAGGAAAAACTCAAAGCCCTGGCGGGCGATCGGGGGTATCAGGCGTTGATTCGCGACATTCTTTGGCAGTACGTGGAGCAAGGGCCTGCAGAAGGCACTGTGCAAATTCAGCCCGACGATATTTGCGCCAGCTTTGGTGCAGTGGCCGAGCGCGATCAGGTGTGCGCCCTGACCGGTAATCCAATTTTGGCCCATGCGCCCATGCGGCTGGGGCTAACGGCCCAGGGTCGCCTGGTTCCCCTCAGTGTGGAGTAGCCGCGTAACCGCTTTAATCCCATTTCTGGGTTGCCTGGCTAGAACCACGACCCTAAGCAACCGTCAGGTCTGGTGGCGATTAATTCTGACAGAGGGGATCAATTCTGACAGAATAGAGAACGGTCTATTCTGGTGATTTAACCGATGACACCCAATACCGCCACCACCCGCCACCATCAGCAGTTGCTCACCCTGCGATCGCGAGGCAAGTCGCTCCAGCGCTTTACTGCTGAGGTCAACGAGGTGGTGCGCGCCTCCGGCATTGAGACTGGGCTGTGTACGGTGTTTTTGCGCCACACCTCCGCCAGCTTAATCATTCAGGAAAACGCTGACCCCGACGTGCTGGTGGATCTGGAGAACTTCCTGGCCCGGCTGGTGCCCGAGGGTAACCACTACATCCACAGCACCGAAGGCCCCGACGACATGCCCGCCCACATTCGCACCGTGCTGACCCACACCAGCGAAACTATCCCCGTCATGCAGGGGCGGCTGGCCCTGGGCACCTGGCAGGGCCTTTACCTGTGGGAACACCGGGCACGGGGTTCAGCTCGTGAGGTCGTGGTTCATGTCACAGGCTATTAGTATGGTGGATACCTTTGACCCGGTCGGTTACAGCGCTATCCCCACCCCGCCGGAGGGGTTTAGGTCGGGGTTTGTAGGCATTGTGGGCCGCCCCAACGTAGGCAAATCGACCCTGATGAATGCTTTAGTGGGCCAAAAGGTGGCGATCACCTCCCCCACGGCCCAGACCACCCGCAACCGCCTGCGCGGCATTTTGACCAATGACCAGGCGCAAATTATTTTTGTCGATACCCCCGGTATCCATAAGCCTCACCACGAGCTGGGCAAGATTTTGGTCAAAAACGCCCGAATGGCGATCGACTCGGTGGATGCCACCCTGCTAGTGGTGGATGGCAGTGTGGAGATGGGGCGGGGCGATCAGTTTGTAGCCGAGCTGCTGGCCCACAGTAGCGGCCCAGTAATCCTGGGCATGAACAAAGTTGACCAGCAGCCTGAGGACGAGGATGCGATCGCCCCCCTCGATGCCAGCTATCAGCGGCTAGCTGACGAACACGGCTGGCCCCTAGTCAAATTCTCGGCCCTGCATGAAACCAGCCTCGACACCCTGCTGGCCACCCTGATCGATCAGCTCGAACCTGGCCCTTACTACTACCCGCCCGACCTGGTCACCGACCAACCCGAGCGATTCATTATGGGCGAACTCATCCGCGAGCAAATTTTGCTGAACACGCGCGAAGAAGTGCCCCACTCGGTGGCGATCGCCGTTGACCGAGTCGAAGAAGACACCAAGATTACCCGCATTCTCGCCACCATCCACGTAGAGCGCGATTCGCAGAAGGGCATTTTGATTGGCAAAAAGGGCAGCATGCTGAAAGTGATCGGCTCCGATGCCCGCCAGCAGATTCAAAAGCTGGTGATGGGCCAGGTCTACCTGGAGCTGTTTGTCAAAGTCGTGCCCAAGTGGCGACAGTCCCGCAGCCGCCTTGAAGACTTCGGCTACCGAGTTGAGGAGTAAGTTATTTACTCTCCGGCTTGCTGTTTGAGCATGGCAATAACACTCTCAGATAGCCAAAGCCCAGCATCCTGCAAACGTGTTAGGCGATCGCCTAGGGAGTCAATCAGCCCTCGCCGTTTTGCTAGAACAAGTACCCCTCCAGTTCCCAGAGTTGCGATTCCTAAGGTACGGGCACAGCGGCGGGCGGCGGCATCGTCAATGATGGTTCGGTAGCCAGAGTTCTGCATCCCATAGCTGAGCACAGCTGATTCCCCTGCACCCAAATCCCAGGCAGCGATTTCAGAATTGATGGAAACTTCAACGGCTGTTGCCCAAGTAGCGTCGGGCAATTGCCGACTAACTGTATCATCTTGCGGAATAGTTACCTCTTGCCAAACCGTTTGGGGAACCAATATCTCACGAAAGAGTTTTGGTAAAAGTTCGGCCTGCCCACTTTTGAACAGCACAATCAGCGGTGAGGCGTTTACCACAACCCGCTCAAGTGACATCAGTTAATTCCTGAGCAAGTTCTTCAGCCGTGTACTGAAGCACTGATACCTTATAGCGAGCTAGAGCATTGATGAAGCCCGCACGAGACAAACCAGCAATCTCAGCCGCTTTGCCTTGGGAAACTTCACCTAGCTCGTACCATTTGACTGCGGCGGCCACGCGCATTTCCTGGACAAATTCCTCTGGCGCTTTGCGAAGAGCTGAGAAAACTGTTTCTGGCAGCTGAATTTCGATACTTTGCATAGGAAATACTGTCGCTGTGAAATTTTTAGCTGCTTTGGAATTTTAGAAGCTAGGTTGGCAGCCCACGCCCCAATATTGTTATTCTATCGGCGATTTCTAGCTACAGAGATTTTGTAAGCGTCAGGCAACTCGTAACTGTCTAAACGTTGAGGGCTAATAGGTGAATTAGCATTGGGTTAGGGAAAAGCATCAACGACCAGTTCTAAATAACCTGTAACCGGATCGGGCTGGCGGTGTAGGCGCAGGTAAGGTAAGTTGGCGATCGCAATTTCCGCCGTCGTGCGAATCAAACAGCCCGGCATGATGTGCCCTCCATAGACTTGGCCCTGGGCATCGGCCACGGCCCCGTGCAAGTGCATGCCGTGCTGCGACAGCGTGCCGCTTAGGGAAATTAGCTCCAGCGGGCCAGCGATCGCACTCGCCTTCTCTGCCGCCGCAAACCGCAGCGATGCCTGGGTCAAACTGCCCAACCCCGTAAGAATCACCCCGGCCTCTAGCGCTTGGGCCTGGGCAAAAGCCTGCAATTCTTGCTTGAGATCTTGCCCAGGTGTGAGGCGAAGGCAGTAGGTTTGCATGGGGGAAAAGTGTTGGTGGGTAGGTGGGTAAGTACTTTTTTGATGCTGCCACACCCACTCATCCACCCATCCACCCCCTCACTCATCCACTCCTACGCCGACGCCTCATCATCCTGCTCTGCCCGAGCTGGGCGCGCTTCAAACACAGGGCAAACCCCCTCAGGGCTAACCTGTAGCCCATAGAGGGGAGAGTTGGGGTTACGGCAGCGGCCTTCGCGCTGGTGGCGGCAGGTTTGGCAGCTGGGAGGCTGCCAGGGGGTATCGCTGCTGGTCACCGTGCGCATCAGGTCGCGCTGGTTGAGGCCCTTGATTACCAGTTCGTGGCCCTGCCAGCGGGCCTGTACCAGGCCGGTGTCGGCCAGGGCGGCCCAGCGGGGATCAGTGGTGAGAGCCTCTGGCAGCAGCAGCAGCACGCTGTCGTCGATTTCGGTGATTTCGCCGTCAAAAATGGGTTCGGGGGCGGCGGGCTGAATGAAGCGATCGCCGATCGGAAACTCCACCTCGTTACCAGCGGAGGGCAGGTGAAGCTGGTAGCGGGTTTGCAGTTCTTCTAGGCCAGCTAGGTCGGCTAGGTGGGTGGGTTTGCCGTGGACAAAGGCCACGTGCTGGGGTCTGAGGTTGTGGATTAGCTGAGTGGTGCCAACGCGATCGCTGTGGGTAGTGAGCTGATAGGTGTCGAGCTGTACTTGCTCCGACTCTAGCTCTGGCACCAGGGTTTGCAGCCAGCCCAGGGTAGGGCCAGGGTCACTGCTGGTTGCCAGCAGTAGGTCGGCCATCGCGGTGGCAAAGGAGTCGGGCAGCAGCACCGTCCAGGCCTGATTCGAATTGCGACAGTGGTCACTGAGGTCAACTTCCCGGTGGGCAATCATAATGCAGGGGCAATCGGCTTCGGGATGGCCGTCTACGCCCAGACGCCGCACGCGGGGCAAAATGCGCTCGTCCCAAAACAGCGGCTGATGGCGGGCAAAATTTTGTACGCTGCTGGGAAACTCCGGCATCAGCTCTAGGTAGAGGTCGCAGCCCGCCGCCACGGTTTCATCGACCCAGACGGTAATATCTTGCCCGGTGAACTGGTAGTGGCTGCGCAACAGCATGACCAGCTCCTGGCCAATACCCAGGGTAGGGGTGGGCAGCAGCACCGATCGCCCCTGCTGCACCAGACTTTGGATCGTGCTGGCCAGTAAATTTTCCTGCTGACGGCGATGGGGGTGGCGAACGGTGCCAGCGCTGCCTTCGATAATCAGCACATCGGGCTTGAGGCCGCGCAGGGCCTCTAGGGGCAGGCCATCCACCAGCCGCGAGTTGGACATAAAAAAATCGCCCGTAAAAAACACCGTGTAGGGGCGCTGGGGCGAATGGTAGGTAAACAGGGCACAGGCGGCCCCCGGTAGGTGACCCGCTGGCCAGATCTGCACGGTCAGGTCGTCGGCCAGACTAATCGGGGTTTGCCAGGGCAGCGCCTGACACAGGTGGGGCGGCACCGTTTCGCCCAGCCAGTTGAGCGGCAGCAGTTGGGCCGTCACCTCGCTGCCGTAGATGGGCACCTGAGGGAACCTCTGGCTAAACTCTCGCACGCCGCGAGCGTGGTCGCTGTGGGCATGGCTGCAAAAGAGCAGGTCGGCGGTTTCAATGCGATCGCGGGCAGCCTCTAGCGCCGCCAAGTCGCGCAGCCCACAGTCCAGCACAATCCGATGGGGACCCATGCGCAGCTCTAGGCACAGCCCTTCTTGGCCGTGACCCGCACCGAACGGAAAGCAGACCAGATTACTCACGGAATGGCAAACACCCTAAGCAGCGGCTACCCTAAGCAGCGGCACAGTTAGCCGATGAACTGGGCCAGTAGCTGAGCTAAAGCTTAGCAGGCCTAGTGGGCTGAACCGTTACCATGGTACTGGTCGGTGTCGTAGAAGCCGTTTTTGGTGCCAAAGAATAGGGTGGCAACCACAAACAATCCGGTCAGTATAGCGAGAACGAGTTTGATATCCATAGGAGCAGTAGGGATGATAAGAAGGTCGGTGTGATCGGAGCCTTGGTTTTGAGTCATCTTAACAAGCCTGCCCCAGAAGACAATGTAAAGCTTTTTAATCAGCCTGCTCCCATTGCGCCAGACTGGCTGGCGCGATCGTCGCTGGAGGTCGCCCCCGATCTACTGGGCTGTCGGCTGGTGCGCCGCTGGGCCGATGGTCGCCAGCTCAGCGCCACCATTGTTGAAACCGAGGCCTATACCGAGGGCGACCCGGCCTGCCATGCCTACCGCCGCGAAACGACCCGCAATCGGGTCATGTTTGGCCCCCCCGGTTTTAGCTATGTGTACCTGATCTACGGCATGTACCACTGTTTTAATGTGGTCACCGATCGCGATCGCATTCCCAGCGCCGTCCTTATTCGCGCTGTCGAACTCGACGCAATGCCCCCCTGGCTAGAGGGGTATCGGGCCGAAAAAACTGTCCGCTGGGGGGCTGGCCCTGGCAAGCTATGCAAGCTTCTGGATATCGATCGCACCCTCACCGACCTGCCCCTAGTGCCAGCGACAGGGCTCTGGCTAGAGCATCGAGATTCTGACTGGCAGCGGCGGCTTGAGGTGGGGGAAATCGGTTTTACCCAAACCACCCGCATCGGTCTGACCCAGGGGGCCGATCTGCCCTGGCGCTGGTACGTCACAGATTCGAAAGCGGTGTCGAAGCGATAAATTCTCCAGGGCAGAAACCGGGTTGCTTACTTTTCCCCGCCTACAGTCAGGGTTTGGGGCAGAAACCCGGTTTCTCAGCTGAGGGACTTTTGGTAGGTCAGGTAGGTTTCTTTGATGGTGAATCCTACGGACTCGTACAGCCCCGTGGCCTGGTTGGGGTTTTGGGTATCGACCCCTAGCAGGACGGAATCCATACCTGCCAGGTGCAGTTGGTGCAGCCCTTGCAGCAGCATCGCCCGCGCCAGACCAAGGCGGCGATAACCTCTCCGGGTGCCCAAAATTGTAATCCAGCCTTCATTGCGCAGCCTACGGGCGTTTTCGTCGTGGTCGACGTGGCCTTTGCAGAACCCGGCTAGGTTGCCGTCGGGAGCCGTCACCACCCAGTCAAGTTCGGGCTGGTAGGTGGGGTAACCGAGACGAAACTGGCGATCCTCCAGCGTCATCGGCGTAAAGTTCCAGTGATCGATAAAGCTCTCGTTGAACATCTCCACCCAGGCGAGGGCCTCGTCGGCGTTGGTTGGGCGCGAAGTAAAACCTGGCGGAAACTGCGGCTGGGGGATCGGGTCAGCCAGCGATCGCGCCATATCGTGAAACTGGCGAATGATCTCATAGTTCGCCGTCTCGTAGATGGCCCGGTAGTAGGAAGCATCGCTTCTGGCCCCGGCGCAGAGTTTGGCGGGACGCTGGGCGACAGTGGCCTGCTCTTGAACCTGCTGCTCAGCCCAGCTCAGTAGTTCGGCTTCTAAATGAGCGCCGCGATAGTCGGGATGCACGGAGACGCCCACCCAGCCTTCCAGAACGTCGGTGGGGTCTTCGATCCACAGAGCTACAATGCCTACCAGTTGACCCTGAGCGGTTTCCCACAGCTGGTGGTATTGGGTGCCGCCGGGGGGCGGGTGGTCGAGACGGCGCTGAAGATTTTCGAGCGAGGGGGCACGGTCCAGGCGATCGACCTGGTCGCAGATCTCGTAAAAGGCGGCGATCGCAGGCAAATCTTCGGCTCCTGTACTGGGGCGCGAGTTGACCGACATCAGTAGGTGTTTCGTCATAGATTCAGCAGATTCGGGGGGCTTCAGTCTGCTACACCTTGACCGTCGCCGCTTCCTGACGTTAAAACGCCTCTTAACCAACTCTTACGATTTCTCCCCTAAGTTATAGAGGGATTTATCCTTGGGGGTTAGCCAGGGATTTATCCTGAGGTTGCACCTGGTTGACCTGAGAGCAAATTGTGATCCTATGAGTATTCAAACTATTTCCACCCAGCCCTACAGTGACCAAAAGCCTGGCACCTCGGGCTTACGCAAAAAAGTTAAGGTTTTTCAGCAGCCCAACTATCTAGAAAACTTTGTGCAGGCGATCTTTGATAGCCTGGAGGGCTTTCAAAACCAGACCCTGGTGGTGGGTGGCGACGGGCGCTACTACAACCGCGAAGCGATTCAAATTATTCTTAAAATGGCGGCGGCTAACGGTTTTGGCCGGGTGCTGGTGGGCCAGGGCGGCATTCTCTCGACCCCGGCGGCCTCCTGCATCATTCGCAAGAACAACGCCTTTGGCGGCATTATTCTCTCGGCCAGTCACAACCCTGGCGGCCCCGACGAAGACTTTGGCATTAAGTACAACACCGGCAACGGCGGCCCGGCCCCCGAGGGCATTACCGACGCGATCTACAATCGCAGCAAGACCATCAGCGAGTACAAAATTCTCGATGCCTCGAATATTGACCTCGATCGCGTTGCCACCCACAGCCTGGGCCACACCACCGTCGAGGTAATCGACTCGGTGAGCGACTACGGGGCACTGATGGAAACCCTGTTTGACTTTGGCCAGATCAAACAGCTGCTCTCGGGCGGCAATTTCCGCTTCTGCATGGATTCGCTGCATGCGGTGACTGGCCCCTACGCCAAAGCCCTGTTTGAGCGCAGGCTGAACGCTCCGGCGGGCACTGTGGTGAATGGCGAACCGCTGGAAGACTTTGGCGGCGGCCACCCCGACCCCAACCTGGTCTACGCCCACGACCTGGTAGAGATTATGTTTGGCGACAATGCGCCCGACTTTGGCGCGGCATCGGATGGGGACGGCGATCGCAACATGGTGCTCGGCAACAACTTCTTTGTCACCCCCAGCGACAGTCTGGCGGTGCTGGCCGCCAACGCCACCCTGGTGCCCGGCTACCGCAACGGCCTGGCCGGGATTGCTCGCTCGATGCCGACCAGCCAGGCCCCCGATCGCGTGGCCGAAAAGCTGGGCATCGACTGCTACGAAACCCCCACCGGCTGGAAGTTTTTTGGCAACCTGCTGGATGCGGGCAAGGCCACCCTCTGCGGCGAAGAGAGCTTCGGCACCGGTTCCAACCACATCCGCGAAAAAGACGGGCTGTGGGCGGTGCTGTTCTGGCTGAATATTTTGGCGGTGAAGGGGCAGTCGGTTGAGGAAATCGTCAAAGAGCACTGGGGCACCTACGGGCGCAACTACTACTCGCGCCACGACTATGAGGGGGTGGAGAGCGATCGCGCCAATACCCTGATGGACAACCTGCGCCAGGGGCTCGGTTCGATGCCGGGCAAAACCTTTGGCCCCTACACCGTTGAGTATGCCGACGACTTTGCCTACACCGACCCGGTGGACGGCAGCGTGGCCAAAAACCAGGGCGTGCGGATTGGCTTTACCGACGGCTCGCGGATTGTCTTTCGCCTATCGGGTACGGGCACCTCGGGCGCCACTCTGCGGCTGTACGTAGAGCGCTATGAGGCAGACCCGGCGAAGCATAACCAGGATACTCAAGAGGCGCTGGCCGATTTGATTAGTCTGGCTGACGAGATCGCCCAGATCAAAACGCTGACCGGGCGCGACCAGCCCACGGTGATCACCTAGGCATTCAGACCTCCGAGGTTTTCAAAACCTCGGAGGTCTAGGCTTCTGTTAGTCTACTGGCCGATCGCGCCTCAGCAGGCTAAACACCTCTCCCTGCTCTGGGGTAATCAAAATCCCTGAGGAGGGAATGGTAATCAACTGACTCCACTCGCGCTGTTCGGCGTACCGGAGCAGATGCAGGTGGTTAATTGCCCCTCGCACTCCTTGGGGCGAGCCAATCACCAGATGGCACAATCGCTCGCGATCGGGCTGGGGTTTGGTGTTTGCAAGGCGCAGGGGATTGAGACCTCCGAGTTCTTGCAGAACTCGGAGGTCTTGACGGGTAAAACACAACATAGTTGAGGGATTCCTTTTTTGAGAGTGGGTAAGGAATCCCAAAAAGTTAGCCGCCCCAGACGTTGTGCAGTTCGGGGCGGCCTGGGCAATAATAGCCCTAGCCTCCGAGACAGCCGTTTCTGTCGGAGGGGTCAGCCGCTGGTTGGTGGTACCAACACCTTCCAGTGGCGTTTGACTAAATTTTTGGGAAGCACAGCTGCACGCACACAGCCATCCAGCAAAAATACCCCATCCTTTAACCGAGCGCAAGTTAAAAATGCTACAGGTTTGAAGGCATTTCATCGGGCGATGACATCGCTCAGCGAATGGGTAGCACCCGTAGATTGCGCGCTGTTACCTCCGTCGAACAGTACAAGATATACGCCACCTGTAGGGACGAATAGCGTTCGCCCAATGCAAGGTTTACGCTAAAATCCGGCTCACCAAAACCTATTTGGTTGCTCCAGTGGGGCTGGGCAAACAACCGTTTGCCCCTACAAGGCTCAAGACGATTGCCTTTGCTGCAAGCGTCCCAAATTTCGCTGAACCGTCTTGGTGTATGGATGCTCGTTGCCCAAGAGCCGCTTGAACATCGCCAGGGCGTCTTGGTAGAGGGGTTCGGCCTCCCCATAGCGGCCTTGATTGTCGTAAAGCCCAGCCAGATTATTGAGGCTAAGGGCGACAGCGGGATGCTCGTCACCCAAGAGCCTTTTGTACATCGCCAGGGCGTCTTGGTAGAGGGGTTTGGCCTCGCTGTAGCGCCCTTGATTTTTGTAGAGCCCAGCCAGATTATTGAGGCTACGGGCGATATCGGGATGCTCGTCATCCAAGAGCCGTTTATACATTGCCAGGGCGTCTTGGTAGAGGGGTTCGGCCTCGCTGTAGCGGCCTTGATTTTTGTAGAGACTGGCCAGATTATTGAGGCTACGGGCGACAGCGGGATGCTCGTCACCCAAGAGCCGTTTATACATTGCCAGGGCGTCTTGGAGGAGGGGTTCGGCCTCGCTGTAGCGGCCTTGATTTTTGTAGAGACTGGCCAGATTATTGAGGCTACGGGCGACAGCGGGATGCTCGTCACCCAAGAGCCGTTTTTTCATCGCCAGGGCGTCTTGGAGGAGGGGTTCGGCCTCGCTGTAGCGGCCTTGATTGTCGTAGAGCAAGGCCAGATTATTGAGGCTAGTGGCGACATCGGGATGCTCGTCACCCAAGAGCCGTTTTCTCATCGCCAGGGCGTCTTGGAGGAGGGGTTCGGCCTCGCTGTAGCGGCCTTGATTGTCGTAGAGCAAGGCTAGATTACTGAGACTTTGGGCGACATCGGGATGCTCGTCACCCAAGAGCCGTTTTCTCATCGCCAGGGCGTCTTGGTAGAGGGGTTCGGCCTCGCTGTAGCGACCTTGATTGTCGTAGAGCAAGGCTAGATTATTGAGGCTAGTGGCGACATCGGCATGCTCGTTGCCCAAGAGCCGTTTTCTCATCGTCAGGGCGCCTTGTAAGAGGGGTTTGGCCTCGCTGTAGCGACCACGATCATCCAGATAACTTGCAATTTGATGCAGTAGTCTTCCAGTTGATTCAGTTTCAATCGCAAAGCGCTGTTGCCAACCTACTAAAGCCAGGGCATGGGGCAGCAGGCGATCGCACACCAACCAATTCGCAAACTCAGGGTCTGGAAACCCCCCATTCATCGCCTCCAACAACTGCCGAATCAAGCTTTCCTGCGCCGCCTCATCCAGCCCATCGCGAATCACCTCCTGCACTAGCCGATGCACGCTAAAGGTTTGCTCTTCCACATCGCGCACCACTAGCGAAAACCGCCCCGCTTCCCGCAGCAGCGCCATATACTCCAGCGGCTCAGCCAGGGCACTCTGCAACGGTTCCTCAAACGCCGCACCGTCTTTAAACACCTCTTCTGGAATGCCATCCGGAGCCAAAAACGCACACAGATTCAGCAACGCCGCCACCGCCGGTAGTCGCTGGCTCGCCACCTGCACCGCCAGCCCAAACGTAATCGTCACCGAAGAATGGTCGAGGGCGTTGTCTCCCCGCTGGGCCAATAGCTGCGGCCCAGCCGTTTCGTAAAGCCGCAAATATTCCTTCAGGTTAGAGGGCGTTTCTAAAATGTAGGCCCCCGCCTGGTCTAGGGCCAGCGGTAGCCCATCCATCTGCGCACACAGCGCCAGCACCAAAGCTTGATCGGCCTCTGTAGCTTCTTCCCATGCGCCCTCTTTGCCCACCCTGCCACTGCGCCGCAGCAAAAACAGCGCCCCTTCCTGCGGTGGCATTTTTAGTACTGGCACGCACACCGCCAGCGGGCGCGTCTCCGAGGCACGAGTGGTCAGCAAAATGTGGCCCCGATCGCACAGCGCCAGCCAGTCTCGCACCAGCTCCAGGTGGTCGGCATTATCTAGCACCAGCAGCCAGCCAGTGTTTTTGCTCAACCAGCCCCTCACCGCCTGCACCACCACCGCTTGGTCGGCCTCCTGGCTCAGCGCCAGCCCCAGGTCTTGGGCCAGGGCCGTCAGCCCCGACATTAGCTCATCCACGGTTTCGGCCCGCACCCACAGCACAGCGTTGTACTGCCCTCGGTAGCGATGGGCATACTCCGCCGCCGTCTGCGTTTTGCCCACGCCGCCCAGGCCGCTTAGCGCCGCTGGTTCCCCCGCTGCCATCGCCTGGTGAATCTGCGCTAGCACGTCCTCTCGCCCGGTAAAGAACGGGTTCCGGCGCGGAGCCAAAAACAAGGGGCCATTGTTCGGGCTGTTCGATGCAACTGGGTTGGGTTCTCCCAAAATCTCGTTCAGCAGTTCTTGCACCACCGCCAGCCCTGGGCCGCCCGTGCCCTCTGCCCACTGCAACAAAACAGACGTGCGATTTCCCTGGGCGGCAATGTCAGGGGGAATAATTCCTGGCGGCGGATTTAGGCTAAAGGCCAACTCCCCAAACTGCGGCCCCGGCAACCCGTTTAGCGTGCGAATGAGCTTGAGCCGCTGAATGGCCGATAGCTTGGGCGGGTTAGAGAGTGCTTCGCCAGAGGTCATAGGGTCGCTGTAGAGCCTGCCCCAAAGATAACCCAGACTGCCATCTTCCCTATTGGTGCATTGCTTCGCGAATGCACCCTACGCTAACCAACGTGTTCGGTACTTTATTTCAGCGCACGTCTCTAAACGGTGCGATCGCACCCCACACCCCAAATCCAGCCGGTCATTGCTTGAATTCACCCTCTGCTTGAACCAAAACATCGTCGTGATCTAGCCCAAAATCAAAGTGATCATTGAATTCACCTTGGTGATCATCGAATTCACCGTGATGATCATTGAATTCACTTTGCGATCCATAAGGATCACTTTAGTGTTCTAAATAAAAATGAAAGTGTTTATTATGAATGGACACCTGTTCATTGAATTCACCCGCGTGTTTTCAATAAACACCCGCCTTTTCTAAAGAAACACCCTCATCATTAAAGGCGCAGCCCGCATTATTTTTAAACATGGCCGCAAAAACACCGAGAGCGCCAGGTCAATAGCGACACGCTAAACCCCGTAGAAGTATCAGGTCAGCAGGTGGGGGCATTCTCGGCCTTAATCCAACCCAGCTATGAGGTAACGTGTTTTGCCTGGGCTCGTCCCCATGCTGGAGTATGGGGATGCACAATAGGGAGTCAGGTTACTTGGTCGTGGCCATGAGCTTTTTCATCCATTCTTCACGCCCATAGACCCCAGCTAGCAAATCAGAAACCTTAAAGACCTGGCCCAACTCATCCCACAGAATATATTGACCGCCACCATACACCTCCACCTTCGCCAGTTGCTCATCCGTTAGCCCTACCAACGGTAGCCAAGCATCGGCCCCACTCTGCACCATTTCTAGCAGCCTCACAGGCCAAGCATGACGAGAACTGTCCCTGAGTGTAACAACGACTTCTTGGGTAGCTGCGTCATAGACAACGCTATCGGCCAGCTTAAATTCTTCGCTAGACATAATATTTTTGAGCTTCTATTTTCAGGTATTGCAGATTGGCTTGGCATAGCGCCAGGGCTGCTCTGGTGTGCTTAGGGTTAGTTGTATTTTGGTGTTTCTGACCTTTGTAGACGCTGGTCTATTCTATGGCTCCACCGCCCGCCAGTCAGGACAGACTCTTCCCCAAGCTCCAGCAGGGAAAACAATCCCTATACGCTCCTACATTGCCTAAATTTAGCGCCCAAATTTAACAATGCTCTGTGCTCGACTACAGCCTTGGCTCCTCTGCCCCTCTGCCCCCTGGCTCCCCCGCTCCTGTCAATAGCTCTACCCAGAAGAAACTACACCCATTCGAACCTTAAACCTTTCTGGGCCTAAACCCGTTCATAACCTATTTCCTTTACAGTGACGAAAAAAGGCATCGCAGATCACGACCCTCGCCCATTCTGCCCCTGTTCAGGAGTCCCCCATGGCCATTCCCCCCAATTGCCCCACGGTCGATATTGAGGACGATCGCACTGGTCTCAGCGTCGATACTCTGCGGCGGGCGCTGGCCGACAACCTGTTCTACATTCAGGGCAAGTGGCCCAAAGTCGCCAGCCGCAACGACTTTTACCTGGCGCTGGCCTACACAGTGCGCGATCGCATGATGCAGCGCTGGCTCAACTCCACCCGCACCTACCTCAAGCCCGAGGTGCGAGTAGTGGCCTACCTGTCGGCTGAGTTTTTGCTGGGGCCACACCTGGGCCGCAATTTGCTCAATTTGGGCATTACCGAGCCGGTCAAGCAGGCGATCGCAGAATCGGGCCTCAATTTTGACGAGCTGGCCGCGCAGGAAGAAGAACCCGGCTTGGGCAACGGCGGCCTGGGCCGACTCGCCGCCTGCTACATGGAATCGCTAGCTAGCCTGCAAATTCCCGCCATTGGCTACGGCATTCGCTACGAATTTGGCATTTTTGACCAGGACATTCGCGACGGCTGGCAGGTCGAAATCACCGACAAGTGGCTCCAGTACGGCAACCCCTGGGAAATCCCTCACCCCGAATCGGCGGTTACCGTGGGCTTTGGTGGCTACACCGAGGGCTACACCGACTCGGATGGCCGCTACCGCAAGCGCTGGATTCCCGCCAAGCAGGTAAAGGGCATTCCCCACGACACGCCAATTCCGGGCTACAGCGTCAACACCATCAACACCCTGCGCCTGTGGAAGGCCGAAGCGGTGGAATCGTTCAATTTTCAGTCGTTTAATGTGGGCGACTACTACGGTGCCGTCAACAGTAAAGTCACTTCTGAGAATATCTCTAAGGTGCTCTACCCCAACGACGAGCAGATCGAAGGCAAGCAGCTGCGCCTAGAGCAGCAGTTTTTCTTTGTCTCCTGCGCCCTTCAGGATATGATTCGCATTCACCTGGCCTCGGGTCGTCAGCTGGAGCACTTCCACGAAAAGTTTGCCGCCCAGCTCAACGACACGCACCCTGCCGTCGGCGTCGCCGAATTGATGCGCCTGCTGCTCGATCAGCACGGCATCGAGTGGGACAAAGCCTGGCACATTACCCAGCACACCTTTGCCTTTACCAACCACACGCTGCTGCCCGAAGCGCTGGAGAAGTGGCCGATTTCGCTGTTTGGCGGCCTGCTGCCCCGCCATCTGGAGATTATCTTTGAAATCAACCAGCGGTTTATGGATCAGGTGCGGGTGCAGTACCTGAACGACCCCGCCAAACTGGCCAGCCTGTCGCTAATTGACGAATCTGGCGAGCGCTACGTGCGGATGGCCAACCTGGCCAGCCTGGGCAGCTACGCCATCAACGGGGTGGCCGCCCTGCACAGCGAGCTGGTCAAACAGACCATTCTCAAAGACTTTCACGAGCTGTTTCCCAGCAAAATTCGCAATGTTACCAATGGCGTTACCCCCCGGCGCTGGCTGGCTCTCAGCAACCCCCGCCTGGCCGCGCTCTACACCGAAAAGCTGGGCGACGGCTGGCTGCAGGATATGGATCAGCTGCGATCGCTGGAAGGCTATGCCGATGATCCCGGCTTTCGGCAGTACTGGCGGCAGATCAAGCGCGACATCAAGCAAAATCTGGCCACCTATATTCACAGCCGCACTGGTATCGCCGTCAGCCCCGACTCGCTGTTCGACATTCAGGTCAAGCGCATTCACGAGTACAAGCGCCAGCATCTCAACGTGCTGCACATTATCACCCTCTACGAACGGCTGAAGCAAAACCCCAACCTGGATATCACCCCCCGCACCTTTATCTTTGGCGGCAAGGCGGCCCCCGGCTACCACATGGCCAAGCTGATGATTAAGTTCATTACCGCCGTCGGCGATGTGGTGAACAACGACAGCGCCATCGGCGATCGCCTCAAGGTAGTCTTTTTGCCCGACTACAACGTCACCTTTGGCCAGCGCGTGTATCCCGCCGCCGATCTGTCCGAGCAAATCTCGACCGCTGGCAAAGAAGCCTCCGGCACCGGCAACATGAAATTTTCCATGAATGGTGCCCTCACCATCGGCACCCTCGACGGGGCCAACGTCGAAATTCGCCAGCAGGTGGGCGACGAAAACTTCTTTCTCTTCGGCCTCACCACCGACGAGGTAACGGCCCTCAAAGCCAGCGGCTACAACCCCTGGGACTACTACACCAGCAACCCCCAGCTCAAAGAGGTGATCGACCTGGTTAACTGCGGCTTCTTTGCCCAGGGCAACCCAGAGCTGTTTAAGCCCCTCACCGACAACCTGCTCCACAGCGACCCCTACCTGCTGCTGGCCGACTACCAGGCCTACATCAATGCCCAAGACCAGGTCGGCACCGCCTACCAGGACCAAGAAAACTGGTCGCGCATGTCCATTCTCAACGCGGTGCGGATGGGTAAGTTTTCCAGCGATCGCTCCATCCGCGACTACTGCAACGACATCTGGAAAGTGTCGCCCGTGCCGGTCGAGCTGCTAGAGTACGACCAGTCGCAGGCGGGGCTGAAGGTGTAGGCGGGTGGATGGGTGGATGGGTGG
>NZ_JADEXE010000514.1 GCF_015207265.1 Nodosilinea sp. LEGE 07298 | reverse complement strand
GTTTGGGGTTTGGACCTTGCACCTGATACCTTGAGCCCTGTACCAAAACTTTGCACCTCAAACCCACATCGACCTACAATGATAATCATTATCAAAAGCTTTTAGCACGACATGGTCAATAGGGGGCCTGGCTATGACTGAAGTGCAAGGAGAACTGTTGACCGGTGCGGTGTCGGCGACTCTGTATTATCCCTGGCGATGGCAGGGGAAGACGGCGGCGATCGCCTACGATGTGCGTGGCGGAGGGCCATCGCTGCTGCTGCTGCCTGCCTTCAGCAGCATTTCGACACGGGCTGAGTTAGACAAGTTGGCGCAGGGATTGGCCCAGCGCTACCGGGTGATCACCCTCGACTGGGTGGGGTTCGGGGAATCGGCGCGATTGGCTTGGCGCAGTCGTCCAGCGATCTACCGGGCGCTGCTCAAGGATTTTGTGCAGGACGTGGTGCCGGAGGTGGCGGGCCTGGTGGCCTGTGGTCACAGTGCAGGCTATGCCCTGGAGTTGGCGGCAGGGGGAGAAGTGGAGGGGTTGAAGGCGATCGCGCTAGTAGCCCCCACTTGGCGCGGCCCGTTACCCACAGCCATGGGAGAACGGCGTTGGCTCTATGCCCTACTGCGGTGGCTGGTGTGGACACCGTTGCTAGGCCAAGGGCTCTATGCCGTCAATGCCCACCCAGCTTTTTTGCGGTGGATGATGGGCCGCCATGTCTACAGCGATGCGGCTTTCATAACCCCTGATCTGATGCAGGCTAAACACCACACGACCCAAGCGCCTGGTGCCCGGTTTGCCTCTGCCGCCTTTGTTACTGGCGGCCTAGACCCAGTGCAGCGGCGCACCGACTGGCTGGACTTAATAGAGTTGGTAACGGTGCCTAAGCTAGCGATCGCAGGACAGCAGACCCCACCCAAGTCTGGGGCTGAAATGGAAATGCTAAAAGCGATGGTTAACATGCAGTGGGCAATAGTACCGGGCTCTTTAGCTGCCCATGAAGAGCATCCCGAAGTGGTGTTAGAGAACTTGAGACCGTTTTTACAAGAGCACCTAGGAAAATAGAGGTTCACGGTCGACGGCTCAAGGGGGCAAGCAAACACTCAACTTTGCACCTTAAATCTGTCTTCGCTCTATAATCTGAAAATGATTATCATTCTTGAGGTGTGGTTATGGTTGCTGCTGAGGTGCAACGCGCTGTTCCAGTTACGGTGCTGACAGGCTATTTGGGGGCAGGCAAGACCACGCTGCTGAACCGGATTCTTACCTACGAGCACGGTAAAAAGGTAGCGGTGATTGTCAATGAGTTTGGCGAGGTGGGCATCGACAACCAGCTGGTGATCGACGCCGATGAAGAAATCTTTGAGATGAACAACGGCTGCATCTGCTGCACCGTGCGCGGCGACCTGATTCGCATCATCGGCAATCTGATGAAGCGGCGCGACAAGTTTGACCATCTGGTGATTGAGACCACGGGCCTGGCCGACCCGGCCCCGGTGATTCAAACCTTTTTTGTCGATGATGAGGTGCAGACCCAGGCCAGCCTCGATGCGGTAGTGACAGTGGTGGATGCGGCCCATATTGCCCAGCACTGGGAAGCCGACGAGGCCCTGGAGCAGATTGCCTTTGCGGATGTAATTTTGCTGAATAAGGTCGATCTGGTCACGGAGCCAGAGCTGGTAGCTCTAGAGCAGCGGATTCGGGGCATGAATGCGATCGCCACGATTCACCGCACCCGCGATGCCGAAATTGCCATGGATTCTATCCTTGGCGTCAGCGCCTTTGATCTGGGCAATGCCCTCAAAATCGACCCCGAGTTTCTCAATGAAACCGCCCACGAACACGACGAAACCGTGGCGTCTATTGCCTTAACCGAGCCCGGTACCGTTGACGGGGCTAAGCTCAACCACTGGCTGGGGACGCTGCTACGCGATCGCGGCCCCGAGATCTTCCGCATGAAGGGCATTCTCAACATCAAGGGCGAAGACTGTCGCTTTGTCTTTCAAGGCGTACACATGCTGTTTGAAGGCCGCCAAGACCGCCCCTGGCGACCTGACGAAACCCGCAAAAATGAGCTGGTATTTATCGGACGGAATTTGGAAGAGATGGGGTTGGAGGAGGCGTTTAGGGAGTGTTTGGTGGGATAGGGTTTGGGTTTAAGGTTCAAGGTTTAGGGTTCAAGGTTTAGGGTTTAGGGGGCTGGGGCTGGATTGACGGGCTTGAATGAGGCGGTTGAGCATACCGGATAAGGCTGTACATTCTTGTTCGATGTGCTCATATTGGACCGGGCTGAGATAGCCAATTTCTCGGGCAATCATTCCTTGGGTCAGCACTTCTGCAGTTGAACCCTTGGCAATGTAAAAGTGCCTGATGGCTTGAGCATTCGTATTAAGTTCGTCACCCTCAGCAATATTGCTGGGGATACTGACTACCGCTCGCCGGATCTGGTCTCGCAATCCAAAGTCCTTGCAAAACTCACCCTGACCAGTGATTTGATA
>NZ_JADEXE010000513.1 GCF_015207265.1 Nodosilinea sp. LEGE 07298 | reverse complement strand
CCTTTATAGATCAGTGGCAGCAGCTCTCTGAGCAGGCCAGCCTGGCCAGTGCCGACGCTGTCGCCGTCCTGGCCACGGATGGCAACGGTGGTGCCCAGGTGCAGGCCTTGGTAGAGCCCTTTGTGTGGCCCGTGCAGACCAGCCTCGATCTAGCCATCTACCCTGGCCGCCTCAGCCTGGCCAACCAGGACAATGCCAACGGCACTACCCTGCGCCTAGCCGACGGGGAGGCGCTGACCCTCACAGGCCTCAGCGCCCTGGCCGGTATCTCTGGCCGGTTTAGTCAGAATGGCACCGACTACACCCTGTTGGCGGGCAGCCTGCTGGCCAGCGGCGGGCCGTCAGGGCTGCGCGACCAGCGGGGGCTGGGGCGCTCGGCCAGTGGGGAAGCTACGGGGGCAATGCTGCGCACCCCGGTTAGCCTAGAGTTAGAGCCTGACGTGTTCAGCCGGTACGAACTCACTACCACCCAGCAGCCCCTGTCGCTACGGGTCGGCGATCGCAGCTGGCAGCTATGGTTCCGCGACCTGCCCATTCAGGTAGAAGCCGGGGCAGCGCTGGCCTTTAGCCGCCAGCATACCCAGTCGACCGCCGCTGAGGATGTCAACGACCCCAATGCCCTATCCCCCAGGTACAACGTCTTAACCGGCTATGAGTGGCGGCTGGGCGAAATCGTGCCGCTAAACGCCGAGGCCGACTATGAGGAAGATCCGCTGCCACCGTTTCTGACCGTGTTTCATCTGCACTTTTACCCTCTGACCCTAGAAGCAGTCACCCTGGTCGAGGGACAGGTGCAGAGCCTGAGCCTGGTGGGCCGTCTTCAGCTGCCTCTGTCAGCAAAGGGCGAAGCCCTCCTCGACCTCAGCAGTGAGGTGGAATTTACCTTCGAACGAGATAGCACCGGTACTCTGGGGCTCAGCGCCGTCGCTCTTGCCGTCGAGCATCCCGACGCCAACGCCCGAGGGATTTGGCCCCTGGCCCCAGAGAGCCTGCTAGCCCTAACCAATCAGGCCACCACAGGGGTGCCCCAGCTCACCTGGGGGCAGATCAGCCTGGAGACCGATGGGGAAACCGGGGCGCAGGCTTTGCGACTCAACGAGGTTTGGCTAAATTTCTTTCTCTTTGACCAGGCCTGGGCTCTACCGCTAGCTAATCCCCTGGTCTTTCCCGAGGCTGAAACCGATTCGGTGGGAGGGATATACCCATTTCCCAGCCTGGGGCCAGCGGTGGCATTGGCCCCTCGGCAGGCTACCCTTACCCTCAGTCTCGCTGGCGAATTTAGACGCCATGCCGCCAGCCTGCAGGTTGATCTGCACCTGGGGCAGATGGCCGGCGCGGCGGGGGACGAGCCCACCTTTAGGGCTGCGGTAGAGTTTCCATTGATTAAGCTTGCCGATGAGGATGGGGAGACCGCCGCGCCAGTGCTGTGGGAGTCGGCCAGCCTATTTAACCAGCTGTCCCTAACCCCAGGCTCCCTGACGCTCAACCATCAGGCCCTAGAATTTGAGTGGCACCGCTACGAGCCCCGGCAAGAAGCCCTGTACTTTTTGCCGGGCATGGCCCTAAAAGCGCTGGAACTGCCCGGTTTTGCCGCCCTCACCTTTACGGCCCAGTACCGCGCTGAGACCGGCCCCGATGGGGCGCAATACCCAGACCTCCGGCTCGCTACCGCGTTTCTGGAAACAATTTTGACCTGCCAGTGGGGCGAGTCGCTGCAGAGCGGAACCGGGGCCACTCCCTCCGGGGCAATGGAGGACGACGAGACAAAGGGCGACGAGACAAAGAACGACGAGACAAAGGGCGATCGCATCTTCGCCCCCGCCGCAGGAGACCTCGTGATTGGCTACACCAGCCAGTGGTTACCTTCGCAAGAGTCACAGCCCGGCAGCTGGGCCGAGGCACTGCTGCTGAACGGCTTTCTAGAAGTCAAAAACCTGATCTCCTGGCCTCTGGGGTTAAAGTCCCACGCCGAGGTAGACGGGTTATCGCCCGCCGGCGTGGTGCTCCCTCCCCTGCCCGCCGCCGATGGTGACGGGCCGCGATCGCTCAGCCATCTGCGCCATTCCCTGCGGGTGCTGCTCAACCAGCACAGCCTACCCGTCGAGATGCTGGCTCTGGGAGAGGCCGGGCAGATGTTTCGGTTTCAGGGCGATCGCCCCTGGCAGCTGCTGGCGGTGACCGAGCATCAGCTGCTGGCCGTCTTTGCCTCAGGCTCCGCTTACAGCCTGGGGCAGACCCGCCGCTGGACCACCACCCAGACCGTGCGGCTCATGACCGTGAGGGGCTTTAAAACCTTTCTCAGCCAGAGCCAGGCCCAAACTGTGGACCCGGCGCGGGGGGGTGCGTCCTTGGGGCAGACCAGCCTGGGCCTTTGGAACTCGGCCTTGCAGGCCCAGCTCTTAGACGCCGCTACCCCGGCCCTCGACGAGGCGGCGCTGGGGGCCATGCTTATGGTAGAAGCCAGCGCCCTCCACTG
The DNA here is from genome assembly GCF_015207265.1 of Nodosilinea sp. LEGE 07298. GTDB lineage: Bacteria > Cyanobacteriota > Cyanobacteriia > Phormidesmidales > Phormidesmidaceae > Nodosilinea. Next base: position 19 of record NZ_JADEXE010000513.1, on the reverse strand, counting down.
GTTGCGCACCAGTCCGGTG
>NZ_JADEXE010000081.1 GCF_015207265.1 Nodosilinea sp. LEGE 07298 | reverse complement strand
CACCTGCCCAGTATCGGGTTTGATCAGACCGCTAATGATGCGCAGCAGGGTGCTTTTGCCCGCCCCGTTGCTGCCCACCAGCCCTACTGCCTGCCCCCGATAGAGTTGAAAGCTGATGTCTTTCAGTGCCCAAAACTCTTGAGGCCTAAGTCGATCGCTGTGTGGCCTGCCGCCGGTCAAGTCGGCGGCAATATCCTGCACGCCGTAGAAAAGCGATCGCCTCAGGTCGCGGCAAAACTTCTTCGATACCCCCTCCACCGAAATAACGGGCAAGCTATCGGGTGCAGAAGTCGCCACAGAGTTCGCCATGGATGGTTCTGTTGATGGTCCAGTATTTAGCAGCATAGTTATGACGTTACTCTCTCAACCACATACGGCATGGCGATGCGAAACCCAATCCAGGTCAGCAGCAGGCCCACCAGCGTTAGCCCGCTCACCACCCAAAAGCTCACCGGCTCAGTCAGCACCCCGGTAGTAGCTAGCTCACGGGTGGTGACCAGCAGCGGTGCCACTGGGTTGAGGCTCACTAGCGTGCCAAAGGCACCCTCGGTGGGCACGGGGTAGATGACCGGCGTTAAAAACAGCCAGAAGCCCATGATCATGTTGAGGCTTTTCGAAACATCCTGGTAGAGCACGCCAATCGGGGCCAGCAAAATACCGACCAGCGTACCCAACAACACCAGGTGAATCAGCGCCACTGGGGCCAAGATCACTGTCCAGCTCACCGGCACCCGAAAGAACAAAAACAGCCCAACAATCAAAATCAGCTTGATGCCAAAGTTAAAGCCCACCTCCCCCAGCTTGGCCAGAATAATCGCCTCGCGCGGAAAGTTGACCCGCGCCAGCATGGGCTTAGCAATAATCACCGCCTGCACTGGCCCAGTGGCGGCATCCACAAAGGTCTGCCACAGGGCGGTATTGAACATGACAAAGGCCGGGTAGGGAATATCGGTTTCACCTACGGTAAAGACGTTGGCATCTTTGGCCAGGGTAAAACCCACGGCCATCGCCACTGGCGGAATAAAGGCCCAGGCCACACCCAAAAAAGCCTGCCGGTACTGGGCGCTAATGTCGCGCACCATCAGCCGCCAGGCCAGTTCGCGGGAGGCCAGCAGGTCGCGCCACATCGTCCACAGTAAAAACCGGGGGCGACGCAGCAGACTATCGGGGGTATAGACAAGTTCGGGCGGTATCAACTGGACAACTCCATCAACGATCTAAGCGTTTGGCTGGGCTAGAAATTCCTTAACCCTGGGAATAGTTGGTATTCGACCCAGATGTGCGGTGCCGGTGGGTAAGGTAGCGATTGAGACCGTGCTCAGTTTTAGCGATCGCCCGCGCCAGCAGGTGGCTGCCTGCGCCAAAGGTAAGTTTTTGGGTAAAGGGGTAGATCAGAGTGCCGTAGCGCCGCCAGCCCAATTTTTTATACTTAGACTTGAAGTAACCGTCTTCGGCCAGGTTCCACTTGTCGCGCAGGCGATGCAGGCTCTCCAGAGTCCAGTGATTGCTCCAGCGCAGCATGTAGTAGTGCACATCAGCCCATTCCTGGGGAGGGCCGGGAACGTAGGTGACCAGGGAGGCTGGTTCGAAGTAAACCGTCTCTCCTGCCTCGCGTACCGTCATGCAAAAGTCGAGGTGCTCTTTGGTGTTGAGCATGGCCTCGTCGAGGGGGCCAATCTGGTCAAACAGCGATCGCCGCACCAGCACGCAGTGAAACTCGGCCAGTTCGGTCGGGGTGCGATCGAGGCTAGAGCGAATTTCCTCTACCGTTTTGCCCTGATAAAACATTTTTTCTCGCAGACGACGGCGGCCCAGCTTGTCTACCCACACGTGGGACTGGCCTCCGGCAAAGTGCACTTCGGCATGGACAGGCTCGTGCTGGCACATCAGCGGACCGACAACTGCCGCGTCAGTCTCCTCGGCGCAGGTAACCAGCGCCTCTAGCCAGCCCGGCGACACCACCACATCGTTATCGACAAACACCAGGTACTTAGTATCGACGGCTTGCAGGCCCAGGTTACGGGCTTGGTTGGGGTAGAGGTAGTGCTCAGTGCGGATCAGCTTAAAGCCCTTTTCTAGAGCCTGTTCTGAGAGGTAGCGGTGCAGCTTGCGGGGCGAATTGCCGTCTACATACACCAAATTAAAGGGCAGCTGCGTGTGGGCGTAGATGCTCTCCAGTGAGGTTTGAGCATAGCTAAACCGCTCACGGGGCACGACAACAAGGGTGACAAGAGGTTGAGTCATGAGGTACTCCTATTTCTCTGCTGAGGCAGGACGCATGGATGAAGATAGTGATGGGGTAGATAGAGGGGTGCGATCGCTGGAGCGAGGCCCCGATCGATTGATCGGAGCCAGCAGCCGATCGTATACCTGCACCAGGCGATCGTTGAGCATTTGCATGTCAAAATGACGCTCCACAAACTGCCGCCCAGCCATCCCCAGCTCGGGCCATCGCTCTGGATGGTCGAGCAGATAGCCCAGGCGTTCAGCCAAAGCATCAGCGTCGCGTTCAGGAACTAAAAACCCCGACACGCCATTTTCCACTAGCTCGGGAATACCGCCGTGGTAGGTGCTCAACACCGGCAGACCCATAGCCATCGCCTCCTTTAAGACATTGATGGGGGCATCCTGGTTGCCGTCGGCGGCGGTGACGCTGGGGGCGACAAACAGATGGCAAGCGTCAAGAATTTCGACGATTTCGGCCTCATTTTTCCAGCCCACGAGCTGAATGTAGGACTCGGCCTGCAGATCGACAATGAGCTGTTGCAGATCGGAGCGCAGGGGACCATCGCCAATGATGGTATAGGTCAGGTTTGGACAGCGCTGGGCCTGCTGAACTACGGCCCGAATGGCAAATTCGAGGCCTTTTTTCTCCACGAGGCGACCTGTAGTCGCAATGCGAATGGGCTGATCTGGCTCTAGCTGTCGCGGTCGAAAGGTGAACTTGTTAATGTCTAGGCCTGAAAAATGAACCGCAATGCGATCGGTGGGCCAGCCCAAGGCCAAGACGCGCTGCCGAAAGAAGTCGCAGTTGGCCAGGCAGTAGTCGACGTGTCGAAAGAGCTGGCGGTAAACGCGATCGCCCCCTTCCTGCACGTAGCGGCTGATGTCAAAGCCGCGAAACATCAGCAAGAGTTGAGGAGTGGGCCGCAGCAGCCTTTTGAAGGCCAGCCCCCGATACCCCTGGGTACCAAACTGACAGTGAATAATGTCATAGGCTTGGGGTCGCCCTACCAGCGCTATCGCCGTGTAGAGCAGCCACAGGTTAAGCGCCTGCTCACCATGGATAAAGGGGTTGAGCGATCGCGCCACCAGCCCTGGGGCTCGAAAACTCGCCCCTAGCCCCAGCCATAAGCCCTGTACCAAACGCCAGAGATAGTTTTGGGGCACCTCCGGCATAGGGTAGGTGTGCTCCCACAGGCGGTAGCGGCCCACATCGGGATGCGACACGGCCCAATCACCTACACGATTGGTGTAAATATCAACCTGGTGGCCGCGATCGAGCAGCCCCGTTACCTGATTGAGCACAAATGTTTCCGACAGACACGGAAAATCAGCGACCAAAAATGCAATGCGCATATTACTCTCCTCAGTTCCGACTGGATACTCCGCCAAATTTCAGCCGCAGGGTTTCCCAGACGCTGATGTAGCGCACCATTACCATCACCGACGACACCTTAAGCTTTTGATCGAAGCTCTTAAGCCGCGCGTCGCCAAAGGCGTTGACCACAAAAAATACTGGCGGCACCAGGTTTTGCAGCAGAGCCTGCACAAATACTCTCTGGCGCTGCCCTAGCGATTTGGCCTGTTTGATCTGCACATCGTAGTAGCCTCCCGCTAGCCGTACCGTACGCCGGTACAGTTCAGCCAGCGATCGCCGCGCCGGGTGCCCCACCTGCACCTCGTCAGCGTAGATCTGCTGGAATCCAGCTTCAAACACCCGTCTTCCCCACTCCAGATCGCCGTTTGACTTAAGTTGGGTATCAAAGGGGCCGACGCGATCGATTACCCGCCGCCAGGTCAATACATTGGCAGTAGCGCCGCCGTGCTGATCGCGCAGCAACCGCTCCTGGGGAAAAGCCGTCAGGCTCTCGTAAAGCTCTACCGCCGTAGGCCGCTGGGGATCAGCAAAAAACAGATTGATTCGACCTACCACCTGGCCACAGTTAGGCGTTTGACACAGCTTTGCCACCCCCCGCTCCAGCCAGTCTGAAGCGGGTATACAGTCGGCATCGGTAAAGGCGATCGCCTCTCCCTTAGCCAGCGCCAGCCCTCGGTTACGCGCCGCGTAGGAACCAGGAATGGTCTCTATCGCTAGCGTGGCGTTGTCGTGGTCAGCTACCAGGGCCTTAATCAGGTCCAAATTGTCAGAGCCATTGTCGACCACGATGATTTCAAAGCGCGATCGCGCGTAGGTTTGCTGGGCCAGAGCGGCTAAACACAGCCGCAGCCGCTCCCCGTCGTTAAAGACCGGGATAATAACTGACGTAAAGGGAGCTTCAGACCCGTACATAGCGCTTCCTTCCAAGCCTCCTAGACGGCCTGGGAGAGCGATCGCCCGGCGGACACAGGCCCATCCCCCGGCTTTAGCTTCGACCACTCCTGATCGGTAAAGTTCTCGTGGTACGAGCGCTCAACGTTGATATTCCAGATGTCGTGGTTTTCGCCCACGATATTTTTGGCGGCTAGCAGCGCCGACAGCATGGAGTGATCTTGGTTGTTGTAGCGGTGCATGCCATTGCGCCCCACTGTTTGCAGGTTCTCAAAGGTTTTAATGTAGTCTTCGAGCACCTTGAGATGCTGTCGATAGGCACCGTCATATACTGGGTAAGCTTTGAATTGGCGAATGACGCAGCCGTCTTCCACGTCCTCTGGATTGACCCCCAAGCCCAGGCGGGTAATCTCCTCAGAGGCCAGCTCAATTAGTTTCTCGTTGGGCATTTCCCAGAGGTCATCCCCTTCGCTGCAAAAATACTCCATTCCCAGGCAGGTTTTGCTGGCATCGGGCACCATTTCTGGGCTCCAGTTCTTAAAGTTTTGAATGCGCCCTACCTTGAACTCTGGGCTGTGAATGTACAGCCAGTTGTCAGGAAAGAGGTCAGGATTATTGACAATCAACGACACAATTAAGAAGTCGCGGTACTTCAACCCCCGCGCCGCCGCTAGCACCTCTTCGGGAGGTAACGGGTCGAGCCGATTTACCAGCAGGGCAATGGGCATTGAGTTAATAAAATGTTCGCCCACGATATCAAAGGTGTGATCGCCTTTTTTAGCAACCACCTTAGTAATGCGGTTGCCTTCGCGCTCAACCCGTACCACCTCGGTATTTAGGTGTACCGGCGAACCATGCCGGTCGAGTAGTTCCTGGCAGCGCTCCCACATCATGCCGGGACCAAGGCGAGGATAGTCAAACTTTTTGATCAGGCTTTTGGCATTTTGGCTACCAAAAACAGCGTTGATTACCGCTTGTTTGAGCGACATGTTTTGAATCCGCTGAGCGGCCCAGTCAGCCCGAATTTGACTACAGGGAATGCCCCAAACTTTCTCAGTGTAGGTTTTAAAGAAAATGCGGTAGAGGCGTTCACCAAAGCAATCAATTACCCATTCTTCAAAGGTCTCAGCCTCAACGCCGGGGTTTAGATACTTATGACCCTTAGCTTTGAGATAGCTAAATAAGATCAGCGCGCTAGTGACAGGGCCAAGATTTTTCAGCGTCTTCATCAACGACAGCGGATAGTCATAAAACTTGTTGTCGTAGTAGATTCGCGACATTCGCGGTGTCTGAATAAAGTCATCGCCTAAAATCTCCTTCCAAACCGCCTGCACTTCGCCAACTTTAGTAAAAAAGCGATGTCCGCCAATATCAAAACGGTAGCCTTTATAGGTTTCAGTGCGAGAAATACCGCCTACTTTATCAGCTTTTTCTAATACAATCGATTTTTTGCTGTGCTTCATTAGCTCATAGCCAGCAGTCAGTCCCGCTGGACCGCCACCAATGATAACTACAGGTAAATTTTCCATTTATTCAACTCCAAAGAATTAAGATAGCTGCACTGATAAGATCTAGGAAATGGCGACGGTCAGCTAGTTTGCAAAGGTAGAAAACTGCCGAAATCGGTAGGTCACCGTGCCATAAGCAAAGGCTGCACCACCATAGAGGAAATACAGCCAGTGCCAGGGAATAACCCTGAGCGCAAATAGTGCCCCTCGCTTATGCCAGAAAAAACGATAAACTCGTTGATTAATGACTAACAGCCCAACCATTGTGGCGATCGCCACAATCCATAGAAAGGGGTTAACCCATCCGCCTACCAGGCACCCTAGCACTACAAAGCTCAGCACAACGCTGAGTTGGTTAGTGCGATCGAGATTTAGGTCATTCATCGGCTGACTCTGGCTGAGAATAAGCTCGGTCCAGGGCAGAGCGCGATAAAAGATCTCGGCTCGTAGCAGCGAGACGGGTTGCCAACACTTCAGGTGCTTGACTTGAATATGCTTGCACAGGCGGATGGTATACCCAGCCCGTTTGAGCCGATAACCCAGTTCAATATCTTCAACACAGGGCTTACTATAGCGCTCATCAAACCCGCCCACGGCCTTGAAGGCATCGGCACGAATAGCCCCACATGCCCCCCAAAAGGTCGAAGCCTTTTCGGAAGATACCTGGTGGGTGTAGTGGTGAAATAGATTTTTGTACTGCGACAAAAAGTTTTCAGCCCCTGGCTGGTCATCGTAGGAACCAATCAGCGCCGCCAGGTTGACATCTTGCTGAAAGGCTTTTTCGACGCTGAGAATAGTATCGTGACCCACCGTGACATCGGCATCGATAAAAAACAGTACGTCTCCGTGGGCTAGCTTAGCCCCCTGGTTACGGGCTCGGGCTGGCCCTCCGGCTGAGTCGTAGCGAAAGACTGTGAACCCAAACTCTTTAGCCACTTCCCACGAGCCATCGGTGTCACCATCGGCCACCACAATGACCTCATCAGGTTGCCGACTAGACCGCTTGAGGCTGTCGAGACAGCGGCGAAAATTTTCGCCGCCATTGTAAACAGGAATAACAACAGAAATGCTGGGCAGCCTTGATGCATTATCTGAACTGGAGTTCATGAACCTGCGATTCCTAAGAATGTATATCTACCTTGGAGAAACATGAGTGAAGCAAGGTATTAGCGCATCTCTTTTACTCGAAAGAATTAACTCTAAGAAAGAAGAAACTCCTTTTACGATTTCTTGGGGGACTGCAGGTGACAGAAGGGGCTTTTTGTAAGGCTTACAGAGGGTTGCAAGCGCTCTATAACAGGAAAACTAACATGGCCATTCTGGCCGGGGCATGAGAGTATTCTCATCTTTATATTGTCTTTACCATTATCTTCCCACGAAAAATTAGCAGATCTCTACCTTTGGATAGATGCCATAAGGTAATGAGAAAGGTCTTGAGTGTTGTTTCAACCGTATATTTGTCTTGTTCAATACAAAACTAGCTGCGGACAAGAGGGAGCGCGCTGGCTGCGATCGCGCGCGCTTAAGCACGTGGCTGGGCACGTGATTGGGGTTGTGCAGCCGCAAAAACATCGCTAGCCTGAGGGTGTTCTTACTCTGCAAGCTGCTATGCCCACTGGAGCTTTGTATGCGATCGCCTACGCCGCCCTGGCTGCGATCGGCGGCCTGATTGGCTACGCCCAAGCCCGTAGTCAGGTGTCACTCATTAGCGGATTGTTCAGCGCTGCCCTGCTGCTGGTGGGGGCCTGGCTATGGCAAGCCGGTTCCCCTGGCGGGGCAGGCCTGGCGATGGGGGTCACGGCAGCCCTGGTGTTCATTTTTATTCGCCGCTGGATGCAAACTCGCAAAGCTATGCCCGCCGTCATCATGATCGTAGCGGGGGTACTAGCCTTTATTGGGATGGGGGCGTCGCTAGTGGGTGGATAAATTAGTGGGGAACGAAATGTAGGGAGCGTGAGGAACTAGGGCCAGGATATAAAGAAAGATTCAAAAAGGAAATTTAAAGAGAGTTTGTAGAATTTCCGGATTCTGAGGAACCTGGCTGCGATAAGGGTTGTCTACGCAGATCTTCGGCAGAGATACCCTCAGTTTGGTTGCCAAAGCGCCAGAGAGCAGCAGCGGCCTCTGCTTGGGTAACGCCTTTTTGAGGCTGAAACAGCGTTGTATAGCCAAAGGCCCGGCGGATGTTGGCAAAGTCGCCAGTTTGGTGATCGGCTAGCACCGCCCGCAGCGCCAGGGGCTCAATTTGAGCGGCATCTTGAAAGCCCCAGGCGGTGGTTACGGCCTCTGTGTTAGCGGTAGGTAGAGGCGTTCGGGTATCTAAAGGTGCTTTCCACAGCACCAGAGTTTCACGGGTAAGCGGCGCATCGGGGCGAAAGGTGACGGCGGTAGCATTGCCAGTTTTGGCACTGGGAATAATGCCCGCTTCTGCTAACCCCTGAATCTCGGCGAAGTAGGGGTGAGATTCAGGCACATCTTGAAAGGTTGGGGTGGTGCTAGCGGTGGCGGGGCGAATGCGCTTGGCCGGTACATCTTGATAAAATTCGTTGTTGGCCATGAGCAACCAGCGGGCAAATTCGCCCCGGGTAATCGGCTGGTTGGGCTCAAATTCGGCCTCAGCAGCGGCGTTGCTGGCGTTTTGGCGATCGCCTGGCTCGACTATTCCTAGCGTCAGCCAGTCTTGCACATAGGGTCGCAGATCGTCGGGCACCTGATCGAGTAGGGCCATGGCGTTGCTGCCGCGAGGGGGCGAGGTCGTGCTGTCGGTATCGCTAGCCTCTGGAGTAGCCTCTGCGACCTCAGCTGTTTCGGCTCCAGCTGTTTCGGAGGTTTCTTCGTCAAACACAGGCCGATCTTGCAGTTGCGGATCAGCCTCTAGAGATCGTTGCAGCGAGCTACCTGCGCAGCCAGTGACCAACAGCAGGCTCAGCCCAGATACGATGAAAGCTTTGAGACGAAATGCAGCAGACAAGAGAGAAACCTCCTAACTTGGGGGCATATGTGGCGACTTACACCATTTTAGGGCAGTCCCCTTTGCTTCGAGTGGCTGGGCTATGCCACCTCAAATCGCAATTACCGAACACAGTAGCGCTTGAACAAGAAGACCTTCAGGAATAACTATGTCCCCACGACGATTGATTATTGACTGCGACCCTGGGGTCGACGATGCGATCGCGCTCCTGCTTGCCTTTGCCAGCCCTGCCGAGTTTGACCTGCTGGGCATTACCACCGTGGCGGGCAATGTACCCCTGGCCCTGACGGCGGCCAACGCTCGCCGGATCTGCCATCTAGCCCAGCGAACCGATGTGCCGGTATATGCGGGCTGTCCCCGACCGCTGCTGCGATCGCTTACTACCGCCGAAGATATTCACGGCAGCACCGGGCTAGGCGAGGGGCTGCTACCCGAACCCACGATGCCGCTGCAGGATCAGCACGCTGTCGCCTTCTTAATTGAGCAACTCACCACGGCTGCGACCCCCATTACCCTGGCCACCCTTGGCCCGCTGACCAACTTAGCCGTGGCGCTGATTCAGTGCCCCGAGATTGCGCGCGGCATCGACCAGGTGGTGATGATGGGCGGAGCGCTGGGGCCAGGCAACATTACCCCCGCCGCCGAGTTCAATCTCTATGTCGACCCCCACGCGGCGAAGGTTGTAGTAGACGCAGGGCTGCCCCTGACCATGATTGGGCTCGATGTGACCCATCAAGTGGTAACCACCCCCGATCGCCTGGCGGCCCTGGAAAACCTGGGCACCCCGGTGGGCAAAACCGCCGCCGATCTGCTGCGCCCCTACGGCCAAATCGACTGCGATCGCCACGATTTAGCCGCGCCTCCCCTCCACGACCCCTGCGTAATTGCCTACCTGCTGCGCCCCGATCTCTTTACCGGGCGGGCCATGCGACTGGCCATTGAAACCGAGGGTTCGTTATGCATCGGGCGCACGGTCGCCAACGCTTACCCAATCCCGGCCACTCCCGCCAACGCCACCGTAATCGAAACTGCCGATGCCGCAGGTATCTATGATCTTCTGACAGAACGGCTTGGGAAACTATAGCTAGGCACAAAACTCCCCGGCTGAGCTTGATAAGATAAGCCCATGAGTTACACCACCGAACAACTCCTGGACTTTCTCGATCAGGAACTTCGCGCTACCTGGAAGGGCGAGCGAGTGGTGCTGTCTTCCGCCGATCGCGTTGATAACCCGGTAATTTCTAAAGCGATCGGGACCGACAAACTCAGCAAAGTATTTGCGATTCAAGACTTTCGCGCCCAAATTCACGACTATCAGCACCAGCACGGGGTGTCGGGGCTAGTTTGGCATACGTGCCACTTTGCAGGACGCACCCTGCGCGTACCCGAATTGCATCCTCAGCTGATCGCTATCCCCGCCGACAAAGCCGCGCTGGTAGCGGCTCGCCCCGCCATGCTGGAGTTTTGGCGCGAGTCTATCAATGGCTTGCGCCTGTGGATGGCCGGAAACCAGCCCCAGCCCACCACCTTAGAGCACGTAGAAGAACGCATTGCCGTCAGCGAATGGGCCGAACTCGCCGCCACCCGCGACGAACTCTACCTCAGCCTGTGCTGGGGCGACCCTAAAGACTGCCACTGCGACTGGGCCAAGCCAGCATCGGGTTGCGATCGCATTATTGCCACCGCCGGAGAACCCAGCGGCATCAAGGTATAGAGTTATAGTTGAACCTTGAGCGCGGCTCAACCCTCAACTCACCTAACGTCAGGAGCACCCCTATGGCCATTGCCGTCGGCGTCATTGAAACCCAAACCTTTCCGGCGGTACTGGCCGCCGCCGATGCCATGGTCAAAGCGGGCAACGTCACTATCTCCGTGCAAGATCGATCCGAGAGCGGGCGACAGTTCGTAGTGGTACGCGGCTTGGTGGCCGAGGTCAAGCGTGCTGTAGAAGCGGGCCTTATCGCCGCCAACGCCTGCCCCAACCTGGCCGAAGTCACTACTCATATCATCATCCCCAACCCCACCGACAACATTGACGCAATCTTGCCCATTGGGTTCACCCCAGCCTCTGAACCTTTTCGGGTATAAGCTCTACTATTACAACCATTCCATAGTCTTTAATAAATCGACACGGCTAGGTTGATACCGCTGGCCCGTACAATGAAGGTTGAATTTTTTACCTACAGAACTTTTCCAGGAGTACAACCATGCCACAGGCTGTCGGGTCGCTCGAAACCAGAGGGTTTCCCCCGGTGCTAGCCGCCGCAGATGCGATGGTGAAAGCAGGACGCGTTACGCTCATTGGCTATATTCGGGCCGGTAGCGCCCGCTTCTGCATCAACATTCGTGGCGATGTCTCCGAAGTTAAGGCGGCTATGGCCGCTGGGGTAGAAGCCGCCGAGAAAACCCCCGGTGGCATTCTCGAAACCTGGGTCATCATTCCCCGCCCCCACGAAAACGTGGTGGCCGTGCTGCCCATCGACTTCAACGACGAGACCGAAATTTACCGCCAGGCCGTCGAGCAACCCATTTTGCCCGGCTCTACTGGTCGTTAAAACACCACCCAACACCTCAAACCCCAGGGTTCTGCTGTGGAAAAGCCCAGATGACTGGCTTGCTACCTAGCACCCTGGGGTTTTGTCATAGACATTAAAACCCCTCAACCAAGCGTTTATAATGATAAAAATAAAACGTTTGATTAATAGGGGATGCGATGACTGCCACCCTCATTATTCTTCAACCTAGTCTTCTTTGGTCAGAGCGCTTGGTTTGTGGGCGGCTTGACTGCCGGTTTTATCGCTTTCAACTAAATACTGAGGGTCGTCTTCGGATGCAGCTACCGTGTGATCCTTAATTTCAGTGCGAGAGGTTAGCTTTTTCACGACTTTGCCAACCGTCTTGCCCTGAGCTGTGTTCCAGGAGACTTTGTCCCCTTTCTTGAAAGTTTGCGTCATTGTAATTGCCTAATTTCAACTGGCTTGATCGGTACTGGCCTTGGGCCTATCGCCGCGATCGCAGACTTATCCGATCTTGTGGAATACTTTGCTACTCTCCACGAACAGTAGCGGGTGGCTTCGCAAAGAATAAGCAACTTTAGCGAAGCCACGTCAGCTCTTACTGACAGCTATTCACTAGTCGTCAGTGGGAAGCCGACCATTATCTACCCCAGGCGTCAGGGTCTTCGCATTTTGAGGATAAATCTCTGCCATATTTTTGACCGCATCGGCAGATTCTTCAGCAATCCGCTTCAGTTTTTCGCCAGGCTGACCTTCCAAAGCTTCGTTTTCAGCTTGCCACTGGTTCATCGTACGAGGCCGACCAACATCCTCAGTTGGTGGAATCTCGTTGTTAGAATAGGCTTGTCGGCTAGCATTTTGTCTGGCATCAACTCCACTGGCGGTCAACAGAATAACAACTGCCGAACAAGCTACTGCAAACTGCTTCCAGTGAATGCTGTGCAGCACTTTTTTGAGAGATCCGAAAATCGCTTTCATCATAAAGTCACCTAATGAATTACCTAACAAATGCTAGACAAATGCTAGAGATAGCTAGTCAGTCGGGCGCGTTGCCTACTGCTTCTACCTAGTGGACACGTTAAGTAACTCCCTAGACAACCTCATCGTTCAAAGGGCATATCTTTGCAATCAATCAAGAATCCGCCTTGTACTCGAGGCTATTTTCCTCTTTTAGAGAGAGGTCATTTGTGTCTAAAGAGTGAGAGCTAAACTATATGCTTGGCAGGGGTAGGCAACTTACTTTGGCTCTAAGGTAGGGAAGTAATTATGATGGACGGCTATGGCTCGATCTAAAGCCCATGAAACCAACAGAATTAATCTTGAGCAGATTGAAATGTTGGTGTGCCAATTTTCTGAAGCACTGACTCAGGGGCAAAATACAACACCGATAATGGAACATGTTTTAGCTGTTTTAGGACAACAGCTACGATGCGATCGCGTCTTTTTATACCTGCGATCGCCCGATTTTCAGGTGGGGCGGGTACCCGTTTGCTGGAGAAAGCAGCAAACAGTTCCTATCGTTTACGACCCGAACTGGAAATTAGAAGCGTCCGATTTACCTAAGGCAGATCCTATGTTTGCAGCGGCTCTCAATGCCCAGCCCAGCATTTTTGTCGAGGATGTCGAAACGGCTGCCTCCGAGGTGTTGAATCGGGAGTTTGAGCGGCAAACCTTTGGACATAGAGCCTTGGTTCACGCGCATTTGTGCTTAGAGCAAAAACTGTGGGGCATTTTGCAGGCCTGCGTTTTTGATACCCCCCGCACCTGGAGCCAGTGCGATCGCCAATTGATCGAACAAGCCGTTGCCTGGCTCACGCCTGTTGCCATGACCTATGTCAGGGCTCATCGCGATCGGTTCCCTACCCTGGCCGCTTAGAACTAGTGACATCGGATTGATACAAAAACCGCTCAGGGGCGGATACGGCTGAACTAGAAAGCCATATCAACCCCTGAAGACGCTGGCTTAGGCCACGGTTTGCGGTCCAGGCAGCACTGCCTCTCTTTGAGTAGGCGTCAGCGTTGCCAGCCCTCGGTTAACAGCGCTGAGTACCGCCAGCAGCGAAGCTGTGACAATGCTGCTGTGAATGCCCACCCCATGAATTGTGCCCTCTAGCCAGTCGGCGGCAATTTCGATTAGCGCGATCGCATCGGCATCGCTACCGTGGCCGATCGCCCGCTCCTCGTAGCTGTGCACCCGAATTTGCAGATCGAGCGCATCTACGAACGCATCAATCGGGCCGTTGCCGTTGCCCGCACGGGTCAGCACCCGATCGACACATTCCAAGGTTGTGGCAATGGTGGCCGGGCTTTGATCATCGCGCCAGTGGTGAGTCAGGTATTTAAAGGGTGCATTCGCCCGCAGATACTCCTGCTCAAACAAGTCCCACAGCATCGGTGCGGTCATCTCCTTGCCAGTGGCATCCATCGCCCGCTGCACCACCTGGCTAAACTCAATCTGCAACCGGCGGGGCAGGCTGAGGTTGTAGTCACGCTCCAGCAAAAAGGCAATGCCGCCCTTGCCCGATTGGCTATTTACCCGCACCACCGACTCGTAGGACCGTCCCAGGTCGGCTGGGTCGAGCGGTAGGTAGGGCATATCCCACAGATCCTTGGGGTTGCGGGCCGCAAAGCCCTTGCGAATCGCATCTTGATGGGAACCCGAAAATGCCGTAAACACCAGGTCGCCCACGTAGGGATGACGGGGATGGATCGGCAACTGGGTGCAGTCTTCGACAATGCGGGCCACCTCGTTAATGTGCGAAAAATCAAGCCCTGGGTGAATGCCCTGGGTGTAGAGATTCAGCGCCAGGGTAACGATATCGACGTTGCCGGTACGCTCGCCATTGCCAAACAGGCAGCCCTCAACGCGATCGGCCCCAGCCATCTGGCCCAGTTCGGCGGCAGCGATCGCACAGCCCCGGTCGTTGTGGTTGTGCACACTCAAATCTACGCTGTCGCGGTAGGCCAGGTGGCGGTGCATCCACTCCACCTGGTCAGCAAACACGTTAGGAGTGGCGCTTTCGACCGTAGCGGGCAGGTTGATGATCGCTTTGCAATCGGGCGTCGGCTGCCACACCTCCAACACCGCATTGCAGATATCGCGGGCAAACTCCAGCTCAGTCTGCGAAAACACCTCCGGCGAATACTGGAAGCGCCACTGGGTTTCGGGCCGTTCCACCGCCAACTCGCGAATTAGCGTCGCGGCATGGACCGCCAGCGCAATCGTCTCTGGCGGGTCGTGGCGAAACACTACCCGCCGAAACACCGGGGCCGTAGCGTTGTAGACATGCACGATCGCCCGCTTTGCCCCTGAAAGAGACTCAAAGGTGCGGCGAATCAAATCTTCCCTCGCCTGGGTCAGCACCTGAATTTCGACATCGTCAGGCACCCGGTTCTCTTCAATCAGGCGGCGCACAAAGCGAAAGTCGGTGTCAGAGGCGGAGGGAAACGCCACCTCAATCTCTTTGAAGCCGATCTCGACTAGCAGCTCGAACATGCGCAGCTTTTGCTCGATTGACATGGGCTCAATCAGCGCCTGGTTGCCGTCGCGCAGGTCGGTGCTGAGCCAAATTGGGGGCTGAGTAATGGTTTGGCTGGGCCAGGTGCGATCGGGCAATGCGATCGGCGCAAAGGGGCGGTATTTCTCAGCGGGGTTAGTCAACATGGGATATTTCTCACGATTGAGCGAATGGCAATACTTTGGTGATGTTTAGATGGTGGGCAGTGCTACAAGGCTTGCTGTAGGCGAGGCGGTGGGGTGCGATCGCGGCAGAGCATGAGGCACCAAAGCTTGAATAACGCAGAACTCCCCAGCAGTCGTCAGGTCTAGGAAAAACCTGTAACTGAGGAGTGAAACTATTCAGGGCCTCTTGCCTTTGTTTTAAAAATTAGTTGCGCCCGAGGCGCAGCAGCAGTCCCAGCCCTAGAAGCAGGCTGAAGAGAGGGGCGAGGAGTAGCTGCAAGGAAAGCATCAAACAGTTAGGGCGCAGCAAAATTGCACAGTACCAGAATCGTAACCGCGACTGAAAGTGGCGTCAAGATCTGAGAGTGCATCCTTATGGAGTTACTCTTGATCGAATATCACTGAAATAAGCGTTTCGCGATGGTTCAAGCCCGGCCCAGTAGGTCAACGCCGAAAGCCTTGATTTACCCTAGAGTGGGCTCTGCTAACCAGCCTCAATTCAGTGCCATTTACCCGCGAGCGACTGGAGCAAAAGCCGGTCGCCCCGACGAGGTTAAGTCAACAGACAGGTGGTCGAAGGACACTGGGCAAGGTAGGGTGCTACCCTCAAAAATGCCCTTCTGCGCCCTTCACCCTTTGGAATGTTAGATCTGCTGCTCATTACCAGCCTTGGATTTTTGGGCAGTTTTGGCCACTGTCTGGGCATGTGTGGGCCAATTACAGCGGCCTTTTCGCTATCTCAAGCCTCGGCAACGCCCAGCCGCTGGCAGCATATTTCCTTTCACCTGCTGCTCAACCTGGGTCGGCTGATTAGCTATGGTGTAGTCGGTACTGGGATTGGAGCGCTAGGGTCGGTGCTGGTAGCCAGTGGGCAAATGGCTGGCATTGGCAGTCCACTGCGGCAGGGTGTTGCCATCATTACCGGGCTGCTGCTGATCTGGTTTGGGCTAGCCCAAATCAGCCCCAAGCATATGCCCAAGGTGCCTTTGCTCAACCCGATGACTGGCCTGCACGATCGCCTCAGTCGCGCCATGCAGGCTCTCTCGCTCAACCCCCAGCGCTGGACGCCGCTACTGCTGGGGCTGGCCTGGGGGCTTATTCCCTGCGGTTTTTTGTATGCGGCTCAGCTCAAAGCAGCGGAGACCACTAACCCCTGGGCGGGTGGGGCCACCATGCTGGCCTTTGGCCTCGGCACCCTGCCGATGATGCTGGGGGTCGGTGTTTCGACCAGCTGGGTGAGTAGCGACAGGCGGGGCCAACTGTTTCGTCTCGGCGGCTGGATTACGCTGATCATTGGCCTGTTAACGGTATTTCGGGGCAGCGGCAGCGTCGATCTAACCGGACACGGCGCACTCATTTGCCTGTTTTTAGGCCTAATTGCCCGACCGATTAGCCGCCTCTGGTCGGCGCTGCTGGTCTACCGCCGCGCC
Organism: Nodosilinea sp. LEGE 07298; assembly: GCF_015207265.1. Lineage (GTDB taxonomy): Bacteria > Cyanobacteriota > Cyanobacteriia > Phormidesmidales > Phormidesmidaceae > Nodosilinea. Next base: position 6,856 of record NZ_JADEXE010000081.1, on the reverse strand, counting down.
CTGGGGGTAGGCGCATTTGTGCTCTCGATCGCCCACATCGGCCACATGGTCACTATGGGATGGAACCCGCTGGCACTGCCCTTTTTACTGCCCAGGCTGCAGGTAGGTGGCTGGGCGGGCATCGTCGCCTTTGGGCTAATGACGCCCCTGGCCATGACCAGCTTTGACCAAGCCCAGCGCTACCTGGGCTACCAGTGGCGGCGGCTGCATCTGCTCAGCCTGCCGATTTTTGTCTTGGTGGTGGCCCACACGCTGCTGCTGGGGTCGCGCTATTTGGGCGGGTTTGAGCGCTCTAACTGGCTGGCGGCGATCGCCCTGGGTACCATCTCCCTGCTCGGCCTGCTGCTGCGCTGGCGCTGGTTTTGGTCCCTGTTGTCTCTAGAGAAGTACTATGCGTCGGCCAAGCATTAGCCTAATTGGCGGCCTCTTGGTTGCTATGGCCGGAATTTTGACCGGGCTACCAGCCCACGCCCACAAGACCGAGATTTCAGGCAATGTCGCGGGTACCTGGCACCTGGAGCCTAACCACAGCGCCCGAGCCGGTGAACCCGCTCGGGTATGGGTAGCCCTCACTCAGCAGGGTGGCAGGGTGATTCCTTTGGAGCAGTGCGACTGCAACCTGGCGGTCTACAAGGCAAACCAAACCGATTCTGCACCCGTGATGCAGCCAGCGCTAACCGCGATGTCGCCGGAACGCTTTCAAAATATTCCGGGTGCCGAGATCACATTCCCTGAGGTGGGCGAATACCGTATTGTGCTAACCGGCAGTCCCACCGCCGATGCAACGTTCACGCCCTTTGAGCTGAGCTACACCACAGTAGTTGCTGCCGGTAGCGCCAGTGCCGCCACGCCACCATCTCAGTCAGCGATGAATCAAGGCAGTTCAGAACCAGTTCCTGCATCCAGCGATCGCGAGAGTGTAGCAGCCCCAGCCCAGGCTAGTTGGGTTTGGGGTATTGCGATCGCGGTGGCTGGGGTAGGGGTTGCGATCGCGATCGTGTTGTTACTGCGCCAGCAAAACTTGTCTGGCAACAAGAACGATAGCTGAGAGTAGTCTTCGCAGCAGCAGTTTGAATAAGCTTAAGCACTATGTTTCCTAAATATTATGCCAATCTACTGGTATCGATAGAAACACCAAATCTTGGGTAGATACACGGAAAGATTTCACATAACAACTTGTTAGCTTTGTGAGTGGTTTATAGCCATTATCCAAATTGAATAAGAATGGAGCCGTAACCATTGGCAAAATTTCTCAACACCAGTGCCACTAATTATTTTTTAGAGGAACTTATTAAGGGTGCGTCTGATCGGCTGATCCTTATCAGTCCATTCCTCAAATTGAATGATCGTGTTAAAGAGCTCCTTGAGGATAAAAATCGTCTCAAGATCGATGTCAGAATTGTCTATGGCAAGAATGAGCTACAGCCAGAGGAAATAAACTGGTTGAAAGAGCTATCGTTTATCCGCACTAGCTTTTGCAAAAATCTCCATGCCAAATGCTACCTAAACGAAGAAACTTGTATCGTTACTAGCCTCAACCTGTACGAATTTAGTCAGATCAACAACAACGAAATGGGTGTGGCTATCAGTCGCGCTGATGATGGCGAGCTTTATCGTGAGGCTTATGAAGAAGCCCAACGCATTATTCGTATCAGCGACGAGGTACGCATGTCGTTAGAAAAAGTTTCAATTGGCCAAGATCCAGCCCGGCCTTCGCTAAAATCAGGAAACAGCGATGGTGAAAAGCTTTCTTCATCTAAGCTGGGCAAGAAGCTAGGCTTAAGCACACAGGAACTCCTCGCGAAGCTTACCGAGGCAGGACTGCTCGCAAGCAAGGACGGCAAGCATTACCTAACCGAAGCCGGTAAAGCAGCCGGTGGCGAGTTCAAAATGAGCCAGCGTTTCGGTCCGTATTTTATATGGCCAGCATCACTCACAGTGTCATAACAGCTAACCCTTCTTGGGTCGGATATTCTCCATCTTCGATCTAGGGCAAAACTTGTTGCGCCAAAGAATTGAATTGGCGCAGTCCACTCAAAGTAACATTCAATACCAAGTCCGAATCGCCAAATCCCGGTTTGTAAAGGTCAAACTGTAGGGACAAATGCTACTTGCTCTGCCAAATAAGGGGGAAGCAAGCAGAGTTTGTACAAGCAGTTGCTCAGCTTTGACACTCGCTTCAAATGTCTCACGAGTGGACTGGGGCTAACAGCGTTCACAGCGATCGCTGATGCTTTGGAGCTACAGCCTACCCCCTGATTTGCACGGGCATGACTAGGTAAGTGATTTTAGTTTCGCCCAGGGGAACAAACACCGCTGGGCTGGTGGCCGCATTGCACTGCATTTGCACTTCGGTCGTGTCGAACGCCTTGAGGCCATCCAGCAGGTAGCGCACGTTAAAGGCGATATCGAGGTCTTCGCCGGTTACCTGGGCAGGCAGGTCTTCGCGACCACTGCCCACTTCCTGCGCTTCTACCGAGAGCGCGATCGATTGATCGGCAGAGTTCAGCGTAATTTTGATGATGTCATTTTTCTGGCTAGCCAACACCGCAATCCGCTCCAGACTCGACATTAGCAGGCGGCGATCGACGGTGACCTGGCGGGCAAACTGCTTGGGCAGCAGCTGCCGGTAGTTGGGGTACTGCCCCTCCAGCAGGCGAGTGGTGAGTCGCTGTGCCCCCAGGTCAAACAGCACCTGGGTTTCATCGAGCCGCAGTGCCACCGGTTGGTTAGAGTTGTAGCCCTGAATCATGCGCTCTAGCTCGCGCAGGGCCTTGGCAGGCACCGTGACATCCATCGCCGGGGTTTCGGTGGCGGCTTCGTCGGTGGTTTGCACCACCGAGAGGCGGTGGCCATCGGTGGCGGCAAACTCTAGGGAGTCGGTCTCAGAGAGCAGGTGCACGCCCGTAAGCACCTGCTTGGTTTCGTCGCCGCTGGTGGCAAACAGCGAGCCGCGCAGACCATTGAGCAGGGCTTCGGCAGAGAGGGCGATCGCCTCGCCCTCCTCCACTGTGGGCAGCGAAGGGTAGTCTTCGGCGCTTAGACCCCGCACCTCGTAGCGGCCTGAGGAGGAGGTGAGGGTTACCGTCGTGCTGTCGCCGTCAGACTCTAAAGTAATGTCTTCGTTGGCCAGCCGCGAAACAATATCGCCCCAAAGTTTAGAGGGCAGCGTCAGGGTGCCCGGCTCTTCGACTTGGGCGCTAAAGCGGCTTTCGATGCCCAACACTTCGTCAAAACCGACTAGCGTTACCGATTGACTCTCAATATCGGCCTTGACCAAAATATTGGCCAGCACGGGGCGACTGGGGCGCGACGATACAGCACGGCTAACCGACGACAGTTGGGCACTCAGCTCGCTCTGGGGGCAGATAAACTTCATGGCAACGGATAAAAGAAACGCAATTGACCGGGAATGCAAACCAGAAATGTCTGTCTGTGACAGGTGGCTGATTCCGTACTAGCAGTATCTCACCTTTGCAATAGATTCCCCGTAAAGCTGCTCTTTCAAAATGTTTTTTTGAAGCTGGATCCCTTGCACAGAGGGCATTTCAGGACGGTTGAAAGAAATTACTTTTCGATTGGGTGCTCATCCTATCACCCTTCTTTGGTCCCATCAATGCCGACCCTGTTAGGTAAGGTCCGCCTTCCGGAAGAAGAAAAATTTAAAAGGTAGTCGTAGTAGAAGGGGCTGTGAAAATTGGGGAAAAGCCCTGAGATGCTTTCTCTGTCTAGACCAGGTCGCTAACGCTACTGGGGAAAAGGTGTGGGGAATAACCTTCAGTTTCCACAACCATGGAATTGATAGCGACACCTTACCCCTGAAGCGAGAGGTTATCCCCTTTAAAGACCAAGCTTTTCCCCTGATTTTCCGCCATTTTCCCCAAGGAAGTTGCAGAAAAAGATCACGATTCGTTACAGATCGATCAAGCTACTGCTTGCTTCGGATCCTTTGTGCTTACGTTTACATCCGCAGGTGTCTCGACCTCACTCAGCGCCGCCCCTTTCATCACCAGTACAGCGCAGGAGGCGCGGTGCATGACCTCGTTGCTAACGCTGCCCAGCACTAACTGGCTCAAACCAGATCGGCCTCGGTTGCCCACCAAAATCAGGTCGGCTCCCCAGGCTTGGGCCGCTTTGCAAATGGCGGTGGCGGGGTTGCCAACCAGCTGCCGAAACTCAGTGGTAACTCCGGCGGTATTGGCGATCGCCCCGTAATGGCGCAGTCGCTCCAGGCTTGCGGTTTCATAGCGCATCCACTCTTGCCGCCAGGCTTCTAGATCTAGCTCGGTGCCGGGTGCCCAGTAGATGCTGTCGATGGTTGCCGACATGGGCAGCGGGCTGTTCTCTTCCTGGCTGGATAGGCTGTGCACCAGCAGCAGTTCGCCCCTGGTAGCCTGGGCTAGCTCAATGGCATGGGCTACCAGGGCCTGGCTGGTAGCGCTGTTGTCTAGGGCGACTAAAATTTTGCGGTACATGAGGTGTCCTCCCGTAACTGGAACTGGTGGAACCGGGCCGGGGGCCGAGGTGAGTCGACCGGCAACTAGGGCTGGGGCCGATGGTGATCTAGGCGAGGTGCTAGCCAGCACAGCCAGAGCACCAGCCCCAGGACACCCAATTCGGTCGCGAGGTAGAGCGTGTCGTGGTAAGTGAATGCGAGGGATAGCATGGGTGTATCCTCCTGATGCTTGATCACCTGGTCGGGATGGCTCTTTGCAACCGTTTCCCTTAGCTCTATTGTCTCGCTTACGTTTGGAGCGGGCGCAGGACCGCAACGAAGTTTGATGTGCGATCGCAATTCATAACCTTTCGCCGAAAATAATTCCCCGCTATCCCGGCACCGTGGCCGTAAAGGTGCGCCCGTCTTCGCGGCAAATTTCGGCGATCATGTTGCGGCCCGATAGCGCCACGATCGGCACGCTGCCCCCCGGTTCGGTCCACTGGCTCACCATATAAAAGTTGCCGAGCCCCGGCAGGCGCTTGGGCACGCCCTTAATCATCAGCGGCAGGGTGTCTTTGGTCAGTAGCCAGCCGCTGCTGGCCCCCTGCCAGTTGCCGGTGGCTTTCTCCAGGCTGAGGGGTGTGGTCACATCCATACATTCAGTCGCTGCCCTCAGACCGGGGTAAAACGCTTCCATGCGGTCAATTAAGATCTCTGCATCGCGGCTGGGGATGCCGTTGCCGTAGCGGCTTTGCCAGTCGCGGTAGTGAGTAGTCAGCATCAGGCTCACTACTGATTTGCCCGGTGGGGCCAGCGAGGGGGCAAAGCCGTAGTGTTTGACGCCGATTTCAAAGTGGTCTTGGCCTGCGATCGCGATCGGCTCCTCCAGCAAATGCGTCACCCAGGGGGGCTGCTGACTAAAGTCCATATCTACCCCCAGCAGCACCTGAAACTGGGAATGCAGCGGCAGGTGCCCGTCGTAGAGCTTCTCAATTCTGCGGTTGATGTACTCGCCCTCGAGCAAGTCAAAAATGGTGCGGCGACCATCGCAGGCCGAAATGACGCGATCGGCTTGGTACTCGGCCTGGTTTTCCAAACGAATGCCTACGGCCTGGTCATGCTCCACCAGCACGCGCTCTACCGGGGCTGAGTAGTGGATTTCGCCGCCGAGGGCCAGGTAGCGCTGCTCAATGGCGCGGGAAAATGCGATCGCGCCCCCCACCGGAAACCCTGCGTTGCCGTTGTCCAGGTAGGCCAGCAGCGACATCCCCACCATCACCGGCACATCGGGCCAGGCAAACATGTGGGGCATCGCCGCCCGCAGAAAGGGGTTTTTGGCCTGCCCCGCCAGATCGCGCAGCGACAGCTGGCTCCATTTGCCCAGCACCCCCATAAAGGGCAGTACCTGCTTACCCAAACGCGCCCAGTCGGCCGCCGTCATCAGCGACTTGGGTTTTTGTTGCAGCATCGACAGGTCAAACTCTTTGAACTTGCGTACCCCTTTGCAAAAGCCCTCGATCAGCTTGGCATCTTCCGGGGCCAGCGCCAGCAGATGCGCCTCTAGCTGGTCGGGCTGACTGTGTACCCGCAGCACATCGCCCTGGGGGCCACGAATCTGCATAAACTCGGTTTGGTTAACAAACTCTAGCCCTGGCACCGCCCCCAACTCCTGCCAGAGCGAGTAGAAAGGCTGCCCCGGCCCGGTGCCAAAGACATAGTGAAGGCCGCCGTCGAAGCTGTAGCCCTGGTGCGACCTGCCGCTGCACAGCCCCCCCGGCAGGTCACTGGCCTCAAAAATTTGGCTGCGGTAGCCGTTCATTTGCGCATAGCACCCGGCAGCTAGCCCGGAAATGCCTGCGCCAATGATGATCACGTCTGCTGTCGGTGCCATAGACTCTGCAACCTAGCGCTAAGTACCTCAACGCTAAAATGCCCAAGTAACGCGATCGCAAACCTACAGAATTGTTGAGGAAAGTGGTCAGTTGTGCGTTGCCCACCAGGGTTGACTGGCAACCGTTGACGCGGCAGATGTGATCCGTTAGCGGCGGCGGTGCATGGCTACTGATACCGAATCCTATTTGGTTGTACCCAGTTTGTAGGGGCATTGCAGTGCAATGCCCCTACAAGATTCCTGTTTTGAATCGGGGTTTTTCAATGCGGATTTCGTATGAAACCTACCTATCTACCCGATCGGGCGATCGCCCTGCCTGCCTAGCCCTTGGTACTGGCAGAAGCGGTTAACTCGACCGAAGGTTCCCCTGGTTTATCAGCAATCTCTAGGGCTTGAGAGGTACCCCTGTTAAGGTGATCATTCGTACTAGTGCGGTCAATTGGATAAGCTAAAGACGTTACCCCTGGCCGCTTAGAGTCAATGAGTTAGCGTCCCATGATAAACGCGCTATTCGAGCAATTTGTTGA
>NZ_JADEXE010000512.1 GCF_015207265.1 Nodosilinea sp. LEGE 07298 | reverse complement strand
GTTTGGATTTTGGACTTTGGATTTTGGATTTTGGGCTACAGGGGTGCCGATGTGATGGCGATCGCGGCGCTGAACCTGCCACAAATTAGCCGCAACAATGCCTGAAAGCGACACCGTCAGAATAATGACCACCCACACCCAGGCCTCCTGTATGGCCCCGGCTTCGACGGCAAAATAAATCGCCATTGGCATGGTCTGAGTGCGGCCAGGAATATTCCCCGCCACCATCAGCGTTGCCCCAAATTCGCCCAGGGCGCGGGCAAAGGCCAGGGTAAGCCCCGCCAGCAGTCCCGGCACCGACAGCGGCAGCACAATCCGCCAAAAAATTCGCCCTTCCCGCGCCCCCAGGGTACGCGCCACCTGAATCAGGGCCGGATCAATTTGCTCGAAGGCCCCCAGGGCGGTGCGGTACATCAGCGGAAACGCCACCACCGTCGCCGCAACGACGGCCCCGTACCAGGTAAAGACGAGATTGAGGCCGAGAGATTTTAGACTCGCCCCCAGGGGGCCGTTGCGGCCCAGCAGCAGCAGCAGCAAAAAGCCCACCACTGTCGGCGGCAGCACCAGCGGTGCCACTAAAACAGCTTCAATCAAAGACTTGCCCGGCCCCCGGTAGTCCAGCATCCAGTAGGCGGCGGCGATACCAACCAAAAAGGCCGCCCCCGTCGCCAAACTGGCGACTCTAAACGAAATCCACAGAGGGGATAGATCTAAAGGCATGGGGCTTACTCTAGAACGGTGAAGCCAAAGTCTTCAAACACGGCCCGGGCGGCATCACTCGACAAATAGTCCACAAAGGTTTGGGCGGCTTCGGGGTTAGCGGCCTCGTCAAGCACGGCCAGGGGGTAAGTGATCGGATTGTGCAAATCGGCGGCGGCGATCGCCACCACCGTCACTCGATCAGAAAGGGCTGCATCGGTGGCGTAGACCACGCCAGCATCTACGTTGCCCGACTCCACCGCCGCCAGCACTCCCCGCACATTGTTGGCAAAAATTAGCTTGGGCTGAAGGGCCGCCAAAATGTCCAGGTTGTTAAACACCTGCTCGGCATACTGCCCGGCGGGTACGCTGCGAAATTCGCCAGCGGAGATTCGTTCTACGTCTGGCTGGGTGAGGTCGCTAAAGTCATCCAGGTCCAGAGGGGAATTTTCTGGGGTAATCAGCACCAGCCGGTTGCCCAGCAGATCTTGGCGAGTGCCGGCGCGCAGCAGCCCCTGATCGTCTAGGGCATCCATCTGGGGCACTCCGGCAGAAATGAAAACATCTACCGGCGCACCCTGCTCGATCTGCTGTTGCAGCGCCCCGGAGGAGCCGAAGTTGTAGTTGAGGGCAATCTCTGGGTGCGCGGCCTCAAAATCGGTCTGAATGGCCTGCATGGCATCTTGAAGGCTGGCCGCTGCTGAAACGAGGAGCGCTGTCTGCGACTGAGCCAATCTCTGCTCCTGGGCTTCTAGCGGAAAGCTGGCCTGAAGGGCGACCCCACCCATCAGGCTCAGGCCCAGGGCGGTGGTAACCCACAGAAAGTTTCGTCTTTTCATAGTCTTCAGAGAGAATTGGTATGGATTTACCGTCGCGCCGGGTTTGTAGCGACAGACCTGTGGCGCTAGTCCTACGGCAAATCTTGTGTCATCAGCTTAGATCAATATACCAACCAAGTTGGTATTGCCCAATACCGTCATTCTGGGTTTTGCCATGCCTCGAAAAAGCCAAGGATGGATCACCTTTCAGGCCTCCGAAGAGGAGCGCAAAATTCTCGACGGCTACTGTCAGCGCACTCAGCGCAGCAAAACCGATATTCTGCGGGAGCTAGTGCGCAGCCTGGAGCAGCCCGACGCCGCTACTGGCCCATCGGAAATGCCGACTCCATTCAAAGATGAGCGCGAAGAGCAGGAATTTTTGGCCGTACAGCGCGACTTTGCGATCAGCGCCCGCAATCTGCTGCGGGGCAAGATCACCGCGATCGCCATCGACGGCGTCAACGCCGAACTCACCCTGGCGATCGCCCCTGGTGTCGAGCTGGTCGCCATCATTACCGTAGCCTCTGTGGAGCGCATGAAGCTGGCCGTGGGCAAGGAGGTCTATGCCGTGGTCAAGTCCAACAGCGTGATGATCGCGGCGATCGCGCCCTAGGCCACCTCAGCCCTAAAATACCAATATAGTTGGTATAGCTCCTAGCAGTTTCCGGCGCGGGGATCTGTCACCGTTGCAGAGGGTTTTGGGATGGGTGGGGAATGCGCGATCGCCCAGAATTGTCCTGCCCAGAGTTTCATTACCATGGCCTATCAAGCGTTGCCGTCTCCGGTTCGAGCAGTATGCCATCCTCTGCTGGTATCGGTACTGCTCCACGGTCTGCTGCTGACCGCCCCCTGGCTGCGCCCTGTCCCCCAGGTGGAGGCAACTTCAGCGGCTACCCCCAAGCAGGGGGAGGCGATCGCCACCGTTCGACTAGAGGATTTGCTCGTTCCGGCTGCCGACAGCCCATCAGTGCCCTCCTCCCTTACAC
>NZ_JADEXE010000511.1 GCF_015207265.1 Nodosilinea sp. LEGE 07298 | reverse complement strand
GCATCACTCCTGATCCCAATTCGGCGGTTTCGGGGCTATCTGCCGACAGTGTGTCGGCTGAAAGCACAGGAACTACGGCGATCGCTGAGCCACCGCTGCGCCCCGCCCCAGTGCCAGTGCCGTCCCCGGTGCCGCTAGAGCCAGGCGACTACATTCCGCCCCCGCCTGAAGCGGCGATCGCGGATGACAGCTCGGGGCTAGAGGGTCTGCCGCCAGATGTGGTGGCGGCCCTGGCCAGCATTCCGCCCAGCTCGCCCGATAGTTTTGGCGTCGTGCCCACCAGCACTGAGTCCGAGACTGCACCGGCCTCAACCACCGCTGCCAATAGCTGGATTCGGCTGTCGGTCGATCGCGAGAGCGATCGCTTCTACGCCGTGTGGCAAATCGACAGCAGCGATCGCGCCCAGGCCAGAGACAATGGCGGCGAAACCATGACCCTGCGCCTCTACGATGTCACGGGCCGAGCCACCCAGTCTGGACTGCCCCCAGCGGTGGCCGAGCAGCGGTGTCGCGACGACTTTGCCCAAGACTGGTACCTGCCCATTCCCCAGTGGGATCGCATTTACGTGGTCGAAGTGGGCTACCTCAGCGCCACGGGCGGCTGGCAGGCGATCGCGCAGTCGGCTGAGGTGGCCGCCATTACCGCCTGATCTCAGCCACATCCCGTTGGGTTAGCCCCTGATTTGTCGGGGTACAGCAGTGTTGTGCCCTGACGGACTTGATGTTGCGTACACAAAGTGCGCACACAAAATAGCATCGCCACAAAAAAGCCCAGAGCTAAGCTCTGGGCTGAGGTCAGGAGTGAACGTGACGATTTCAGGATGAATGACGTCTTCAGGACTAGTGGTCTGTCAATATTCAAATTTAGGATTGAGGCTGTTCCTAGCCATTCTGCGGTGCATTTCTGCGGTGCATTGCTTCGCGAATGCACCCTACGAAGATCCCCAAAATTAAGCTTGACGGAACACTAGGCTGTTGACGGTAGCGGTGCCAGGGGGCAGCTACACTTTGATCACCCACTGGTCGCGGGTGTCGGCGCTGACGAAGGGGGCGGGCACAAAGGGAATATCGACCCCCAGCGAGATAAACGCGGCCCGAATGGTCGTCGCGTGGGAGGCCTCGGCGGCGGCAATCGTGGCCCCAGCGGTGATCAGCTCTGGGGTTTGAAGGCGGGCAACTTCGCTGGTGTAGGCGATCGCCGCATCGGTCTCCAGGGCGAGGGCCAGCTTAGCGATATTCACATCGGAGTCGAGGCCGCCGTCGCCGCGCTCCAGGTAGGCCGAGAGGTCGTAGCTGTCTACGGCCATCACCGGGCTGCCGCCCAAATCGGTAATCACCTGGCTGAGCACGTCGCGGTGAACCATGTGGTCGGCCTGGTTGGCTAGGGCAATGGCCAGCACCGCTTTGCCTACATCGGTATCGCTGAGGCCACCGGCAGCGGCGCTGTAGGCCCAAATGGCCTGATGTTCGTAGTAGAGGGCACCATTGAGAATTTCAATATCGTTAGCGGCCGCTCTGTTGCGGAAAATCGAACCAGAGCGGTTCTGGGCCTGGGCCGGATTCTTGACCAGGGCAAAAAAGCCGAGGCTGCCAGCCAGTCCTGCGATCGCGCCACCCACCATCACCCGACGGCGAGAGACGCCTGCTCTAGAAGAACCCTGGTCAGCAGACATTAAATCGTGATTCATAGCAGTTTCCTTTCCGCTAGCGTTTTGGGCAAGGCTCATTTCCTTTAGAACCCGGCACAATACGATTAGCTGCGCCCAGTGGATGGCGGGCTGAGATCTTCAGAGTTGACCTTTGAGGTTTGGCTAACGGAGTTGGATGCCGTTACCCTGGCTCATCCAACCCGCGTACTTGAGTCGTATTACTGTCAGATCGTACATGCCCCCATTCTCGCCCTCCGACCCTATGGCGTCTGAACCAGCTAGCGATCGCGACCTGGTCAACCGTCTGTGGGCTGGTGATACCTCCGCCCTCGCCACCCTCTACGATCGCTACTCCTCCATGGTCTATACCCTGGCGCTCAAAATGCTGGCCAACACCACCGAAGCCGAAGACCTCACCCAGGAAGTGTTTGTCAACTTTTGGCAGCGGCGGCAGTACAACCCCGATCGGGGCAGCATCGGTAGCTACCTGGCCACCTATACCCGCTCCCGCGCCATTGATCGTCTGCGGGTCAGCAGCGGACGGGCCACTATTTTGCAGCGGTTTCAGCGCATTACCGCTGCCTCTAGCCGATCGTTCAACCCCGTTGACCACGCCACCCAGCAAGAACAGCGCCAGTACCTGCGGGCCGCCCTCGACCAAATTCCACCCGCCGAGCGTGAGGTACTGGAAATTGCCTACTTTCAGGGGTTGAGCCAGTCCGAGATTGCGGCTCAGTTGAGCATTCCCCTTGGTACCGTTAAATCGCGCTGTCGTCAGGGCCTGCTCCGCCTGCGCAGTCTGCTTGAGCACCAGCGCAGCTAGCCCTTTCTCCTGCGCTAAGGCTGCGCTAAGGGCTCCCCCAATTC